>SFFW01000002.1 GCA_004556755.1 Clostridiales bacterium | reverse complement strand
AACAATATTTAGTTAGACTTCTGCAAGCGTCTCTGGTATTATCTCCTTTGCCGCTTGAAGGCTGTCGGAAAGGAGTATTGAAATGACAGCAAGACAGTTAATTCAAGACAATGACAAGTTTACAGCGCTATATTGCAGACTTTCCCGTGACGACGAGCTGCAGGGAGATAGTAACAGCATCCGCAATCAGAAAACGATCCTGCAAAAGTACGCAGATGACAACGGCTTCAGAAACACGCAATTCTATGTAGATGACGGCTGGAGCGGAACGAACTTCGACAGGCCGGACTTCCAGCGCCTGATCGCAGATATGGAGGCCGGTAAGATCGGCACCATCATCGTCAAGGACATGAGCAGACTCGGCAGAGTTCATAGCGATCAACAGCGGAGTGGACAGTTCGAACCAGCAGGACAGCGATTTTACGCCCTTCCTGAACATCATTAACGAATGGTATGCCAAGGACACCAGCAAGAAGATACGCGCCGTGTTCAAGGCCAAGGGCGAAGCTGGCAAGCCTCTGACGACCAATCCGCCATACGGCTATATGAAGGACGCCAATGATAAAAACCGCTGGATCGTCGACCCGATAGCGGGGCCGGTAGTCAAAGAAATCTTCGACTTGTGCGTAGCCGGATACGGCCCGACGCAGATCGCCAATGAGCTTACCCGCAGGCAGATCAAAAATCCAGTGTCACTTGCCGCCGAACGAGGCATGACACTTCCGGCAAGGCAGAGCTATGATGATCCGTATTCATGGAGGCAATCCACCGTGGCACACATTCTGGAACGGGAAGAATACATCGGCAATACGGTCAACTTCCGATCCCGTAGAAAATCCTTCAAGCAAAAGAAAAAGGTACAAAATGATCCTTCTGAGTGGCTGGTTATACAGGGCACTCATGAGGCGATTGTCAGCGAGGAAACATACCGGATCGTACAGGAAATCCGAAAGAATCGGCGCAGACGTGCGTCCCTCGGAGATATGGGTATGCTGGCAGGACTGTTGTACTGTGGTGACTGTGGTGCAAAGATGTATCAGGTACGAGCGCAGGGCTGGACGCACGACAAGGAATACTTCACCTGTGCCACATACCGGAAGAAAACCGGAAACTGCACATCCCATCAAATACGGAATGTTGTGATCGAGCAGATCGTACTGCAGCAGATACAGCGGATATTCAAGTATGCCAAAGAGTGCGAGGCTGAATTCGTCGCCACCATTACGCAGCGACAAAAGGCAGAGCGAGGCCGGGCCCTGCGGGAGAGCAGACGTGAGCTGGAGCAGGCAAAGGATCGCACAGAAAAGCTGGACACGATCATTCAACGGCTGTACGAGGACAACATCAGCGGGAAAATATCCGATGAACGGTATGCAAAGATGGCTGCGAGCTATGAGGCAGAGCAGCGTGAGCTGGAAGCTCGCATTGACGAGCTCAACACGTACATAGACGCAGAGATGGAGATGACCGAGAACATCGCATCCTTCCTGCGGCAAGTGCAGAAATACACCGAGATCACCGAGCTCAATGCGACCATCGTACATGAATTCATTGAGAAAATCGTAGTCTACAAGGCCACAAAAGACGATGCCGGTCACCGGATCCAACACATACGGATATACTATAACTTCCTCGGTGATGTGGAAATCCCGGACGAATGGCTGGACGATGAGCAGGACGCTGGCGCACCGGACGAAAATGAGCAAGAAGAAACGGCATAGCCGATTGCTCGACTATGCCGATCTTCAAATAACACTTGCGCGCACCCACTGAGCGGTGCTTTCTTTTAATGCGAGTGAGTCTGTAAGCCGGGTTCTGTCTTAAACGGTCATCTATCTAAACCCATCGTTGCCGACGGGCTTCAGCCACCTCCCGAGGACGATCGGGCCGATCATCGTGTCCTCCCACGGTGTTGCTCCGGATAGAGTTTACCTCACTTTTCCACCCTTACCGATTGCTCGGCGGTATATTTCTGTTGCACTTGTCCGAGGGTCACCCCTGGCGGGCGTTACCCGTTATCCTTGCCCTGCGGAGCCCGGACTTTCCTCACGCACAGGCTTTCGCCTTATGCCCGCGACCGTTCGGCCCACTCACCGCTTTATTTTATACATTGCCGTCCCTCAAGTCAATAGAATTTTCTTGTTTTTAAGGCTCGATGGAGATATAATATAAAGACTGCAAATAGTGGCATTTGCCCTGCGGTAAAGCTTATGGGAGGCTAATTATGACGCTTTCGGAATATTTCGATACATTGCGGGATAAGCGCATCGGTGTTATCGGCATCGGTGTCAGCAATCTTCCGCTTATTGATGCGCTTCTTCGGAGCGGGTGCAATGTTACCGCCTGCGACAAACGCAGCGAGGAAGCCCTCGGAGAGGACTATACACGGCTAAAAAAGCTTGGCTGCAAGTTTATGCTTGGCGAGGATTACCTTGAAGCGCTTGACTTCGATCTGATCTTCCGCACCCCCGGGCTAATGCCCTTTGATCCTCACCTTGTCGCCGCAAGGGAGGCGGGAGCCGTTATCACCTCCGAGATGGAGCTGTTTTTCAGGCTCTGTCCATGCCGCATAGTCGCAGTCACGGGGAGCGACGGTAAGACGACGACCACGACCGTCATTTCCGAGCTTTTGAAGGCTCAGGGTTATACCGTACATCTCGGCGGAAACATCGGAAAGCCCTTGCTTTGCGATGTTGACGGCATGAGTTCGGAGGATTTTGCCGTGCTGGAGCTTAGTTCGTTCCAGCTCCACAGCATGACTTGCAGACCGAACGTTGCCGTTATCACCAACGTCTCGCCCAATCACCTCGATAAGCACCTTGATTATCAGGATTATATCGACGCAAAAAGCTCCATATTTCTCGGTCAGCAGCCCTCCGATGCACTTGTTTTGAACCTCGACAACGAGTTTTCGGAGTACTATGCCGCAAAAGCGGCGTCAAAGCTTCGCTTTTTCAGCAGACAGCGTAAGCCCGAAAACGGAGTATATTCGCTTGACGGTGCCGTCATTCGTGTACGAGACGGCAAGGAAAACGTCATAATGAAGAGCGGCGACATTCTTCTGCCCGGAACCCACAACCTTGAAAACTACATGGCGGCGTTTGCCGCAACCGACGGCATCGTATCGGATGAGGTCTGCCGCAGCGTTGCCAAAAGCTTTGCGGGCGTCGAGCATCGCCTTGAGCGTGTGCGTGAGCTTAAGGGAGTCATCTATATAAACGACTCCATCGGCACCAGTCCCACAAGGACCGCCGCCGGACTTCACGCTCTAAAAACAAAGCCTATCCTCATTGCCGGCGGCTACGACAAGCACATCCCGTTTGACGGTCTGGGCGACGAAATATGTCTGCACGCCAAAGCCCTGTACCTCTGCGGCGACACCTCCGACAAGATAGAAGCGGCGGTCAAAGCCTCGAAATATTACGACGGCTCCCTTGAGATGCGCAAATTTGACGACTTTAGAAAGACCGTCGTCGCCGCATCGGAAAACGCCGTTTCGGGAGACATTGTGCTGCTTTCTCCCGCCTGTGCCGCTTTCGATATGTTCAAAAATTTCGCCGAGCGGGGCAGATACTTTAAAGAAATAGTTATGGAGCTTTAATTATGAAGATACAGGATATAAAGCCGGAAGTCTATGAAATGGCCAAAAGCTCTGAGCTTGAGCTTGCCGGGGTCTTTGCGGATATCGACAAGACCGCCCAGCAGAACACGATGAAGGTCATGTCCGCATTTCAGAACAACCGAGTGTCCGAATCCTGCTTTGCGGGTACCACCGGTTACGGATACGACGACCTCGGCAGAGAGACCCTCGACAAAGTGTATGCGGAAATATTTGACACCGAAGCCGCACTCGTGCGCATAGGCTTCGTTAACGGCACCCACGCACTTTCCACTGCTCTCTTTTCAATGCTCGCCCCCGGCGACACGCTGCTGTCCGTTACCGGACTGCCGTATGACACCTTGAGAAATGCGATCGGTATAAGCGGCGACTGCCACGGATCGCTTAAATTCTATGGAATAAATTATGCTCAGGTTGACCTGAAGGACGGCTCTCCCGATCTTCCTGCCATCAAAGCAGCTCTGTCCGACAAGAGCGTTCGTGCCGTTTTGATACAGCGCTCAAGAGGATACGAAAACAGGCGCTCACTTTCCCCGGAGGAAATAGGGGAGATATGCAGCCTTGTAAAATCCGTTGATTCCACTGTAAACGTCATGGTCGACAACTGCTATGGGGAGTTCACGGCTCTTACCGAACCCACCGATTTCGGCGTTGACCTCATGGCAGGGTCGCTTATAAAGAACCCCGGCGGCGGTCTTGCCCCCACCGGCGGCTATGTTGTCGGCAAAAAGGAGCTTGTGAACAGAGCTGCAATGCGTCTGACCACTCCCGGAATAGGAGGGGAGTGCGGAGCAAGTCTCGGTAACAACAGGATGCTGTTTCAGGGACTTTTCATTGCACCCCACGTCGTTGCACAAGCTCTGAAAACCGCTGCATTCTGCGCTTCGATGATGTCTCGTCTCGGATTTGCCGCATCGCCCGCTGCGGACGAAAAGCGCTATGACATAATTCAAATGCTCACCCTCGGCAGCGCCGAAAACATGAAGCGATTCTGCCGTGGTATTCAGAGCGGAGCGCCCGTCGATTCATATGTTACGCCGGAGCCTTGGCAGATGCCCGGCTACGACTGTCCCGTAATAATGGCTGCCGGAGCCTTCGTTCAGGGGTCCTCCATAGAGCTGTCTGCCGATGGTCCCATGAAGGAGCCGTATATCGCCTATATGCAGGGCGGCATCACCTATGAATCCGGCAAGCTGGGCATAATGATGGCAGTCAGTGAAATGATGGAATGAACCTGCATATAATGCATGGGGTGGTCTCATGCATTACAGGCGCAGACGCAGCTCAAGGCTTCCGCTGCTCTTTTTTGCCGCAGCCCTGCTTGCGGCGCTGCTGGTCGGTACATACCAACTGAAAAACCTCTCAACGCAGATAGCGGTCTCCGACGCCGCCGATATGGTCACGGCAACGGTCAACAAGGTCGTGTGTGACCTGATCGATCCCGATGCCTACGATCTTGAATATTTCGTACACTTTGAGCGTGACGGCAACGGCAATGTGACCGCAATCTCCGGAAACATGGCACATATAAACGAATTATCCTCGCAAATACTCAACATGGTGATAGAATCGACCGACACCGATCCTATGATCGTAAAAATCCCGCTCGGCAGTCTCTTGGGGTCAAACCTGCTGATGGGCAAGGGCCCCGACGTCAGCGTTGAGATAAGTATGCTCACATCATCGAGAGTCGATTTCAAAAGCAAGGTCGAGGCGTGCGGTATAAATCAGACCAATTACCGTCTTTACCTTGAAGTCGTTATCGACGTTGACGTGCTGATACCGTGGGGAACGGAAAGTGCGACCGTTCTCACCGAGGTCCTTGTTGCGGACACTGTAATAGTCGGAAAGGTTCCCGAAACATACTTTAATGTGGAGAAATAATTATGGACGTACAAAAGGAAATAATTGCTCTGAGAAGGGAGCTTGAATACCACAACAGGCTGTACTATGTCGAGGATGCACCCGTCATCTCCGACTACGAATATGATATGTTGATGCAGAAGCTCAAGAAGCTTGAAGCCGAGCATCCCGAACTCATCACTCCCGACTCGCCCACGCAGCGGGTCGGCGGCGAGGCACTGAAGGAGTTTTCTCAGGTCAGGCACGAGGTGCCGCTTGAGAGCCTCACCGACGTTTTTTCCTTTGACGAGCTGTATTCCTTCGGTCAGCGCATGGATTCTTCGATCGAAGAAAGGCACCGCTACTGCGTTGAGCCGAAGATCGACGGTCTGTCGATGTCTCTCGAATACGAAAACGGGGTCTTTGTCCGTGGCGCAACACGGGGAAACGGACTTATAGGCGAGGATGTCACCGAAAATCTGCGCACCGTAAGAAGTCTCCCGCTCAGACTTACCGACGCTCCCGAACGGCTCATCGTCAGAGGAGAGGTGTATATGTCCAAGGCGGTGTTTAAGGAGCTTAACGCCGAGCGTGAGATAAACGGCGAACCGCTGCTTGCAAACCCCAGAAACGCAGCGGCGGGGTCTATTCGTCAGCTTGACCCGAAAATCGCCGCTTCAAGGAAGCTTGACATCGTGTGCTTTAATATGCAATATAGCTCCGACCCCGACTTTGACAGTCACGCCAAGACTCTTGACGCCATGAAGCACATGGGTTTTCCCGTTGTGCCGTACAAGGTCTATGAAAGCATCGACGGCTGCTGTGAGCGCATTTCGTGGATCGGAGAGCATCGGGACGAATTTGCATACGACATCGACGGAGCCGTTATAAAAATCGACTCCCTTCCTCAGCGTGCGGCGCTCGGCAGTACCGCAAAGGCCCCGAGGTGGGCGGTTGCATACAAGTATCCACCCGAAAAGAAAGAGAGCCGTGTCATTGACATAGTGGTGCAGGTAGGAAGGACGGGCGTTCTGACGCCGAAGGCCGTCATTGAGCCGGTACGTCTTGCCGGAACCACGGTCACAAATGCAACGCTCCACAATGCCGATAATATCGAGCGTCTCGACATACGCATAGGTGACACCGTGCTTGTGCAAAAGGCAGGGGAGATCATCCCCGAAGTTCTCTCGGTGAACAAGACAAAGCGCCCTGAAAACTCAGTCCCGTACCGTATGCCCGATCACTGCCCTGAATGCGGCGCTCCCGTTATGCGTGACGAAGACGGTGCAGCCATAAGATGCACCAGCCCAGAATGTCCCGCTCAGCGACTTAGAAACCTTGCTCATTTTTCCTCCAAGGAAGCCATGGACATTGACGGACTCGGCATCTCGGTGTGCGAACTGCTCATTGCGGCAGGACTGGCAAACAGCCCTGCGGAGCTTTACTATATGAACGCATCCGACCTTGAAGGACTTGACCGCTTCGGCAAAAGATCTGCGGAGAAGCTGATTGCAGCGCTTGGCAAAAGTAAGGATGCCGGACTTGCCCGACTCCTGTGCGCCTTCGGCATACGTCAGGTGGGTCAAAAGGCGGCGAAAACGCTTGCTGCTCATTTCGGCACATTGGATAAGCTCATCGCAGCAGATAAGGCAGAGCTGTTGTCGGTTCCCGACATAGGCGAAATCACCGCAGACTATATAATCGAATGGTTCTCTCTGCCTCAGTCCAAGCACCAGATTGAGCTTCTGCGGAATGCGGGAGTGTCGTTTGAGAGCAAGGAGACCCCCTCCGATACCCGGTTTGCTGGCGTCACCTTTGTGCTCACGGGTGAACTCAGTGAGTTTACAAGGAGCGAGGCTTCGGCGATCATCGAGCGCATGGGAGGCAAGGTTTCTTCCTCGGTCTCGAAAAAGACCGGCATCGTGCTTGCCGGAGAAAACGCAGGCTCTAAGCTAACAAAGGCAAACGAGCTTGGCGTCAAGGTCATAAGCGAAGAAGAATTTAAGGAAATGATACGCTGACAATGCGAAAAAGCCACCCAATGGGTGGCTTTTTCACATCTTTACCTCGATGCGCATATTATGTTGTGCAAAGGAGGAATCCACAAGCGTGAACAATAAATGCAACTATAAGCAGGGTTCATTGTCCGAATGCTCGCCGCTTGCGATGGCATATGTGCCGCTTCAGGAAAGCGTAAAGCCGTCATACAAGACGGGCGAGGCGTTATCAAGAGGCACTCTTTTCCCCGGACTTGACCTGCCCTTTATGAATATGGTCAACACAGGCGATCTTGCCGGCACTCCACTCGGTGAGCTGATGGCGCTTGACTTTGTCGAGCAGGAGCTTGCACTGTACCTCGACACCCACTCAAGCGACCAGGAAGCCTTTGAGATGTACAAAAGCGTTTGCGCCCTTGCTCAGGAGGCAAGGGAAAGGTACACCACGCAGTACGGTCCCGTAAGCCGCTGTGACGTAAGTCAGTGCAAGTCATATACATGGCTCAAAAACCCGTGGCCGTGGGACTATAAAGCGGGTATGGAGGGCTAAATATGTTTGTATATGAGAAAAAGCTGCAATACCCGGTAAAAATCGCAAACCCGAATCCGGCGCTTGCGAAATTCATTGTCTCACAATACGGCGGTCCCGACGGTGAACTCGGCGCATCGCTGCGATATCTGAGTCAGCGCTACAGCATGCCGTACCCGGAGCTTAAGGGGCTGCTTACCGATATAGGCACCGAGGAGCTGGGACACCTTGAGATGATCGGCGCAATAGTCCACCAGCTCACAAGAAAGATGACGCCGGAGGAGATCAAAAAGTCCGGCTTTGATGCCTATTTTGTAGACCACACGGCAGGTGTATATCCGCAGTTTGCATCCGGAACACCGTGGACTGCCGCAACTATGCAGGTGTCCGGCGATGTAATTGCCGACCTGAGCGAGGATATGGCGGCAGAGCAGAAGGCAAGAAAGACTTACGACAACATTCTCCGTCTCTCTGATGACCCTGACGTCAATAACGTGATACGTTTCCTTCGTGAGCGGGAGATCGTACACTATCAGCGCTTCGGCGAAGGGCTGCGAAGAACGCTTGAGAAGCTTGACGAAAAGAATTACTATATTACAAACCCGGCATTTGACAAGTAAAGTGCGCAAAAAATCCGTGACGACAATTCGTCACGGATTTTTTCGTTATATCTTGGTGCGAACCTTTTTGAGACGCGCATACCTCGGAAGCGAGTTTTCTCTCGGTACCTTGGGTTCTCCCTGAATAAGGGGAAGCACATAGTTTATGAAATCCGAGGTCACATAGTTTCCGTCCTCCGTTATCCACTCAAGCGGAACCTTTTTCTCATAGTTTGCAACGCTGTTTAATGAGATCAGGGTGGGGTAGCAGCGATAAAGCCCAGCGGTGTCATCCCGCTCCAGAGCGACCATTTGACCGCTCTTTCCCAAGACTGCCTGCTCGACGGCAAATTTGCCGACGGCAAAGGCCTCGTCAATATCCACGGCGGACGCTATATGCGCTGCGCTGCGCTGAAGCAAGCTGAGCTCGATGGCACGGACCTTCTTGAGCTTCAGCCGATCCTTGAGGTAATCCGCAAGGCGAGTCGCAAGACCGCCGAGCTGAGCGTGGCCGAAGCCGTCGGTTCCCGATTTCTGCGCCTCGGAAACAAAGGAGCCGTCGGAGTAGTGCAGCCCCTCAGAGACCGCAACAAGCACATTGTGCTTGTTTTTCAGCACCTTTTCGACATCCTCGGTAAAGGCATCGAGGTCAAAATCACGTTCGGGCAGGTAGATGAGATCGGGGCCGCAACCGTGACCGTACTCGGTCGCAAGCGCAGCGGAGGCGGTGAGCCAGCCGGCGTGTCTGCCCATTATCTCAACTATCGTCGCCATTTCGTTGTCGTAAACATCGGTGTCCTTGTCTATCTCCATACAGGAGGTGGCGATGAATTTTGCGGCGCTGCCGAAGCCGGGGCAATGATCCGTGCCAAACAGGTCGTTGTCAATGGTCTTCGGAACGCCTATAACGCGGCACTCGTATCCCACGTTTTCAAGATAGCTGCTTATCTTGTTGCAGGTATCCATAGAATCGTTGCCACCGTTATAGAAAAAGTAGCGAACGTCGTACTTTTTAAAGATTTCGAGTATGCGCTTATACTCCGTGTCATCCTCTTTGTAGTCCTTGATCTTATAGCGGCAGGAGCCAAGCTCCGACGACGGCGTGTTAAGAAGGAGCTTGAGTTCATATTCGTCCTCTTCGCCCATGTCGTAAAGTTCGTCATTAAGTACGCCCTTAATGCCGTATGCCGCCCCATAGACCTTCGTGATACAGTCACATTCAAGTGCGGTTTTGATAATGCCGTATGCGCTGGCGTTAATAACAGATGTGGGACCGCCGGATTGACCGAGTATGCAGGCTCCGACGAGTCGGGAATCGAAATTTTTATCCAAAAGATCGCCTCCGTTGTTTTGTTATGGTTGATTATAACACAAATTCGTATTATAATAAATATATATAAAGAAAAACTGTATATTTATTTTTTAACAGGAGATGATCAAATGCCACTGGTTACCACAACCGAAATGTTTGAGAAAGCGTATAAGGGCGGTTACGCCATAGGAGCTTTCAACGTCAACAACATGGAAATCGTTCAGGGCATCACCGAAGCTGCAGCAGAGCTCAATGCACCGCTCATCCTTCAGGTGTCCAAGGGCGCCCGTGCCTATGCAAATCACACCTATCTTATGAAGCTGGTGGAGGCTGCTGTTATCGAAACAGGTCTGCCCATTGCGCTTCATCTTGACCACGGCGACAGCTTTGAGCTTTGTAAGTCCTGCATCGACGGCGGCTTTACCTCCGTTATGATCGACGCTTCCTCGAAGTCGTTTGAGGACAACATCGCTCTTACCCGTCAGGTCGTCGAGTATGCACACGACCACGGTGTCGTCGTCGAGGCAGAGCTGGGAACGCTTGCCGGAATCGAGGACGAGGTCAAGGTCAGCGCAGAGGACTCCTCCTACACCCGTCCCGAAGACGTTCAGGAGTTTGTGGAGCGCACCGGCTGCGACTCCCTCGCAATTGCGATCGGCACCTCTCACGGTGCGTACAAGTTCAAGCCCGGCACCGATCCCAAGCTCCGCTTTGATATTCTTGAGGATGTCGAGCGCCGTCTGCCCGGATTCCCGATAGTGCTTCACGGCTCATCCTCCGTACCTCAGGAGTTTGTCAGGATCATCAACGAAAACGGCGGCAACATGCCCGGTGCGATCGGCGTTCCGGAAGATCAGCTCCGCAAAGCTGCATCAATGGCGGTCTGCAAGATAAACATCGACTCCGACCTTCGCCTTGCAATGACTGCGTCCATCCGCAAGTATTTCAATGATCATCCCGATCACTTTGACCCCCGTCAGTATCTCAAGCCCGCAAGAGCCGCCATAAAGGACATGGTTGCGCACAAGATCGTTGACGTTCTCGGTTGTGACGGAAAGGCTTGAACCTATACTCCTCACAGATAAAATGGAGGTTTGCCCATGAGCAGCATACCCGTTAAAGACACCGGAATAAAGGATGCTATTGACATTATCAAAATTGTCCGCATCTTAGCTGCAGCAGCGTTGCTGATACTTGCCAATACGCTGAACGTCACGGCTTTCACCTTTGTTGTTCTTTCCGTCGCAGCGGCTCTAATTGCCGGCTTCGATTTGGTCTTGAACGCAGCAGCGGCAATAGGGGAGAAGGACTACTTCAATTACAATATCATTCTAATTTTTGTCGCTGTTGTCGGCTTTGCAGCCGGATGTGCAAATGAAGCCTGTCTGCTTATAATCATGTACCAGCTCGGCAGCCTATTGCTGGGCTACGCAATGTATCGCAGCAGGAAAGAGATATTCTCTTTCATTCCCGACGATGGTTCCGACACCGCAGAAGCTTTCCGTGAGATCGTCTCGAAGCCTACCGCACTTAAAAGCTCTGTTTTGACCAAAACCGCACCGATCATGGATATGCTGCTGAAGGCGGCGCTGCTCGTTGCGCTCATTTATGCAGTGCTTATGCCCCTTATTACCGAGATGACCTATGTGATGTCGATAAGGCGTGGCCTTATGCTGATCCTCGCTGCGGCTCCGGCGTCGGCGCTCATCTCATTTCCGTTGTCTGCGGAAACGGGGCTGGCACTGGCTGCGTCTCACGGCGTTCTGGTTAAGAACTCCGAGGTGCTTGAGAATCTTTCTCATGTGACCGCCGCCGCTTTCGACAAGGACGAGGTCTTTGCGGACGCTTGCCCGAAGCTTGCTTCGATCAGCTCTCCGATACTCGATAACGGCACATTTAAAGCGCTTGCAGCGTACGTTGCGTATAATTCGCAGCTCCGTATCGCAGTACCCATACTTGCCGCCTACAAGGGTACCGTAATGCCTCAGTACATTGAGAAGTCGAACGATATTCCCGGCTGCGGTATGGAGGTCACGATCCACGGTGTTCCGCTTTGCATTATGACAAAGGACGTTTTCGATGCACGGAATATCGCCATTCCTGAAAAGGACGTGAGAGGCGGCTTTACGTTTTACATGGCGGTCGCCAACAAGTACGCAGGGCGCATCTGCTTTAAGGAAAACGTCAACCCATACGCTCAGGCGGTCGTGTCGGACCTCAAGGAATTCGGCGGGATCAGGACCGTTTTGCTGTCCGACGACTCCGAAGGCGCCACCGCTGATTTTGCCGAAACCGTAGGAGCGGACGAATTCCATTACGGCTGCACCTCCGAAAAGAAAGCCGAGATACTTGAAGAGATCAAAACTTCGCTTGACGATGGCGAAAAGCTCATGTATGTGTCCGCCGAAAACGGTGAATTCCACTCCTCGGCCGATATAGACGCAAGGGTAGGGGATGACGACGGTGCGGATATGCGCATGAGCAGCGTCGGCGTTTTCGGCCTGCCCGTTGCGTATACGGCATCCAAACGGGTCTGCGAAATTCAGAAAGCGAATCTCATCGCAATCGTGCTGCTGAAGCTCGTGCTTGTGATACTCGCTCTCTTAGGATACGCAACACTGTGGTTTATTGCGTTTATCGACATGGTTTTGGCGTGTGCCGCAGTTCTAAACAGTATACAGGTCACCAACGATTCGCTCATATCTCAGCTCAAGAACAGAATGGGCAGCCGAAAATAAGCTTAAAGCCTTGGAAATACGTTGTATTTCCAAGGCTTTTTTCATTTATTCATCTTTCTTATCCGGATCAAAGCTGCCCAAGGGATTTGCCATTGCAGCGGTACGAAGCTCCGAATTGTCAACGTGAGTGTATATCTGAGTCGTGTTCAGATTCTCATGCCCAAGCAGCTCCTGAAGCGTCCTGACGTCAACTCCGTTTTTGAGCATCAGCGTGGCGGCGGTGTGCCGCAGCTTATGAGAGGAATACTTGTCGGCGTCAAGTCCGGCTTTTAAAAGCGACTTTTTTACCATGCTGTGTACGGTCTCCCGTGTGATCCTCGTGCGCCTGTTCGAGAGAAACAGCGCATTCCTGTCAACCGCAGCAATGTTCTTTCTGACGGCAAGGTAGTCGTTTATGGCGGCCGCCGTTGCGTCGTTTAGGTAGAGGATGCGTTCTTTGCTGCCTTTGCCGAATACTCTGAGCGAATCGCTTCGCACGTCCTGAAGATTAAGCGCTACGATCTCCGAAATACGCAACCCGCAGTTCAGGAAAATGCAAAGAATGCAGTAGTCACGTTCTTTGTTTTTTCCGTCGACCGAGCGCAGGAGAGCCTGCGCTTCCTCAAGCGTGAGATAGCGGGGAAGGGTAGCGGGGATTTTGGGGACGTCAAGGTCTTTCAGAGGGTTGTCGTCTATGAGCTTTGCCTTGACATTCAAATACTTATAGAAGCTTCTGAGCGTAGAAACCTTTCTCGCTCTGGTGCTTGCTTTGGTACCGTAGTCAAGCTCGTGGCTGCGTTGATTTTTAACACGGTCACGGGCAAGAAAACTCAAATAGTCATAAGCCTCGGAAACGGTGACGGATTTGACAAAGGCAAGGTCAATATCGGAAATCGAGATCTCGTCAAGCTCGGTGTCGCGAGGCACAAGATTGCGGTGGATCTTAATAAATCTGAAGAAGGTCCTAAGATCGAGATAATATTCGTCTACGGTCTTTCGTGAATGACCTTTGATAGTCTCGTGATATGTCAAGAAACCTCTGATTATTTCGGGAGCTTCATCTCTGTAATCCATTCAAATCTCCTTTGTCCTAAACCCGCACAGCAGGGCATAAGCCCGTAAACTCTAAACATATACGCTCAAAACGCAGACGCAAAATTAAACAAAATAAAAATTTTGTTTAATTTAGGGGGGTTAGCGGTTTTGGGTCAGTTTACATATGTATTACAATTATAATGTATAACTGACACTCATTGATCGTCAAAAGCGCCTGCTTTTGGCATATGCATTACAAGCTAACAGTGTCGGTAACATCTTCTGTTATCGGGATCGCACTTCCTATATCTATTGCAGGCGTATCATTTAAATACACGGCTTTTATATTGCGAGCGCTCAGAAATGTCTCGATCTCATTCATTATATATGTATCGCTTATTGCACCCGTAAACGCAAGTATGTCGGGTGCAAGTTTAAATGAAGCGCCGCCGATAAAGCCATTAGGATATCCGTCAAGCAGTATTCCGCAGCTTGAAATCTCAAGTACCTCAATCCCGGCATTCCGTGCGCATAACGAAACACCCTTGTCCTCAGTAATTATCGAGTTTTCGTCCACGACGCACACTGTGCATTTCGTGTACCCCTGTTTGCAGTATGCCAATGCGCTTGTTAATTTCTTGACGGTTTGTGCATCCGCAGTTTTCGGGTTCATCAGGACCTTGCTGCCGACCACGCAAAAGTTAAGCGATGCATCATCCGGATACTCCGGGCTAAGGCAATTATCAACAAATTCAACATTAACGCCAAGCTCGTTTAAACGCCTGTGAGCCTCGGTATTTTTTAAATACCGTCTGCACACCAGCTCATTGCCGCCTATGTGTACCGCTGCAAGGTCCGTATGTCCGGACAGTCGCTCGTCACAGTACTGATTATTTTTTAAACAAATCAACTCAAAATTATGCTTAATTGCGGCATTTTCAAGCAATTTTTCGTACTTTTCGCCAATTATTAAATTGCGCACTCTGCCTTTCGGCAAATGCGGTGTTTTAATCGTACCGATCATCAGCCCAGTGTTTGCCTTATGGCTTCTCTGATGTCCTTGACGGCTATCAGTTCAAGTCCCTGCGGCGCCTTGATATCATCTTTGATATGCGCAGGAATGACACAGCGCTTAAATCCGAGACGGGATATCTCGGTCAGTCTCATGTTGAGAGAATTTATACTTCTGACTTCTCCCGACAAGCCAACCTCCCCTACCGCAGCAAGATCGGCGCCGAGAGGCTTGTCCCTGAACGAGCTTGCAATGGCAAGCACCGTTGCGAGGTCGGCAGAAGGCTCGTCAAGCTCAAGACCGCCGATGACGTTTATGTAGGCGTCGCAGCCGGACAGCGCCATGCCGCCACGCTTTTCAAGTACGGCAAGCAGCAGCGTTGCCCTGTTATAATCAATGCCGTTTGAGCTTCTCCGCCCTGAGTTATATGCAGACGGAGCCACAAGAGCCTGTATCTCGGCAAGTATCGGTCTTGAACCCTCGATAACGCAGGTAACGCAGGTGCCGGGAGCGGCATCGGGTCTGCCGGAAAGCAGTATCTCAGACGGATTTTGAAGTTCCTTCAGACCATTGTCCGCCATTTCAAATACGCCGATCTCGTTTGTCGAGCCGAAACGGTTTTTTCCTGCTCTGAGTATTCTGAACGAGGTGCTGCGCTCGCCTTCAAAATACAGAACGCAGTCGACCATATGTTCAAGCACCTTTGGTCCTGCAATGCTGCCCTCTTTGTTTATGTGTCCGACAACGAAGGTGGTGTAGCCCCTGTCCTTAGTTTGACGCATGATCGCCATGGTACACTCTCTGACCTGGCTTATGCTGCCCGGTGCGGAGCTTACGTCGGCGTCAAACATGGTTTGGATCGAGTCGATTATCACAAGATCAGGCTCCAAACGCTCTGCCGCCGACAGGACCTCATTCAGCCCGGTTTCCGCAAGAACATATATCTTTCCACCGTCAACGCCAAGCCTTTGCGCGCGCATTTTAATCTGGCGCTCGCTCTCTTCCCCGCTGACATAGAGTATCTTCTGCCCTTCATCGACCAAGCCGCAAAGCTGCAGCAGCAAGGTTGACTTGCCTATACCCGGCGCACCGCCCACAAGCACGATGGAGCCTTTGACAGCTCCCCCGCCAAGCACACGGTCAAGCTCGCCTATTCCCGTGGAAAAGCGCAGCTCCTCCTCGTTGTCAAGCTCGGAAATGAGCTTCGGCACCTTTGCCGAACGAACGGCAGCGGTTTTGCCGCCGCTTTTTTCAAGCTTAACCTCTTTAAAGCTGTCCCACGCTCCGCAAACCGGGCATCTGCCGCTCCACTTCAGCGTTTCGTTGCCGCACTCGGTGCAGCAAAAAACCGTCTTTTGTTTCATAATATCACCTATGCGTTGTAGTAAGTCGCCGAGAAATTCATATATGATGCCACGAGTATAGCCGCAATTTTCATCTGATAGTCCCAGCTTGCAAGCTTTTCGGCCTCGGAGGGGTTTGACAGGAATCCGCATTCCACCAGCACGCCGGGGCAGTTAATGCTCCTCGTCAAAAGCAGCTCCTGCGGAGCGGGTCTGAACACTCTGCGATTCTCCGGGTCAAGCTGCGACACGAGCAGGCTCTGCATGCTCTCCGCAAGGTTTCTGCTGCCGTCCGTGTCGGCGTACATGACCTCTGCGCCCTTCACAAGCTCGTTTGGATATTCGTTCTGATGAACGCTTATAAGGACTGCGTTCTCGGTCGAATTGACAATCTTCGCCCTCGAAACGAGGTTTTCATGCTCGCTGTATCCGGCGCTTTCGCCGGACACAGCGTCCGCTTCCACTGTTTTCACATATCTGACGCCGAGGAAATCCGCAAGACACGCCATTTTATCGGAGATCGCAAGGTTTATGTCGCTTTCCTTCACGCCGCTTTCCGACACTGCACCGCCGTCGATCCCCCCGTGACCGGGGTCTATCACAAGCGTCGCAGTTGTATTCCCGAGTACGGCGGTTTCGGCGGTATCGCTCTTGCCGCAGCCGACAAGAAGTACTATAATTGCTGCGATCAATACGACTAAAACGGCGATTATCAGAATCAGTTTTTTGAGTTTTACGGTTATAAACACTACTATCACCCCATTTAAAGCTATGTTTAATATGGGGTGATTATTTCTTTATTGCGCAAGAAACTTTTCGAGTCTGTCAAGCGCCTCTTTGATATTGTCCATCGAGGCCGCATACGACCAGCGGATAAAGTTCTTCATACCGAAGCCGGAGCAAGGAACCGTTGCAACGTATGCACTTTCAAGGAAAGCGACCGCAAAATCGTCGTCATTCGTTATGAGCTTACCGCCGAGGGTGCGTCCGATGAGCTTTTCAATGTTCATCATAACGTAAAATGCACCGTTCGGCTTAATGCAGCTGACGCCCGGAATGGAGTTCATGCGCTGTACGATATAGTCTCTGCGCTCCTCAAAGGCTTTGCGCATTTCCTCACAGCTCTGCTGCGGTCCGTTTATCGCCTCGACCGCCGCCCACTGGCTTATGGTCGAAGGAGCGCCCGTCGAATGGCTGAGGTAGTTGGACATTATCTTTGCAAGCTGCTTGTTTGCGGCGCAGTAGCCTATGCGCCAGCCGGTCATTGCATACGACTTGGAAACGCCGTTTATAAGAAGGCAGCGCTCTTTGACCTCGTCACCGAGGCTTGCGATGCTTGTAAATTCTATTCCGTCGTAAATGAGCTTGTAGTATATCTCGTCCGCAAGGATGTACAGATCATGCTTTACGCAGACTTCCGCAATGCTTTTAAGCTCGTCTTTTGAATAGATCATACCCGTGGGATTCGAGGGGCTGTTGAGCATGAGGCACTTGGTCTTATCGGTTATTGCGGCTTCAATCTGGGAAGCCGTGACTTTAAAGCCGCTCTCCTCCCCTGCCGTTACGATCACAGGAACACCGCCGGTCATCTTGACCATCTCATAATAGCTGACCCAAAACGGTGCAGGAATGATTATTTCGTCTCCGGGGTTGGTTATTGCTGCGAGCGCAATATAAACGCTGTGCTTTGCACCGCTTGCGACTACGATCTGCGTATAGTCATATGAAAGCCCGCAGTCATCCTGAAGCTGCTTTGCTATCGCCTTGCGCAGTGCGGGTATTCCCGCTGCCGGAGTATACTTTGTCTTTCCGTCGCATATGGCGGCAATTGCAGCCATGTTTATATTGTCCGGTGTGTTGAAATCAGGCTCTCCGGTTCCGAAGCGTATAACGTCGTAGCCGTCCTCCTTCATTTGCTTTGCAAGCGAATCAACGGCAAGAGTCGTGGACGCATGGACGCCCTCTGCGATTTTTGATACAGCTTTCACTTTACTCATCTCCTATTACTTAATTAGTTTATTATAATATTATATCTTTTTCATTTCAAGGAAAAAATGCGGGCAAAGCCCGCATTTTCACAATAGTATACAAATAAGAGTGCCGCTGCCGTCGTTTATGATCCTTTGCAGCGTTTCCTGAAGCTTTGCCCGTGCATTGTCCGGCAGATTGCTCAGCTTCTCGTATATGCCCTCCTCGGCAATATCGTAAAGCGAGCGCCCGAATATGTTCGACTCCCAAAGTCTGCTCATATCGCCGTCAACGCCCTGCAGCAGGAAGCTGATTATCTCCTCCGACGCCGAGTCTCCGCCTATCGTGGGGCTAAGCTCGGTTTCTATGCCCGTCTTGAGCATATGGATCGCAGGAGCGCTCGCTTTGAGCTTCACCGCATAGCGGCCGCCCTCTTTAACGATCTGCGGCTCCTGTATATTCATCTCGTTCTGACTCGGAAGCACCACGCCGTAGCCCTTTTCACGCACGTCGTTCAGCGCCTTTTTTATGTGTTCGTAGTCCGCATTGACCTCATGCAACTCGGTAAGCAGCCGCAGAAGATCACCGTCGTCGCTGATCGTAAAGCCGCTCTTTTCACTGATGATGTCGTAGTACAGCGACCTCGGAAATTCAATGCGGATATTGACCGTGCCGCAGCCCATGTCGCAGCTTTCCGCTTTGGCAGACTCGATGTATTCGAGGTTTTTCAGCTGGGCTATCGCCGCATTTACGTCTCTTATTTTTGACGTCTCGGAATAAAGCGAAAGAAGCTCGGCGTAAAATCGCTCCTTCAATTCGCAGTCATTTTCAAGGGCAGCAAACCACGACGGCAGAGTAACTGCTGCTTCCTCAATCGGAAATTCGCAAAGTATCTGCATCATAAGGTCTCCGATGTCCTTTTCGTTCAGCGCCTGACAGTTGACCGCCTTGCAGGTGACATCGTACTCCGCAGCAATGCTCTGTGCCAGTTCTGACGCCTCCTCCGACTCAGGCGCCACGCTGTTGAGCAGCACAATAAACGGCTTTCCGATAGCTTTAAGCTCGCTTATGACTCTCCGCTCAGGCTCCGTGTAGTCCTCTCTCGGTATATCGCATATGCTGCCGTCGGTCGTTATCACAATGCCTATCGTGGAATGGTCGCTTATGACTCTTGCAGTTCCCGATTCGGCAGCCTCGGTCATTGTGACCTCGTGGTCAAACCACGGTGTCGTGACCATTCTCTCAGCTCCGTCCTCGAACTGTCCCGACGCACCTCTGACCATATACCCAACGCAATCGACAAGCCTTACGGACAAGCCTACACCATCCCCCACCTCGATGCGGGCGGCTTCCTCAGGTACAAATTTGGGTTCGGCGGTCATTATCGTTTTGCCGGAACCACTTTGCGGCAGCTCGTCGATCGCACGCTCCCGCATATACACATCCTCGATGTTGGGGATAACGAGGGTTTCCATAAAGCGTTTTATAAACGTAGATTTACCCGTTCTGACGGGTCCGACAACTCCGAGCATTATTGCTCCGCCGGTCCTCTCGGCGATGTCTTGATAAATACTATTACTGGTCATAAAAAAACCTCCGCAGACTGTCTCGTTTGTACGAGTCTATGACCAGCGAAGGTAAAATATTCTGTTACACGAAAAACTTCGCCGTTTGACAGTGGCGCTCCGAGATCATCACGTTCAGCTCAGGAAACTTTGCTTTAAGCTTATCCTCAAGCACTGGTACAATAACGTTTTCGGTGCAGAAATGGTCGGCGTCGATAAGGTTTATCCCCAATTCGGCAGCGCTGAGAAAGTGATTGTATTTCACATCGGCGGTAACGTATGTGTCGCAGCCAAGCTCAAAAGCACAGTGCAGACTTCCGCCGCCGGAGCCTCCCATGACCGCAATGCGCTTTACGGATCTTCCTGCGTCGTGATACCGCAAGCCGTTGGCGTTAAGGGCAGTTTTGCAAAGTTCGAGAAAATCGTTCATCTCAATTTGCTGCGGGTATTCACCGACTCGTCCGCAGCCGTCGGGGTCGAGCGCAGCCGACACGGGACAGCCCAGCGCAGCCATAAGTGCATCGTTGACGCCGCCCTCGGCAATGTCGAGATTAGTGTGCATACACACGGCAGCAATGTCATTTTTTATGAGCTTTATAAGCTTTCTTCCCTGTTCGTCGTCGGGTAAAACGCTTTTCATCGCCTCAAATATCACCGGGTGATGGGACACTATGAGCTGAGCGCCCTTGTGTGCCGCCTCGTCAATGACGGCATCCGTAATGTCCAAGGCGACAAGGCAGCTTTTGACCTCGGCGTTCGGGTCTCCGACAAGCAGTCCGACGTTGTCGAAATCCATCTTCAGCTCTATCGGCGCAAGCTCGTTTAAAAACTTATATATGCATTTTGCCTTCATTTTTAGCCGCCTCCATTCTTTGAAGCTCGGAAACCATGCCGCAAAGCAGCTTTTTCCACGGTAGAAGCCCCGTTCGCTCCGTTGCGTCTATACCGTCCGCAGCATCAGCAAAGCGCCGCATATGCCGCTTTATATGCTCCGAAAAATACTCACTGTCCCGTATATGCTCATATTTCCCGGTAAAAAGCTCGGCGTCTGCGTACTTTTCCGGCACTCCGAACTCGGCGTAAATTATCTGATTGAGCATACCGTTTTCTTTGATGAGTATGTCATTTTCTATCTTAAATTCGTTATTCACAAGCCAATACCTGAGTATTTCGGCTTTGGTTGCAGGCTGCAGTATCAGCTTCATTCCCGGATGCATACACCATTCCGCACGGTCAAGTATGCCGACGATCGTATCCCCGCCCATCCCAGCAATTATCACGGTATCCGCTTTTTCGGGGTCGCAGTCGGCAAAGCCGTCGCAAAGCCTAAGCTCAACACTGCTCTCGCAGTCGCTATCTGCCAAATTGAGCCTTGCCTTTTTAAGCGGTGCTTCGTTTATATCCGTCGCTGTGATAAATCCGTTATAGCCGTTTTTACGCAGCAGTATCGGAATATATGCGTGGTCGGTACCGACGTCGATAACGCCGACACCGGCCTTTACAAGGTCGGCGATCGTATCCAGTCGTTTGCTCATTGTGCCTCCGTAAACATACGCAAAAAGCCGGGACATCCCCGGCTTTTAAACGTTTCGTATCAAACTCCGAAAATAATAAACGCCTTGAGTTCGATTATAAACTCGTCAACGTCAACGCCGTGTGCCTCGCAAGCCTGCTGAAGCGTTTCGGCGGTTGCAAGTGCGCATCCGAGGCAGTGCATACCAAGCTCCTGGAACTTGGGCATGGCTTCGGGGCATTTTTCAAGGATTTCGGAAACCATGGTTTCCTTAGTGATTTCAAACATTGTTCCGTCTCCTGTCTAAGTGGTTTGTTCGCTTGTCAAACAGAAAGGGACGCTTCTTGAGCGCCCCATTCTATTGCCTAAACGAATTCAGGCCTGCTCTTCCCTCATCTTTGCAAAGCACTCGCTGCAGTATACGGGACGGTCAGACTTAGGCTCAAAGGGAACCTTTGCTTCGCCGCCGCAAGCTGCGCATTTTGCGGTAAAGAACTCACGGGGACCACGTGCTGCGTTCTTGCGAGCATCACGGCATGCCTTGCAGCGCTGGGGCTCGTTCTGGAAGCCGCGCTCTGCGTAGAATTCCTGCTCACCGGCGGAGAACACGAACTCCTGACCACACTCTTTGCAAACTAAGGTCTTGTCTTCGTACATTTTGAATCCTCTCTTTTGAAAAACTTGCCTATCGGCTTTTATATGCGTCAGCTTTTGCTGATAACGCCTGAATCAAGGTTTTGCGCCAGCTTGCGCCTGATTCTCTGAATTGCATTGTCGACGGCTTTGATCGGCTTTCCGGTCTGCTCCGCTATTTCCTGATAACTCAAGCCGTCAAGGTACAGCCGCAAAACGTTTCTCTCCATCGGAGAAAGGCAGCGCTTGAACGATTGCTGCAATTCCATTTTGTTCTCTCTGGCCAGAACCTGCTCTTCAGGTGTTCTCCGAAAAAGTTCGGTGTATGCCAATAGGGGGATCTGGGATTCTTCTGAGAGTAATAAGTCGAGCGGCAACCCGTCGTTAAGCGGATTGTGCTTCAAACGTGAATCTGTTTTGACTGCGCTCAAAAGCCTGTTTTTGATGCACAGCTCGGCATATGTTTTGAATGCCGCATTTTGCTTGGGATCGTACTGCCTGATTGCGGAAAGCAGACCGAGCATGCCTTCCTGTATAAGATCTTCCGGAGCGCCGCCGACGAGGAAAAACGGACGTGAACACCTACGCACAAGGCGCATATATTTCACAACAAGCCGTTCCTCCGCCTGCCTGTCACCGACAGCCGCCAGCTCCTGTAATCTATTATCATCAAGTTCCGAATAATTTATCATGCAAAAACTAATATTCCCAAACAATCTACTATATTATATATCAACGTCGGCGAAAGTCAATAGAAATACTCAAAAAAAGTATTGATAAGCAAGGAATAATCGCAAATTACAGGTCAATTTCCTGCTGTCCCGAATATTCGATCCCCAAGTGCGAATATGCCTTTCGGGTGACGCAGCGGCCTCTCGGCGTCCTCGTGAGGAATCCTTGCTGGAGAAGATACGGCTCATAGACGTCCTCAAGGGTAACGGAATCCTCGTTTATCGTTGCAGCAAGAGTGTCTACCCCGACGGGACCGCCGCCGTAGTATTCGATTATGCTGCCGAGCATACGTCTGTCAAGCGAGTCAAGTCCGAGCTTATCCACCTCAAGCCGAGACAGCGCCATATCCGCAACCGCATTTGTTATAACACCGTCCGCCTTGACCTGCGCAAAGTCACGCACACGGCGAAGCATCCTGTTTGCTATTCTCGGTGTTCCTCTTGATCTTGATGCGATCTCCATTGCACCGTCCGGCTCTATCTCAATGCCAAGTATCCCGGCGGAACGCTCGACGATGCGGCAAAGCTCCTGCGGGGTATAGAGTTCAAGGCGCAGAGTGACTCCGAAGCGATCTCTCAGCGGTGCGGTAAGCTGTCCCGAACGTGTAGTTGCGCCGATAAGCGTGAACTTCGGAAGCTCAAGGTGTATGGAGTTTGCGGAAGGACCCTTGCCGAGGATAATGTCTATAGCATAATCCTCCATCGCAGGATACAGGATCTCCTCATACGCCCTGTTAAGACGGTGAATCTCATCCACAAACAGTATGTCGCCCTCATTAAGATTTGTGAGCATGGCAACAAGATCTCCGGGCTTTTCGATCGCAGGGCCGGAGGTTATGCGCATATTGACGCCCATTTCGTTTGCAATTACGGCGGCAAGCGTCGTCTTGCCGAGTCCCGGAGGTCCGTGCAGAAGCACATGGTCAAGAGGCTCATTTCTCATTCTTGCAGCGTCAATAAAAACGCTCAGATTGTCCTTCGCCTTCTTCTGCCCAATATACTCGTTGAGCGTTTTCGGGCGTAGACTGCCTTCGCCGGAATCTTCCGGCTGGACCGCCGAGCTTGTAATGGCAGCGGCGTCGTTAAGTCCTTCGGAAAAATTTATGCTCATATGGCGCCTCCTACTTCATCAAATTTTTCAATGCGAGCTTCACTATCTGCTCGGTCGTCATGCCGGACGGGTCAAAAGCGCCAAGCGCAGCATTGATCTCGGAAGTCGAATAGCCAAGTACCATAAGTGCAGTCACGGCTTCGTTTTTCGTACTACTTTGCGCCTGAGCCGCAAAGTACGGAAGCTCGGTCGCAGCGACACCTGCCTGCTTACTCATTTTGTCCTTCAGCTCAAGGATCAGTCTCTGTGCGATCTTTTTTCCGACTCCCGGTGCGGCGGTTATGGGTTTTTCGTCTCCGTTCATCACCGCCATGGCAAGCGACTCCGGCGTGTTGAGGGACAAAATCGACTGAGCCGCCTTCGGACCGATGCCCGAAACCGTGAGCATCATTTCAAAACAGCGCTTCTCACTGAGTGTATAAAAGCCGTAGAGATCAAATGCGTCCTCTTTAATGCACTCTGATATATACAGCTTTGCACCTTCGTTAATTTTTAAATGCGACAGCGTGTTTGCGGTCGTGTTGACTCCGTAGCCGACACCGCCGCAGTCGATGACCGCAAAATTGATGTCTATGTCGGTGACAACGCCCTCTAAATGGTAGAACATACGTCATTTACTTCCTTTCCGGCAAGCAGTGAGGTCGAGCATCTTGCGTGACAGACCGCCAGCGCGACGGCGTCGGCGGCGTCGTCCGGCTTCGGTGCTGCCGGCAGCCTTAGCAAGCGCTTTACCATGTCTATGACCTGCCGTTTTTCCGCCCTTCCGTATCCCGCCACAGCTTGCTTCACCTGAAGCGGCGTATACTCGTAAACAGGCACTCCGCTCCTGTACGCCGACAGGAGTATAACTCCCCTTGCGTGTGAAACCGCAATGCCCGTCGTGATGTTTGTGTTGAAAAACAGCTCCTCGACCGATATCACATCGGGGTTAAAGGTCTGAATAAGCTCATTCATATCGGAGAAAATGCGGTCAAGTCTGCTTGAAAGCGAGGTGTGCGCCGGGGTACTTATAACGCCGCAGCTCACAAGCTTCATAGCGTTCTTAGCCGTGTCCACGACTCCGAATCCCACGGTAGCCAATCCGGGGTCAATGCCCAATATTCGCAAATCCATCACTCCAATCACTATATTTTATCACGTTAAAATATAGTTGGCAAGCAAAAAGACCGCATCTGCATACGGATGCGGTCTTATAGTTCGGTTCACGCTCTCGGATGAGCTTTGTTGTAAACATCCTTGAGCTGCTTTTTCACGAGCTGGGAGTAGATCTGCGTCGAAGATATGTCCGCATGCCCCAGCATTTCCTGAATGGAGTGTATATCGGCCCCGTTTTCAAGAAGGTGTGCTGCAAACGAGTGTCTGAGCGTGTGCGGCGTAATGGTCTTGTCGATATGTGCCTTCTGCTGGTAGGACTTGATGATCTTCCAAAATCCCTGCCTTGACATTCGCTCTCCGCTGACATTCACAAACAGCGCCTGCTCGTTGGGAAGTGCGATCATCTGCGGGCGAATAAATTCGATGTACTCAGACAGCGCCTTGACTGCAGTGGGATAGAGCGGGATAAAACGCTCCTTATCCTTACCCTTGCAGCGAATAACGCCCGCCGAGGTGTTAACATCGCTCATGTCGAGTGAGATAAGCTCGCTGACCCTTATACCGGTTGCGTACAGCAGCTCAAGCATCGCCCTGTCACGGTAACCCTTAGCGTCGGTACAGGAGGGCTGTTCAAGGAGAAGTTCGACCTCCTTGCTCGTAAGTATCTGCGGAAGCTTCGGTGTGGTCTTGTCCGGCGTAAGCTTGGCCGCCGGGTTTTCTTTTATGCTTCCCTCACTCAAAAGCCAACCGTAGAAGCATTTGAGAGACGCAATTGCTCTCGAAACCGTTGCGACCGACTTTCCGTTTCCTCTGAGCCACGAAATGTATGTAGACAGATCGTCGTCCGTAGCGTGGTCGAGCGAGTCGCCGGTGTGGGTATCGAGATAATCCGCAAGCTGCCTGATGTCGCGAAGATAAGAGCTGAGGGTGTTCTGAGACGCTTTCTTAACTTCCGTAAGGTATCTGTTAAAGTTTTCTATGCAGATGGAATTAAGCATTCAGCTACCCCCTTTCTATAGTCTATAAAGCAATCGGAAACAGTTTGGTAAAAAGTCTGCACACCGACAGCAAAATCAAAATTGCGGCCAGCGCCGAAAGAAGCACTCGACGCAGGCGAGAGACTAAGCTCTTATTTCTGAAGAAAACGACCGCCGCATTTGAATAGAACCGAAGCTCGATTTGTGCAAAAGCGATAAATACAGCCGTAAAGAGCAAAATGAGAAAAAACCTCGTAATAACACATCCGACACTTATGTCATCGGATAAGCGAGATATTATGAAACTCCATGAAGCGGTCGAAAAATAACCGTATGCAAAGCAACTGAGCGCAATGAGCAGCGGAGCCGCTATAAACATTGCGGCCAATACAAGCGCCGCAAAAATAAAAACGCAACCTAAATCGGCGCCGAATAATATGTCGATTTCGGACTTTAACGCAGCTTTCAGTATCCCGTCCGCCATGCCTCCGCCCTCAAAAAACGCAAGGGCAAAGCCGAGCAAAATCATTGAAACCGGGAGCAAAAAGCCACCGAGCGACGCCGTTGATGTAAATTTTCCTATCCTTCCGTTTAAAACTTTCATTAAAATCTCCCGAACAATTTCAAACAGAAAGAATAATGGTTGAATTTACATAACTACCAGTAGGGACAATATAATACAAATTCTTTCTGTAATCAAGTGTTTTTCTGAAATTTGATCAATTTTGTTAATTATGACGGCATATTATGTTAACAATATTATGTTAACCATGCATACCTATGTCGTGAACCCATTGAGTTTACAGCATTTATAACGCTACATTTTGTTATATTTCCGCAAAATCGCACTACATATAGGTAATCATTAAAATTATGTAAACCATTTTTGCGTATTACGATTTGTTATATCTCCTTTTGTTCTTGCTTCTATTTTGCAACTTTTTGTTACTTTTGCCGAAACGCACTATCAGGCCGCACAGCGCACCGCCGCATCCGCAAAGGATCATTCTCAGTATCCTGTCCATTTCAACGCCCCCCTCGTTCGACGCCAAAGCAAAAACGGCGAGCGCAGCGGTGAAGATTCCGCACGAGGCTGTCACTCTCACGAGCCTCCCCTCCCCTGCCGCCGAACCTGCAACGATGCCGCACACGGCAGCAGCAATGAAGTTTATCCCTATCACCGCATAGCCGACGTATTTTATCGAGGCGACGCCTTTGTCTATCATCAGCGAATACGCAAGCAGCAGTATAACTGCGGCGACGATGCCCGCAACCACGGCTCTGATTATCACATCGCCGTTCTTGTCCTTTTTCTTCGTTTTTTGATGCATAAAAAAACCTCCGACGAAAGATGCTTTGTACATCTTATTTCGTCGGAGGAATTATATGCTGCCGATTTTTATTTCTTCTGGGGTTCAGGCTTGGCGCTTTCATTGACACTGATGGCGGTTTTCTTAAACTGAACACGAACTCTGTCTTCGCCGGACTCGATGGTAACGTTGTCGTCGGTAACGTGAACGACCTTGCCCATTATGCCGCCGATGGTAACGATGTTGTCACCAACGCTGACGTTGTTGCGCATTTCTTCCATCTTCTTCTGTCTCTTCTTTTCGGGTCTGATCATCAGAAGCCACATGATGAGGAAAAATCCGACCAGAAGAAGTATCATTGTGAGACCGCCGCCCTGGTTGCTTTTGGCCATAAGAGAAAAATCAAACATTTAATCCGAACTCCTTTTCTGAATTATGATAATTATACATAATATATCGCTGTTTTGCAATAGTTTATATTCTTGTGTCGAGAATTTTTGAGTATTTCCCTCTAAACTCCGCAAAGCTGCCCTCGTCAAGGCTCTTTCTTATCTCTGCCGTGAGCTTATTGTAGAAATACAGATTGTGCATAACCGCAAAGCGCATGGCGAGCATTTCCTCTGCTTTGAACAGGTGCCTTACATACGCCCGTGAAAATCTTCGGCAAACGGGACAGTCGCACATCGGATCAATGGGAGCTTCGTCTCTTGCGTACTTTTCGTTTTTAATGTTGATAATTCCGCTCCAAGTAAAGAGATGTCCGTGACGTCCGTTTCTTGCAGGCATGACGCAGTCGAAGAAATCGACCCCACGGTAAACAGACTCGATAATGTTCCCCGGAGTGCCGACGCCCATAAGGTATCTCGGCTTGTCCTGAGGCATATGCTCCTCGACCGCCTCAATGGTATCGTACATTTCCTCATGGCTCTCCCCCACCGCAAGTCCGCCGATGGCATAGCCCGGAAGGTCAAGCTCCGCTATTTTTTTCATGTGGGAAATTCTGATGTCCTTAAACGTTGCACCCTGATTTATTCCGAACAGCATCTGACCGGGGTTTACTGCATCGTCCCGTGAGTTGTATTCGCCAAGAGCCGCTTTGCAGCGCACAAGCCAGCGATACGTCCTGTCGCAGGATTTTTCAACATACTCCTTCGGAGAGGGAATTTTAATGCACTCGTCAAACGCCATTGCAATATCGGAGCCGAGGTTTGACTGTATTCTCATGCTTTCTTCGGGACCCATGAATATCTTGCGCCCGTCGATGTGCGAGTTGAAGGAAACGCCCTCCTCCTTTATCTTGCGCAGCGTAGCAAGCGAGAAGACCTGAAATCCGCCGCTGTCCGTGAGAATGGGCCCGTCCCAAGTCATAAACTTATGCAGTCCGCCCATGTCCCTGACAAGCTCGTCGCCGGGACGAAGATGCAGATGGTATGTGTTCGACAGCTCGACCTGGCAGCCGATGTTTTTAAGATCCTCGGCACTCAAAGCGCCCTTTATCGCTCCCTGCGTTCCGACGTTCATAAAAACGGGAGTCTGCACGGTCCCATGCGGAGTTTGGAACTCCCCACGTCTTGCTCTGCCCTCTTTTTTCAAAAGTTTATACATAGCGTCAAATCCTCATTCGATCATCATAGCATCGCCAAAAGAGAAAAATCTGTACTTTTCTCTCACGGCCTCGTCATACGCTCTGAGAACATTCTCCCTGCCGGCAAGAGCCGAAACAAGCATTATAAGCGTGCTTTCCGGCAGGTGGAAGTTTGTTATCAAGGCATCAATGCACTTGAACTTGTATCCGGGATAGATGAAAATATTCGTCCAACCGGAGCTTTCCTTAATGATCCCATCATCATTCGTAAAGCTTTCAAGTGTCCTGCACGAAGTGGTCCCGACCGCAACTATCCGTCCCCCCGACTTCTTCGTCTCCATAATGGTCTCGGCGGTTTCCTTCGGCACCATGCAGAACTCCGAGTGCATTTCATGCTCCTCAATCTTCTCCGCCTTGACGGGTCTGAAGGTTCCGAGTCCGACGTGAAGCGTCACATATCTGATCTTAACGCCCATCGCCTCAATCTCATTGAGAAGCTCCTTGGTAAAATGCAGCCCTGCGGTAGGCGCCGCTGCGCTGCCAAGCTCCTTCGAGTACACCGTCTGGTAGCGCTCGGAGTCGCTCAGCTCCTCCTTGATATACGGCGGCAGCGGCATTTTCCCGAGGCGCTCCAATATCTCAAGAAACACCCCGTCATAGTGGAACTTGACTATCCTGTTGCCGCCCTCGGTCACGCTCTGCACCGTTGCGGTCAGCTCTCCGTTGCCGAAGATGATCTCCTGTCCGGGGCGGGTCTTTCTTCCGGGGCGGCTCAGGCATTCCCAGCAGCCGTCGCCGAGGTCACGAAGCAGCACAAGCTCGATCCCGCCGCCGCTGGGTCTTGAACCGAGCAGTCTCGCCGGAAGAACTCGTGAGTCGTTCAAAACGAGACAGTCTCCGTGACGCAGGTAATTTTTAATGTCGGTAAAATGACCGTGCTTTATCTCACCGGTTTTCTTATCTAGATGCAGGAGCCTTGAAGTGTCACGCTTTTCAAGCGGCGTCTGTGCGATAAGCTCCGGCGGCAGGTCAAAGTAAAAGTCAGTTTTATTCATCCGATATACGCTCCGCTAAAATAAAAATCAATGATCGCATTGCAGTCAAAGCCGAAGTTTGCAGCCATAGAATACGCTCCCCACTGGCTCATTCCGCAGTTGTGTCCCCATCCGCTGCCGGAAAACTTAAAAGCAGCGTCAAGCTTTTCAACATCAAATCTTATACTATTAAGCCCCGGAACCATGTAGCAGTCAGTTTTGTCAACTGTCACGGTTTCTCCGCTGCTTGATGCAAATTCGATAGCAATTACATTTCCGCTTTCCGACAGCACGGGGGTTATGCTCTCAATGTCACTAAGCTCATAGCCGAACCTGTTGAGCCTCGACAAAAGTGCAGCTTCGCTTTTTGTCTCGGACCAGCTCTTGTTATAGTAATCCTCGGCAAGCTCATAGCTATCCTCAACGCCCGTGAGGTATTCCCGTCTTTCACCGAACACGTTTGCTCCGCTTTCGGTAGCTCCGCCGTCCGATGACATGTAGTACACTCTGCAAATAACGCCTTCGTAACGCACAAACTTCCCGGCGGTCTCGTCCGCTGCAATGTTCGTGCTTTCGGTCGTACCGCTCACACCGTGGTACACCTGGCTGTATGTGTCGGCTCTGACGTCAAAACCGTCGTCGATATAGGCGTTCACATTGTTGATGGCATAGGTCCTTGCACAGGCAGCCTGCGCTTTCAGGGAGTCAAGGGGCCAGTTTCCCCCGACCTCATACGGCAAAACGCCCTTCACATAGTCCTCAATTCCGACATAGTTTATTACCGTATAAGCGCCGCTTGAGGTGCGCAGCAGTTCGATGCCTCCACGGTAAATGTCATCTCTGAGCCTTGCCTCGCCTTCGCCGTTTACACCAATCGGCTTGAGTGCAAGGCTGATATTTGCGCTGTCAAACAGGAATATTGCTTTGTCGCCGCTCGTGATGAGTGAGGTGTTGTTTCCCGCTTTCAGCAGCTCTGTGCCGCTCACGAGCGCCGCCTTTGCTTCGGCTTCGCTCTCATATGCGGCGGTTGCGACCTTGAAGCGCCTGTTGCTGTAAACCGGCAAGCCGTCTGCGTCCGAGGCAGCAGCGGCTGCTGCGGCATATGACTCAAAGTTTTTCTCAAGCAATACATAGCAGCGCTCGGACGAGACGGGTGCAATGCTTACAGCACAGTGATCGGTCTCCGCTATCTTGCGGAACTGCCTGGAAAAATCGTAGTACCCTATGTCATAGCCCTCACCGTTCGGATTCTCCAACTCGACACCGTACAGCGCAGCAGAACCGGAATACAGTCCAACCTTGATTGCAGTTATCGCACACGGAAGATCAAAATACGGTATCTCGGGCTCCGCCTGCGTATCGGCATTTGCCGCAGTCGGAAACAATGCGGCAAGAAGCACAAACACAAGCAGCAGCGACAGCTTTTTCTTTATCTCTGAAATCATCAAATCTGCCTTTCGACGTAAAATGCTACATTATTATAATATAAGCCCCTCTCAAATTCAAGTTTTATGTACAGGCATAAGCTGCCACCTTGCCGAATATCTTCTAAACAGGCTGATATTATGGAGGTAGCATATGACTAAAACACCTATTTTCAAGGGTTCATGCACCGCCATCGTCACACCGTTTTGCAAGAGCGGTATCGACTTTGAGCGTTTCAGCGAACTGATGGACTTTCAGTACGATAACGGAACGAATGCGCTCGTAGTGTGCGGCACCACGGGTGAAAACGCAACGATGAGCGCTTACGAGCACGAGGAGCTTATTGATTTTGCATGCAAGTACAACAACGGACGCATGAAGATCATTGCCGGAGTCGGCAGCAACAATACGGAGACGGCTCTGAAAAAAGCAAAGAGCGCCAAGCATTTCGGCGCCGACGGTATATTGATGGTCACTCCGTACTACAACAAGACCTCGCAAAGCGGTCTGTATGAGCATTTTACATACGTTGCGGACCGGGTCGACATTCCGATGATCCTGTATAACGTTCCCAGCCGCACCGGGATAGGTATTACCGCCGACACATACGAACGGCTCTCCAAGCACCCCAACATAAACGGTGTCAAGGAAGCCTCCGGTGATATCACGTTGTTTACGAATACAAGGGCAAGATGCGGCGATGCACTGAATATATGGAGCGGAAATGACGACAACACGGTGCCGATGATGGCAATGGGCGCTTTGGGGGTAATTTCGGTTGCCTCAAACCTGCTGCCAGGCGTGCTTGCTAAGGTATGCTCCCTCTGCCTTGATGGTGATTTCACGAATGCATCGGAGCTTTACCTAAGATACGCAGCTCTGTTCCATGCCTTTTTCATCGAGACAAACCCGATGCCGATCAAAACCGCAATGAACCTGTGCGGTAAGGACGTCGGTGAGCTAAGGCTGCCGCTGACCTCAATGTCGGAAGGAAATCTGATAAAGCTCAAAGAGGAGCTTCATAGGTGTGATATCTTATAAAGCGATGACGGCAGCTCACATGAGCTGCCGTCAATACATTTTTATTACTTTTCGGGATAGTGCGCTCTTTCGCCGCCTATCAGCTTCGGTCTCGTATACGCCGCATTGAGGTGCGCCTGACCGATTTTCTTGACACTGAGTCTCAGCGGCACCGCAACGTCACGCAGGTGCATACCGATAAGCGTATTGCCGATGTCAAGCCCCGCCTTTGCCTTGACGTGTTCCACGACAACGGGGTCCGTCATTGCGTCATAAACCGCAGTAGCAAAGGAACCGCCTGCCTTCGGCATCGGGCGGACGCACACCTCGTCGTACATAAACTTTTCGGCGGCGGCACGTTCGATAACAAGCGCTCTGTTCAGATGCTCACAGCACTGTGCGGCAAGGAAGACCCCGTTTTCCGACAGCACATTCAAAATCGTTTCGGCGATCACCTTTCCCGTTTCCGGCGAAGAGCCTTTTCCGATATGCTCGCCCAGAACCTCGCTCGACGAACAGCCGACAACCACGAGGTCGCCGCTTTTTACTCCCGATCTTTGCAGCAGCTCTCTAACTGCATTTTCTGTTTTGAGCCTGTATTCATCATACATTGTAATCATCTCCAACGGTCAATTGAAATTAAATATATAGTAGCACAATCTTTATAATTTGACAATATGCGCTAATAGTAGTATTATGTCAATGCAATTCTAAATCCGAGGTGATTTAACATGAAAAGATTTATTTCAATCTTCCTTGCCGTTCTGTTTGTTTGCGCAATGTTCACGTCATGTGCAAAGGACGAGGCAAACAACGGCGGCACCGATGAACCCAAGACCACTCCCGCAGGCGAAGACGTAAAGGTTGACAACATCGTGACCGGACCGATAAACCCCCTGACCGGCGAAGCTCTTGACAGCTACGACACGACTATGCGCCCCTACTGTGTTATGATAAACAATGTCCCGGCTGCACGTTATGCGAAGAACCTCTCCGAGGCTTCCATAATCTACGAAGTTTCGGTTGAAGGTGCAACGAGACTTATGGCGATATACGACGACATCAGTGGTCTCGATATCGGCTATGTCAGAAGCGCAAGAACCTATTTTGCAAGCCTTTGCAAGTCCTACGACGCCATCTATGTCCACTGGGGACGCAGCGAGGACACCAGAGAGAACACCGTTGCATACACCCGTGAAAACAACATCCCCGACATGGACGCACTTGACGGCGATTACACCGGACACAGGAGCCAGGAAAGAATAAATGCCGGTAAGAACATCGAGCATACCGCATACCTTGAAGGCTCCAACGTCGTTTCCAACGCCGAGCGTTTGGGCTACACCAAGCATGCTTCCGGCTATGACACCACCTACGGTCTCATCTTCAGCCCCGAAGCCGCAAGCCAGTGCACCACTCCCGCAGCCAACTTCACCGTTAAGTACGGCACCGGCGCATTTGCTTCCAACTTCAAGTACGACTCCACCACCAAGCTTTACGCTCTCAGTATGAACGAGAGCGGCAACACCCAGCACCCCTACGTTGATGAGAACGGGACCGCACTTACCTTCACAAATGTTATTGTACTCAACGTTCCCCTTTCTCAGACCGGCGACTACAAGGGTCACGTTGCTATGGAATTTGTCGGCAGCGGCACCGGCTACTTCTGCTGCGGCGGCAACTACGTTCCCATCAAGTGGACCCGCAGCTCCCTTGACGACTCCTTCCACTACACGCTTGAAGACGGCTCCAAGCTCGCACTCGGCATTGGCAAGACCTTTGTCTGCGTCAGCGACCTCGACGGCATCGGCGGCGTTAACTGGAACGCATAATTTGATCTAAGCAAAATCCTCCGCAACGACTGCTGCGGAGGATTTTTTGCACAAAAAATCGGGCATCCTAAAACGGATGCCCGATACCGTTATTACTCTTCCCAGTTGTGCCAAACGTTCTGAACGTCGTCGTTGTCATCGAACATATCGAGCATCTTCTGAAGATTCTTAATGTCGTCCTCGTTGGTGAGCTTTATGTAGCCGTTCTGCGGAAGCATCTCGACCTGTGCGGAGAGAAGTTTATATCCGGCAGCGGAAAGTGCTTCTGCAACGGGAGAAACATCGTCGGGCTTCGTATAAACCACAAAGCTTTCGTCGTCCGGCTCAAAGTCGTCGGCGCCCGCTTCAAGAGCCTCCATCATAACGGTGTCCTCGTCAAGCTCCTCGTCCTCGTTGTCAATAACGATGACGCCCTTCTTGTCGAACGACCATGAAACGCAGTTAGCGGCGCCCATGTTTCCGCCGTACTTGTCGAAGTAGTGACGAATCTCACCGGCAGTACGGTTGCGGTTGTCGGTCATCGTCTCGACGATGATCGCAACGCCCTGAGGTCCGTAGCCTTCATAAACTATTTTTTCATAGTTGTCGGTATTGCCTGCGCCCAGTGCCTTGTCGATAGTGCGCTTGATGTTATCGTTCGGCATATTTGCGGCCTTTGCCTTGGTGATGACGGCGGCAAGGCGTGAATTGTTATTGGGGTCTCCGCTTCCGCCTTCTTTAACGGCAACTATCATTTCTCTGGCAATCTTGGTAAACGCCTGCGCACGCTTTGCGTCCGCTGCGCCCTTAGTTTTCTGTATGTTATGCCATTTGGAATGTCCCGACATATTTAACAGCTCCTTAAAGTAAAATACAAATTTAACGGCAATTATTTTATCACAGAACAATTACCATTACAAGATAATTATTTGATTCTTCTGCATTCGAGATAATATCTTTTGTCCTCGGCGTTACCGATGGAAAAACTTTTCCTCGGAAATGCACCGCTTTTTACGACCGTTTCAAAAAGTCCCTCTTTCGGTATCTGCGGCATAAGCAGGCAGCAGCAGCCGTCCTTTTGCGACATTTTTATGCACTCGGCATCACCGTGGATGTAGTCAAGATGACCACCGTGCTTTGCGGCATACTCTTTGCAGAATGCCTCACAAGCGGCAATTATCTCGCCGTAGGTCATCCTATCAAAGCCTATCTCAATAGATTTGCCGCCGGAAAAGCACTTCACTGCAGTTTTGGCATCGTCCGCTGCGGCGAAGCGTGCTTTAAGCTCGTCAAAAAACGTTTTAGTGTCAGTTCCGTAGATGAGCCTGTGTATCGGCTTAAAGTCGATCGCCTGATCGTGAATGTTCACAAGCTCCGCTAACGCATACCTTGCCGGGTGAGTCGCTCTCTCCTCCGGGCTGAGAGCTTTCTTTATCTCGTCCCAGTACTTTTTTGCCGCCGCAACGCTGTGATTTCCGTCACCGATAGCCATAAACAGAGGGTCTTCTCCCTTTGCGGAGGCACTCTCAAAGAAATGCTCAAGAGCGGCGTCAACGGCACAATTATCCGCTGCCTGCCAGCCGGAGACTCTGCCGCCGTTTTGCATAAGCTCAAAGTCGTAAAGCGCTTTGCCCTTTTTAATAGACGAGATCAGGCTGTTTTCAGGGTCGTTGACAAATATCAGAATGTGCGGCATTTCGAGAAGTGCTTTTCTGCGGATCTTGATCCTCGCCGGAAGTCGGTCCTCAACGGTGTCCTCCGTCGCTCTCACCGGAAGCTCGGACCCCGGCGCCCAGTCGTAGGCTTCAAGGTCCAAAGCGCCGACTATGCCCTTCCGCACCGCACCAGAGCTCAGAGTGCGTTCGACGTAAACATAGCTGTTTTCGAGCTTTTCAAAAATGCCCTCATCAAGATATGTGCGCATGGTATCATATATTTTGCTGCGTTCGGAATCGGTATCCTTCTGCGAAAGCAGCGCTTCCGGCAGTATAAGCCTGAGGCTTGAGGGCTTATCGCCCACTCTTTTGTAAACCTCGCTCCAATACTCAGGCTCGGAGGTGAACTGGTCGCAGGCAATGACGCTCCACGCCTGCATATCCGAAACCTTGGGTATGAGAATATCTGCGGCGGTAAAGCAGGCTTTTGTCAGTCTTCCCACTTTGCTGCCCTCTCGACCGCCTTGAGCCACTTTGCGTAAAGCCGCTGAGCCTCGTCACTGTCCATTTCGGGAACAAACACTCTGTCGGACCTGCGGAGCGACGAGATCTCGGATATATCCGACCACACGCCGGTGGCAAGGCCTGCAAGGAAGGCAGCGCCGAAGGCAGTCGTTTCAACCATTTTCGGTCTGTCTATGGGCTTTCCGAGGATATCCGACTGGAATTGCAGGAGGAAGTTATTTACCGAAGCTCCGCCGTCCACACGAAGTGCGGAAAGCTCCTCGCCGCAGTCCTTTTCCATTGCGTTGAGCAGGTCCTTGACCTGATAGCTTATGCCTTCAAGCGCAGCTCTTGCGATATGTGCCTTTGTTGAGCCTCTCGTCAGTCCCACGATCGCACCTCTTGCGTACATATCCCATCTGGGTGCGCCAAGACCCGTGAAAGCAGACACGAGGTAAACGCCGCCGTTGTCGGGTACGCTCGTTGCAAGTCCCTCACATTCCGAGGAGGTGCCGATGAGTCCAAGCTCATCACGCAGCCACTGGATAGAGCTCCCCGCATTGAAAACGCTGCCTTCGAGGGCATATGTAGTCTTGCCGCCGACAGACCATGCAACGCTCGTCACAAGTCCGCACTGGCTCCTGACCGACTGTGCACCTGTGTTCATAAGCGTAAAGCATCCGGTACCGTAGGTGTTCTTTGCCTGTCCGGGGATTATGCAGCCCTGTCCGAGCAGCGCCGCAGCCTGATCTCCTGCGCTGCCGCAGACAGGCACACCGGCAAGCATTTCGAGTCCCGATATTCCGGCTGCCACCTTGCCGTAAGTCATTGCGGAAGGCACAGGCTCTGGCAGCATGCACATGGGAATGCCGAGTTCGCTGCAAAGCGTTTCGTCCCACTGAAGCTTATCAATGTCGAATATCATGGTGCGTGAGCAATTGGAGTAATCGGAGACGTGCGCTTTGCCGCCCGTCAGATTCCAAATGAGCCACGAGTCGATGTTTCCGAACAGAAGCTCTCCTCTTTCGGCTCTTTCCCTTGCACCTTCAACATTGTCGAGTATCCACTTGATCTTGGTGCCGGAAAAATATGCGTCGATAAGAAGCCCGGTTTTGTCCTTAATGTAAGAGCCGAGTCCTTTGGCGGTCAGCTCATCGCATATGGGCGCCGTGCGTCTGCACTGCCACACAATGGCGTTATATATCGGTTTGCCGGTATTTTTGTCCCAAACGACCGTCGTTTCCCTCTGATTCGTTATACCGATACCGGCAATATCCGTGGGAGACAGCTCGCTTTTTTCAAAGGCTTCCGCCAGCGCTCGAAGCTGAGTTTCGAGAATGAGCATGGGGTCATGCTCGACCCAGCCCGGTTTGGGGTAGATCTGAGCAAAGGGGTACTGTGCTATCGTGACAGGCGTTCCAACGCTGTCAAACACTATGGCTCTGGAGCTTGTAGTTCCCTGGTCAAGTGCGATTACATATCCGTTCATATCTGATCCTCCAGTTTTTTGTTGACTAATGTATGGTAAGGCGCTAAAATTCAGATAGAGATTATATACATTTTAACACATACGGAGGATAATTTCCATGCCAAGTTTCAGAGATTTTTATTTTGATTCAAGCACAGGTCATAATAAGCTCAGAGCGCATATGTGTACTCCCGACATGCAGCCGAAGGCCGTCGTCCAAATTGTCCATGGCATTGCCGAGCACATGGACCGCTACGATGATTTTATGCTTTTCCTTGCATCTAACGGCTTTCTTGTTGTCGGTGACGATCACCTCGGTCACGGAAAGAGCATCGATAAGCCCGAAGACATCGGCTTCTTTGCGGAGCGCAACGGTTGGACCTATGCAGTTCAGGACGAGGAGATCCTGCGCAGCGCAATGAAGATCAACTACCCAGACATTCCCATCATCGTTTTCGGTCACAGCATGGGGAGCTTTCTGACCCGCACTCACCTCATAAAATTCCCCGGCGGCTTTGATGCAGCGATAATCAGCGGCACTGGAAATCAGGGTAAACCCCTCGTTCTCGGCGGTCTTGCAATGGGCAATCTTGTCGTAAAGCTCAAGGGCCCCCATCATTACAGCAACATGCTCAACAATATGGCGTTTGGAAGCTACAACAAAATTTACGGCATTCCGAAAACCACTCACGACTGGCTCACCCGTGACGAAGATGTCGTCGCACGCTATCTTGCCGATCCCCTTTGCGGCTTTGTCCCGTCGTGCAGTCTCTTCCGTGACATGATGACCGGCATCAACCTGATCACGAGCCCCAAGAATCTCGACGCCATGAAGAAGGACACCCCCGTTTACTTCATGTCCGGCTCCATGGACCCCGTCGGCGAGTGCGGTAAGGGCGTAAAAATCGCTTACGAAAACTTCCGTAAGGCGGGTATGCAGGATGTCAGCATAAAGCTCTACGAGGGCGGCAGACATGAGATGCTCAACGAGATCAACAAGGACGAGGTATATTCCGATATCCTTGCATGGATACAAAGCAAAATCTGATAATTTAGTGTGCAAAAAACGCCCTGTTCGGCTGAACAGGGCGTTTTTTCTTCAGTTGGTCAGTTCTTCATTTGTCTGCGGCGGAGGAAGTTCATCATGCCGTCCTTCATGTCGTCGAGTCTCGTGAGCATCTTTCCCGCACCGTGCGCCGCACAGGAGCTGGGGTCGTCAACGGGTATCGTCGGGATCCCGGTGCTTCTCTCGATAACACTGTCAAGTCCGTAAAGCATGGAGCCGGAGCCGGAGAGAATAATTCCGTTACTGCCGAGGTCTCCGACAAGCTCAGGCGGAGTGCGCTCAAGCACTGAGTGAATGTTGTCAAGTATAAGCTGCGTCGGCTCCGCAAGGACCTCCACAAGCTCCTCGCTGCTCACCTTGACGGTCTTGGGAAGGCCCGTAAGCAGACAGCGTCCCTTTGCTTCTTCCTCGTATGCGTCGGGTCTCGGCAGAGCGCCACCTATGCTGATCTTCAGCTCCTCGGCGGTTTTGGAGCCAATCAGAACGTTGTGCTTCTTTCTGATATAACGGATAATGGCTTCGTCAAAGCTGTCGCCTGCGGTCGGGAAGGATTCGCACTCAACGACTCCGCCCATCGAAACGACCGCCACCTCGGAGGTGCCGCCGCCGATGTCGATGACCATGTGTCCGTCGGGCTTTGAAATGTCCACCCCGGCGCCGATCGCCGTAGCGACTGCGGTTTCGAGTAAGTAGACCTTTCTTGCGCCGGCTTCTATGGCGGCATCGATTATCGCTCTCTCCTCAACGCCCGTTATGCTGCTCGGTACGCAGAGCAAAACCCTCGGCTTAAACAGGCTGAAGGATGTGACCTTTGAGATCAGCTCTCTGAGCATCATCGCCGCCATATCATAGTCGGATATGACGCCGAGGCTGATGGGATGGATGACGACAATGTTCGCCGGAGTCCTTCCGAGTGTTTTCTTTGCATCCTCACCTATTTTAAGCATCTCACCCGTAGTCTTGTCCACCGCAACGACGGTAGGCTCACGCAGCACGACACCCTTGCCTGCAACGTAAACCAAGGTGTTGGATGTACCCATATCTACGGCTATGTCTCTTTCAAATATAACCATTATCTGCTCCGTTCCGCCAAAGCCCAAGAGAGCTTCGACTAAGCTGTTTATTTAAATTCTAACCCGAAATCGACTCCGTCAATCTTTATGACGTGCTATGCTTGCGGAATAAACCTTGTTTACACCGGAAAGCTGAAGCATTCTTGAGCATTCGGACAATGTGGAACCCGTGGTGACGACGTCGTCGATCAGCAAAATGTTCTTGCCCTTTACAAATTCGGGGTCGCACACCTTGTAAGCACCCGCAACGTTTCTGCGCCGCTGCTCGGCACTTGTCGTTTTCGACTGAGCCGTGTTGTTTTTGATCTTGACAAGGCAGGGCGCCGACGGAAGCTCAAGCCGTTTTGCTATCCCTTCGGCAAGGAGCTGCGCCTGATTGTAGCCCCTTTTGCGCATTCGCATACGGCTTAACGGTACCCATGATACCACACTAATATCACCGCAATCAAGATTATTCTCGATATATTCCGACATAATCTGTGCAAAAGCTCCGGCATAATTGGACTTTCCGTTAAATTTGAATCTGAGTATTGCGTCCCTCACAACGCCGTCGTAATAAAGCGGCGATACGCACTTGCTGATAAAAGGCAGCTTTTGGACTGTGGAATCGCCCTTCGTGTACGGCAGCTTTTCGAGACACTTGTTGCAGATGTTCGTCGATTCAAGCACCTCGCCGCAGAATATGCATTTCGGCGGAAACAGGAGGTCAAGGAAAAAGTCAAGTATTTTCATCCGCAAGTCTGATCCTCAATGCGCTGTAACGCCTCGACTGCCTGTTGTTGTCTATCATGTAATGCGCAATGGAGTCATCCCCCACCATGATGAGCAGAGATTTCGCTCTCGTAACGGCGGTGTACAGAACGCTTCGGGTCATAAGCATTTTCGTTCCCGAATTAAGCACAAGTATGACCGCTCTATATTCACTGCCCTGCGACTTATGTACCGTCATTGCCCACGAATGCTCAAGCTCACTGAGCATATCAAAGCCGTATGTGACCGTCTTGTCGTCAAACTCGATCTTCATCGTTTCGTTCTGATGGTCAATAGACTTTATGCGCCCTAAATCTCCGTTAAAGATGCCGCTGCCGAAAACGCCGTCCGAGCTTTGCCAAGGAATGTCGTAGTTGTTTTTGATCTGCATTATGCGGTCGCCCTCACGGAAAACAATGTCGCCGAATGACTTTTCCTTCTTCTCATCCGACTTGGGGTTAAGCGCAGCCTGCAGCAGTCGGTTGAGGCTCACGGTACCCGTCTCACCTTTTCTCGTCGGGCTGAGTACCTGTATCTCATCCGTCGGGATGCCCATATTGTTCGGCAGACGTCTTTCGCACAGTTCCAAAACCGTGTCTATACTGCTCTCGGCACGGAGTCTCCTCAGCCTGAAAAAGTCTCCCGTGTTTGCTTCAAAATTCGGGTGTTCACCCTTGTTTATCATGTGTGCGTTGCTGACGATACGGCTCTCCGCCTTCTGACGGAAGATCTCGGTAAGCCGAACGGTCGGCACTATATCGCTTCTGATAATGTCCGCAAAGACGTTGCCCGGTCCAACCGGAGGCAACTGATCGGCGTCACCCACCAAAACGAGCTTGCACTCCGGGCGCATTGCCGAAATCAGAGCCTTCATGAGCGTTATGTCCATCATCGAACACTCGTCCAATATCACGGCATCGGCGTTTAATGGATCATCCTCGTTCTTTGTGAATATAAGCGCTTCCCCGTCGTCGGATATTTTAGCGCCGAGCAGTCTGTGTACTGTTGACGCTTCTTCTCCGGTAAGCTCGGTCATCCGCTTTGCGGCTCTTCCGGTGGGCGCCGCAAGGCAGACTTTAAGCTCATCGTGCTTAAATAGCTCGATTATCGCTTTGACTACCGTTGTCTTTCCTGTTCCCGGTCCGCCCGTGATGACCATTATGTTGCTTGACATTGCAAGCGAAAGCGTGCTTTTTTGCAGAGGTGCATAGCTGATGCCGTTCTTCTTTTCAAGGTCTGCAATAAAGCGATCCAAATTCATCTTTGAAGTCGGCACGGGCTTGCACATCGCCTTTATCCGCCGTGCGGTATAGCTTTCCGCTTCGTAGATATCTTTGAGATAGCAGGCTTCAAGATTTGCCACCATGTCGCAGATGATCTCTCCGTTTTCCTTTAAAAGCTCAACGCCCTCCTCAATGCGCTCTGTATCTACGCCGATAAGCTGTGACGTTGCAGCAGTAAGCTTTTCCTTGGGAATAAAGCAATGCCCGTTGCCGAGATTATGGCGCAGCTCAAAAAGCACGGCGGCGGCGATACGGTTAATGCTGTCGTTTTCGACGCCCATCTCAAGGGCGAGCGCATCCGCATCGGAAAACGCCGCACCGATATGGCTCGACGCAAGTATGTACGGGTTCTCCTGAAGCGTCTCCATCGCCGAATTGCCGTAAAACTTATACAGCCGCAGCGCATATTCCGGACGGATCCTGTATCCGCAAAGAAACTCCATAAGCCGCCGCAGTCCCGCCTGACGCTTAAAGGACTTGCTCATTTCGCTTGCCTTGGATGTGCTGATGCCCTTGATCTCGGCAAGCTTATCGGGGTGCAGCTCAAGAATGTCAAGAGTCTTTTCGCCGAAGCGGTTGACGATGAGAGCGGCGGTTGCAGGGCCTATGCCCCGTACCGTACCGCCTGCAAGGTACTTATATATATCGTCCGCATTCGTTGGAAGCAGCCTTATGGCGTGTTCCGCTTTAAACTGCCTTCCGTGCTGGCTGTGCAGCATCCACGAGCCTTCGGCACTCACCGCCTCGCCCGGCGCAACGCACGGAAAGCAGCCCACGACCGTGGCGCTGTCTCCGTCGTCAAGCGTCATGCGTATGACTGCGTATCCGTTCTCGTCGTTTCTGTACAAGACCGAGTCAATTGTTCCGTTTAGCTCCGTATATTCTTCCATCAACAGTCTCCGGGTTCACAAAATGTAATGTAGCGCCGCCTTTCGGCGTAGGTTTTTCCTATTATTCTGACTTCCTCGTTCGGGGAATTTGCAATGATCTCAATTTCGGCGGTAAGCGTACCGTTTTCTCTGAGCCACACAAGCCCGTCAAGTATGGATTCAAGCTGCGGCTCGGCTCCGAAGGTCGTGAGCCTTATCTTCAAAGCAGAGTTTTCGCCCTTGCGGACAGGTCTGAGCATAAGCCCTTTAAGCGACCAGCACATGAAAAGCAGCAGCCCCGCACATACGAGTCCGACGATGCAGTCAATCAGCATAGTATTCCCTCCCCATATCATTATATGGGTGAGGGCATATTTCGGTTATAGCAGCTTTTTAAGAAACTGCCCCGTGTAGCTTTGCTCGCACTCTGCACATTCTTCGGGAGTTCCTGCAAAGACCACGGTACCGCCCTTGTCGCCGCCTTCGGGTCCGAGGTCTATGATATGGTCGGCGATCTTGATAACGTCGAGGTTGTGTTCGATTATGACGACGGTGTTGCCCGCATCCGCAAGCCTGTCGATAATGTGGATAAGCCTGTGAACGTCCGCCATATGAAGTCCCGTTGTGGGTTCGTCGAGGACGTACACCGTGCTTCCCGTGCTGCGCTTTGACAGCTCCGTTGCAAGCTTAACTCTCTGCGCTTCGCCGCCCGACAGCGTTGTACTCGACTGACCGAGCTTTATATATCCGAGACCGACGTCGAGCAGGGTGTCAAGCTTTGCACGCAGCTTCGGGAGGTTTGCGAAGAATTCGGAAGCCTCCTCCACCGTCATGTCAAGGACCTCGTAGATGTTTTTGCCCTTGTAGCGGACTTCGAGCGTCTCTCTGTTGTAGCGCTTGCCGTTGCATACGTCGCACGGGACGTACACGTCCGGCAGGAAGTGCATTTCTATGCGCTGCAAACCGTCGCCCTTGCAGGCTTCACAGCGTCCTCCTCTGACATTAAACGAAAATCTTCCGGCATTGTAGCCTCTTATGCGGGCATCCTCCGTCGATGCAAACAGCTCACGGATATCGTTAAACAGTCCGGTATATGTCGCAGGGTTTGACCTCGGAGTGCGTCCGATGGGGCTTTGGTCGATGTCGATTATTTTGTCAATGCCCTCAAGTCCCGTTATTGCCTCATACTTTCCAGGCTTTGTCTTTGCACGGTTTTTCTGCTGCGCTATCGTTTTGTAGAGGATCTCGTTGACAAGCGAGGATTTACCGCTGCCTGACACGCCCGTGACGCAGGTCACAACGCCTAACGGGAACGAAACGTCAATGTTTTTGAGGTTGTTCTCTTTGGCTCCGATAATGTTTATGCTGCCCTTTTCCGCTTTTCTGCGCTTTTCTGGTACGGGTATCCTGAGCTTTCCGCTGAGATACTGCCCCGTGAGCGAACGCTCGCAGGCGCAAATATCCTCAACGCTTCCGGCGCAAACGACCTCACCGCCGTGAACGCCCGCTTTCGGTCCGATGTCCACGATATAGTCGGCAGCTCTTATGGTATCCTCGTCATGCTCGACGACTATAAGCGAATTGCCGAGGTCACGCAGATTCTTCAAGGTCGCAAGGAGCTTGTCGTTGTCCCTCTGATGGAGTCCGATGCTCGGCTCGTCGAGAATGTACAGCACTCCTACCAGCGACGCACCGATCTGCGTTGCAAGGCGTATCCTCTGACTTTCACCGCCGGAGAGCGTCGATGCACCCCTTGACAGTGTGAGGTAGTCAAGTCCCACGTTTTTAAGAAAACCGAGGCGTTGCCTTATCTCCTTCAAAATGCGCTCGGCGATAATGCGCTCCTTGGGCGTGAGAACGAGCGAGTCAACGAAGTCAATGGCGTCGCCGACCGGCATATCCGCCATCTCGGCGATCGTCTTACCACCCACTGTGACCGCCAGGGCCTCCTTGCGCAGTCTGCGTCCGCCGCAGGCTTTGCACGGTGTTTCGGACATACATTCCTCGATCTCGGCACGCATATACTGGCTCTGCGTTTCGCGGTAACGCCGCTCAAGGTTGTTGCATATGCCCTCAAAGGGCTTTTGATAGCTCCCGCTAAACGAACCGCTGCGGTTTGCCCTGTCGTAATGAAGCTTCAGCGGCTCACCTTTTGTTCCGTACAGTATCACATTTACAGCCTCCGACGGCAGCTCTTTTATCGGCTGCGTCAGCGAGAAGCCGTACTTCTCCGCAAGGGCTGCATAGTACATCCCGGATACGGTCTCCCTTCCGGCGCTTGTCCAGCCGGAAGCCTTTATGCCGCCCTGTGCGATGCTGAGCTCGTCGTCGGGGATGATAAGCTCCGGGTCAATGAGCATCTGCATTCCGAGTCCGTCGCACTTAGGACAGGCGCCGTACGGCGTGTTGAAGGAGAACATTCTCGGCGTCAGTTCTTCGATGGAAATGCCGCAATCAGAGCAGGCGTAGTTCTGAGAAAACAGCAGCTCCTCATCGCTTCCGACAACGTCGGCAACGACAAGTCCACCCGCAAGCTCCGACGCCGTTTCGACCGAGTCGGTTATTCTGCGGACCGCATCCGGCTTTATCACAACTCGGTCAACGATAATGTCGATGCTGTGTTTGAGATTCTTGTCAAGCTGCACGGTTTCGGACAGCTCATACATACTCCCGTCTATCCTCGCCCTGACATATCCCGAACGCTTTGCATCCTCAAGCACCTTTATATGCTCGCCCTTTCTCGAACGCACAACGGGTGCAAGTATTTGCAGCTTTGTGCCTTCGGGAAGCTGCATAAGTCTGTCGATTATCTGGTCTATCGTCTGCTGGTGAATCTCTTTTCCGCACTTCGGACAGTGCGGCACACCGACTCTCGCCCAGAGCAGACGCATATAGTCATATACTTCCGTGACCGTTCCGACGGTCGATCTCGGATTCCTTGAGCTTGTCTTTTGATCTATCGAAATTGCCGGAGAAAGTCCCTGAATGTAGTCGAGGTCCGGCTTGTCCATCTGTCCCAAAAACTGCCTTGCATATGCCGAGAGGCTTTCTACGTATCTTCTCTGCCCCTCCGCATAAATAGTGTCAAAGGCAAGACTTGATTTTCCGCTTCCCGAAAGCCCCGTCATAACGACGAGCTTGTCTCTGGGGATCGAAATATCAATATTTTTAAGGTTATTGGCTCTTGCGCCTTTGATTACTATTTTGTCGTTCATTTATCCTTCACCAGTTCAGAAAATTGTGCGCCACATATCTCGGCAAGCGCAAGCGGCTCAAGCTCCACCTGACTTCCGATCTTTCCTGCGCTGACATATACGGTATTCTTTGCTTTTGCGCTCTCGTTTATAAACGTGGGATAGCGTTTTTTCATACCCACAGGCGAGCAGCCGCCCCTTATATAGCCAGTCAGAGCGTTGATTTCACTGACCTTTACCATCTCAACGGATTTCTCGCCCGCAGCCTTAGCTGCTTTTTTAAGGTCAAGCTCCGAGCTGACGGGTATCACAAAAACGTACACGTTTTTGCTTGTACCCCGTGCCACAAGCGTTTTAAACACACATTCGGGATCAAAGCCGCAGAGCTTTGCGACCGTAAGCCCGTCCACCGCCTCGCTCCCGTGCGGGTACTCGTGCGGCTCATATTTTATCTTTGCCTTGTCAAGAAGGCGCATAACATTTGTTTTTTCGCTTTTCATGCTTGTTCCTTTTCAGCATTCAAAGCCTCCCGAAATCGGGAGGCTTTGTCATCATTCTTTCACGAAACGGGAGAGGATGTCCTCGACGCTGCCGTCCATTACCGTCAGCAGCTTATCGACCACTATCTCCTGCGGCAGCTCCATGTTGTTGTCCAGCCACTGAGAAATAAGACCTACGACGATCTGCACATAAAGCTCGCAGACGAACTCCATATCCGACCACTCAACGTTCTTGCCCTCTGCGACAATTATCGCAAAGCCGTGTACGCAGTAGTGCAGGCGGCGCTTGAAGTAGCGCAGAAGATAAGAGCGGTTCTGAGAATTGAAGATGTTAAGCACAAAGCTTTTGTTTTCGTAGAGATAGCGGAAGAACATTATAACGTCCTCACGCCACTCCTCGTAATAGATCTCATCCGGCAGGACCCTGTTTGCGTCCTCCTCAAAGACCCACTCCATGAGGTCATATACATCGTCGAAGTGATAATAGAACGTCTGTCTATTGACTCCGCATTCCTCGACAAGATCCTTTACGGTTATCTTGTCAATGGGCTTGATTGCCAGCATTTTTTTGAGCGCATTGCCCAAGGCTTCCTTTGTTGAGCTTGCCATTATACGACCTCATTTCCATTATGATTTGTTATAGAAATATTTATAGCATATTTTTATTAAAAATGGTAGATAAATATTTAATTTTTCGTCCGAATATGCTTAAATGTAAGCAGAAATTATCGAAAAGAATGGTGCTATGAACAATTTCGGATCAATATGCGGGCGTTTCGCCCCAAGTCCCAGCGGTATGCTGCATCTCGGCAACCTGTCCTCTCTCCTGCTTGCATGGCTCGATGCAAGGACTCTCGGTGGAAAAATCGTCTTTCGCCTTGAGGATCTCGACCCCGCCCGCAGCAAAAAGGAATACGCCGAAGGAATAATGAGCGATATGCGTCGGCTCGGACTTAACTGGGATGAGTATCCCGGCATAAACTATCAGAGCGGGCGCACGGCGCTGTATGACGGTGCGTTTGAGCTGCTCCGGCAAAAGGGGCTTTTATACCCCTGCTATTGCAGCAGAAATCAGCGGCTTGCCGCCTCCGCACCGCATGAGAGCTATGCGCACGACCGCAGCGTCTGCCGCTGCAAGACTCTGAGCGCTTCCGAACGTCGGACGCTTGAAGCAGCGGGAAAGCGCCCTGCGTGGAAGGTGTCCGTCCCAGACAGTGAGATCGTCTTTACCGACGGTCACTACGGCTTGCGGCGTGTAAACCTCGCAAACGACGGTGACTTTATTATCCGGCGTTCCGACGGGATCTATGCCTATCAGCTTGCGGTATCGTTCGACGACATGGATATGGGCATAAGCCGAGTCGTCAGAGGACGTGACCTTCTGTCATCGACCGCAAAGCAAATCTGGCTCATACGGCAGCTCGGAGGCAGCGCTCCCGACTACTGTCATGCACCGCTGATACTTCTCGGCGACCGCAAAATGTCAAAGCGCTTCGGCGATCTCAGTACGGCGGTTTTGCTCAAAGAGCATTGCCCTGAAGAGATCACCGGCATACTCGCAAAGCTTCTTGGGCTTCGGGAAAGCGATGCGCCGATAAGTCCAAACGAGCTTTTGCAGAGCTTTTCGTGGGACAAGATACCGACGGAGGATATAGTGTTCCATTACGGAAAATGACCCTCAAAGGGTCATTTTCCGTAATTTTCTTTTAGAAGCCTTGCAATATCCGCAACGCTGTCCAGCACATAGTCCGGCTTGCGTTCGGCGGCGGCAATGTCGTCCGTCGTGCTTTCCCCCGACAGAACGCACACGGAAACCGCTCCGGCGTTCTGCGCAACGGCGATGTCGGTATAAAGTCTATCGCCGACGCAGCATATGTTTTCGTTCGGTATCCCGGTTTTTGAGGATATTATGTCAACCATACTGCGGTTGGGCTTGCCGATATACTTGGGTACCGCACCCGATGCGGCGGTGAGCAGCGCACATATGCTGCCGCAGTCCGGCAGAACCTCGCCCGCAGGCATGGGACACACCCAGTCGGGGTTTGCGGCGACGAAAGCCGCACCGTGTCTGAGATAATGCACCGCTTTGTCAAGCTTTTCATAGGTCAGCGTGGTGTCAAAGCCGACGCAGACGACCTTAACGTCCTCCCCGTCGCCGAGAGGCACACCGTATGCCGAAAGCTCCGACAGGAATGCGGGCGTTCCGACGGGGTACACCGTTTCGCCGGGGAAGTTCTCGTTTAAGTACATTGCGGTCGCCATACCCGAAGTAAAGACGTTTTTCTCCTCACAGGGAAAACCGAGCTTGCGCAGCCTTGTGATGTAATCAATGCCTGCACGGGAGGAGTTGTTGGTCAGATAAATGTACTCTCTCCCGGTATTCTCAATGGTTTCTATAAAGTCAATAGCACCGTCGAAAACCTCGTCTCCGAGGTACAAAGTGCCGTCCATGTCAAGCAGAAATAGTTTTGAATTTAGAAGCTTATCCATATTTATCTCCGCTCAGTTGTAGTCAAGCACTCTGCTCATACGCATAAAGGTAAGGCGGTTGCGTATTGCGACGGACATTTCAATGCAGTCTTCCTTGAGTGCCGGGTCGATGTGGATATCCTCAAGCCTGTACTTAGCACCCAGTGCCGAGTACAGCTTGCGAAGCTCATCCGCTTTGGGGATGGTCTTAACGATCTCGACTATCTCGTCCCAGTGGTCGATTATGCTCTGCGGGTCGAAGCTTGCGAGTATATCGTTGCTGTTTTCCTTAATGATACCGTCCGCCAAGGGTCCGAACTTTTCTCTGATCCACGCCTCGTCATACGGCACAAAGGGCTTTGCAACGGGCTTTTTGGCTATCATTTCATGGTAGCGCTCAGCCATAAGCACGGTCCCGACGCCGACACATTCACCGTGTATTCCGCCGGCAGCCTCAAATCTCGGCGGACGCATTTCCGCAAGGTGGGCAATAAGATGCTCCGCACCGCTTGCGGCTCTGGAATTTGAGAGCATCTGCATCGTAAGTCCGCTCTCCATGAGCGACGCCGCCATTGCCTCATACGCCTCCGTCTTATTCTCAAGGAGGTCCATGCAGCAGTATCTCGTTCTCTTTAATGCTTCCTCCGCCATTCTGACGATCTCAGGGCATATGTATTCGCCGGTGACAATGTTGGAAATTTTCCAGTCGGCAAGAGAAATGTACTTCGACATAATATCGCACACGCCGCTCATCGTCAGGAACATGGGGACATGAGATACGATGTTTATGTCGCACAGAACGAGCGTTGCGGCAATCATCGGGATCGACTTCTTCTGCCCGTCGATGATTATGGAGCAGATGTTGGCGGAGAATCCGTCTGCGCTGACGAGCGTAGGCACGGACACGAACGGCACTCCCAGCTTGTCGGCACTGTATCTGCCGAAATCGGTAATCGTACCGCCGCCGACGGCGACGATGATCTCGGGGTCACGGAGCTGCGTCATCATCTCCTCGACCTTGTCCTTGTCCGTATGAAGTCCGGTTGCGTCGAGGACTATCTCCTGGTCTGCCTTGATATGAGGTATCCACTGATTATTGTAGGTGTTTGAGTCGTAGATAACGGCTCTCCTTCCCGAAAGTCCGGCAAGCTCAAAATACTCGTCTGCCTTGTCCATGCAGCCTGCCTCACAGACAATATGCTTTGTGTGCAGCGGATGCTCCCTGCCGCAGGAGCAGCGCCCGCCAAGCTTTGTGCAGTCAATAATCATAGCATTCACCTGTCCTTATATTTTTGATACATTATAATTATATATCCGCAAAGCAATAAAAGCAACTAATTATTCCTTTTCTACCTTGTACACAAAAGTGTCGGCAAATTCTTTAAAATCGTTTTCAAATCCTGTCAGATATGATAAAATGGCAAAAAATCATTTGGAGTGTGCGCTATGAATATCCCTTTTAACGACGATTGGCTGTTCACCTTCGATTACGAGCGCGGCTTTAACGCAGCGGAAAAGGTTCGGCTTCCGCATACCGTCAAGGAGCTGCCGTACAACTACGTTGACTGCAAGGACTATCAGACGGTCTGCGGCTATCAAAAGAGCTTTTTCGTACCCGACGACTGGTCGGATAAGCTCCTGTCGCTTCGCTTTGACGGTGCGGCTCATTCCGCAGTCGTGTACTGCAACGGTGAGGAGGTCGCACACCACGACTGCGGCTACACCGCTTTTGAAGTCGATCTGACCTCGCACATAAGCTTCGGCGCCGAGAACACCGTGACCGTAAAGCTCGACTGCCGTGAGAGCCTCAATGTTCCGCCCTTCGGCTTTGTCATAGACTACCTCTGCTACGGCGGACTGTACCGTGAGGTCAGTCTCCTTGTGCGCTCCGTCGGCTTTATCGGCGACGTGCTTATTGAAAACACGGCGCTGCGGGAGATAAAAGTGCGGATAAGCACCGAGCGCAAGCTCCGTCACAGCAGCCTTTTAAGCAGCGTCATAGACGCTGACGGCAACACCGTCGGCACGGCAAAGGGGCACGAGTTTAAACTTTCGCTGCCGGATGCAAGACTTTGGTCGCCGGAGTCGCCGTATCTCTACACGCTCAAGGTCTGCCGTTTGGATGCGCAGCAGCGCCTTATTGACGAAAAGAGTCTGCGCTTCGGATTCAGAACTGCGAAATTCAAAAAGGACGGGCTTTACATTAACGGCAGCAGGCTAAAGCTTCGTGGACTTAACCGGCACCAAAGCTACGCATATGTCGGCTACGCAATGCCGAAGTCCATGCAGGTTCTCGATGCCGAAATACTGAAAAACGAGCTTGGCGTAAACGCCGTCAGGACCTCGCACTACCCACAATCCCAGCATTTCCTTGACCGCTGCGATGAGCTGGGACTTCTTGTATTCACTGAGATCCCCGGTTGGCAGCATATCGGCGACGCCGCATGGAAGGAGCAAGCGGTGGATAACACCGAGGAGATGATACGGCAGAATATGCATCATCCGAGCATAATTTTATGGGGTGTGCGCATAAACGAGTCTCAGGACTGCGACGAGCTGTACAGCAGGACAAATAAGCTTGCGCACAGGCTTGATTCCTCCCGACAGACAAGCGGCGTAAGGTATCTTGAAAAGAGCAGCCTTCTCGAGGACGTTTATGCATTCAATGACTTTTCGCACTGCGGCACGAATGCCGGACTTAAGCCCATGCGCAAGGTGACCTCCGATAAGTCAAAGCCCTATCTCGTTTCGGAGTGTAACGGGCATATGTTCCCGACAAAGCCCTTTGACGACGAATCGCACCGCTTAAGTCACGCTCTGCGGCACGCCAAGGTGCTTGACGCAATGTATGCCTCAGGCGACATCTGCGGCATTTTCCCGTGGTGTATGTTCGATTACAACACGCACCGTGATTTCGGCAGCGGAGACGCCGTTTGCTATCACGGGGTCATGGATATGTTCAGAAATCCCAAGCTCGCAGCTGCGGTATACGCAAGTCAGAGCGACGACGCTCCCTGCTGCACCGTTTCCTCGACAATGGACATAGGAGAGCATCCCGCCGGAAACATCGGCAGCGTGTACGTTTTCACAAATGCGGACTTTGTGCGCCTGTACAAGAACGGCATTCATGTTGCGGATTATTACCCTGCAAAGGATAAGTACCCTGCCCTGCCGCATCCGCCAGTGGTAATCGACGACTTTATCGGTAATATGCTCGAAACCGTCGAAGGCTATGACAGCGAGACCTCATCTGCGCTCAAGGAGTGCCTGCTTGCGGTCGCTGCGGACGGTATGTCAAATCTGTCGCCCAAGATAATGATGAAGCTTGCAAAGCTCATGCTTTTTAAGGGTCTGTCCTTCTCCGACGGCTACGAGCTTTACGCTAAGTACGTCGGCAACTGGGGCGGTGAAGCGACGGTGTGGAGATTTGACGCAATAAAGAACGCCGAGGTCGTCGCATCCGTCACGAGAAAGCCCGGCGTCGTGCCTCACATTGCGGCGGAGGCAAGCAGGTATACGCTCAATGAGGCTGCAACCTACGACGTTTCCGCCGTCAGGATCCGGGCAGTCGACGAAAACGGTAACGTCTGCACCTATTACAACGAGCCGGTCACACTCGAAGCCAAGGGTGCGATAGAGCTTATCGGTCCCTCAGTTATAAGTCTCAAGGGCGGCTGCGGCGGCACTTACGTTAAAAGCACCGGGCAAGTCGGCGAAGGCGTCTTGACGGTTAACGGCACCGAGTTAAAATTCAAAGTCACAAAAGATGCGGAATAAACAAAAAAGCTTACGGATAAATCCGTAAGCTTTTTTTACTGGAGCTGGTGGTGAGAATCGAACTCACAACCTTCTCATTACGAGTGAGATGCTCTGCCATTGAGCCACACCAGCAGCGTCAGCGTTGGTATTTTAGCACAGTTGCTCTCTAAAGTCAATCGGCAGTTAAATTACAATTCGTATATTTTTGTCGAAAAACATTCTGTCAAGAGAAAAATTCAATGCTTTAAATTTTGAAAATGCATTGAAATTTCAAGGTTTTATCTATCTGTGCTGTGTCCGAATAGGTTTTCATAATTATCTGTAAAAATTATTTTTCAAATAGTTATCAACACTTTCAACAGAGTTTTCAACATCGTGAAATCGTAGCGTTTTCAGTATGTATACGCATAATTGTAAAATCAAGTCAAACTCTCTAGTGATATTTTAATACAAAACGGTAACAAAAAATCGTTTACATAAGACCAATTTTCTTCAGCGATATGTACTCATTTCCCGACACAATGATATGATCCAGCAGCTCAACATCCACAAGAAACAGGGATTTTTTGAGCGAAGTCGTAAAATATTCGTCCTCGGACGAAGGCTCAAGTCTTGCATTCGGGTGGTTGTGGGCAATTATCACAGCCTGTGCATGGAGCTTTAGGCATGCCTCGACAAGGCTTCTCACACTGAGCTCAAGCCCGTTAATGACGCCTCTTGACATTTCCTTCGTGCATATGATGCAGTGCTTTGTGTCAAGAAACATCGCATATGCGACCTCCTTGTATTCGTAGGCAAACTTTGAAACAAAGTACTGCGCCGCATCCGTGCTGTTGCGTATTTTCTTCTGCGGAAGCGTCTTGCGTTCCATATACCTTCTGCTGATCTGCGGAACAAGGCTCAAAAGCGTCGCAGCGTTGTCCCCTATTCCCTTGACGCTCCGAAGCTCATCCATATCGGCTTCAAGGACTCCCGTAAGTGAGCCGAAGCGCTCCACAAGCTCATGCGCAAGCTCATTTGTATCTCTCCTCGGCACGGCGTAAAACAGCAGAAACTCAAGAGCGTTCAGGTCACTGAAGCCTTCAAGCCCCGTTTGGGCATAGCGCTCCTTCATTCTCTGTCTGTGTCCATCGTGTGTTCCCATGTGTATGACCCCTTACAATTCCATGTTGGCGTAGGCGTTAAGGTCGCTTCCGGCTACGTTGCCCGCAAGATATTCGTAGTACGCCTGACTGCCTATCATTGCACCGTTGTCTCCGCAAAGGCTCAGCGGCGGCACATAAAGCGTGCAACCGTCCTTTTCAGCCGCCTTCTTGAAGTCGGCACGGATCCTCGTATTGGCTGCAACACCGCCCGCAATTGCGATCTTCTTATACCCAAGCTCTCTTGCGGCCGCCATGGTCCTCGGCACAAGAGTGTCGCTGACTGCGGCGACGAACGACGCCGCAAGCGACGCTCTGTCAAGGGTCTCTCCCTTTTGCTCGGCGTTGTGAACGGTGTTGATAACTGCGGTTTTAAGCCCGGAAAAGCTCATGTCGTAGGCGCTGCCTTCGATATGCGTTCTCGGCAGCTTGTACTTTTTATCGTCTCCGCCCTGAGACAGCTTGTCAATATGCTTGCCGCCGGGGTACGGCAGTCCCAGCACTCTTGCCGTCTTGTCAAAGCACTCGCCCGCAGCGTCGTCTCTCGTAGCGCCGATTATGTGCATATCCGTGTAAGTGCGAACATCTATGATAAGCGTGTTGCCGCCGGAGATGGCAAGGCACAGAAACGGAGGCTCAAGCTCCGGATAGGCAATATAGTTTGCCGCAACATGACCCTTTATGTGATGCACCGGGATAAGCGGAACGCCGAGTGCAAGCGCAGTCGCCTTCGCAAAATTCAGTCCTACAAGCACCGTACCTATAAGACCGGGCGCATATGTAACACCGACGGCGTCAATATCGCTTTTCGATATGCCGGCGACCTCGATCGCTCTCTGTGCAAGGCGGGATATGACCTCGACATGGCTTCTCGATGCGATTTCCGGCACTACGCCGCCGTACACCGCATGGAGGTCCGCCTGAGAGAATATCTGATCGGTCAGTACGGTCCTTCCGTTTTCGACGACCGCAACGGCGGTCTCGTCGCAGGAAGATTCAAAAGACAGTATTTTCAATTCAATTCCTCATTTCAAAAACAATGTCATCAGTATAGCATTTTCTTTGGGAAAGTCATAGTAATTTTTACGAAGTCCGACATTTTCAAAGCCGTGCTTTTCGTAAAGCCTGCGTGCGGGAGCGTTGCTCTCCCTGACCTCAAGCGTTACAAACGAAAGCTCCAAAGCCTTTGCCCTGCTCACGATCTCACAGATCAGCGCATCGGCTATTCCCATGCGGCGGCAGTCGGGATCAACGGCAACGTTTGAAACGTAGCCCTCGTCAAGTACATACATAAGCCCCACATAACCGAGTATCGTACCGTCGGTCGAGCGTGCCGCTATAAAGACATGGCTGTCGCCGCCAAGCTGCGAGCGTATCTGTTCGTTTGTCCACGGCACAGAAAAGCACAGTTTTTCGAGCCTTTCAATGTCGGCAACGTGTTCCGGAGCCGCATTAACAATCTCAAAGTCCATCGCTGCGTTCCTCGTTAAGCTCATCGATAACGGCAAGCACCTCGTCAAGCAGAGTGTTCATGCACTTTTTCCAGCCGAACGGCAGACTCGGCGGCTCAAGGTCATACTCTGCAAGGCACATTATCCGTTCGTCAAGATCCTGAAAACGCTTTGACAGCTCGTCCGCCTGCGCTGCGGTCATGCACAACACGACATCGTGCGCTGCAACGAGTTCTCTCGTAGCCTCTGCGGGCAAGTGGCCGGCGACGCTTTCCGGCGCACCGGCTTTCAGCGCCTTGGGATTTATCTCTCCTCCTGCGAAAAGCCCCGCCGAGGAGGAGGTAACGTCATAAAGCGTCTCACCTTTGTTCAGTTCAAAGAACGCCGAAGCGGAAGGCGCAAGCGACGTATCGTCGTCGGCGACGAAGAGTATGCTGTGAACGTTAATGCCGTTAAAGCCGCAGAGCTGCTCCTGCCGTTCATCCCAGCGCTCAAGACTCCTGTCCCCCGCCATATTCTCAATGTGGTGCGTCAGCTCATGGTGCAGGGTCTTTTTCAGGCGCTTTTCAAAGGTCTCGTCGTCCATATCGCCGTAAAGCTTTACAAAGGAGCCGTAGTATATCTCGATGTAGCGACCCATTCCGTTCACGAAATAGGTTCCGAGAGTGTACCTTCCGTCATCGCTCATGCGCTCGTCCTCAATAAGGCTCACTCCGCCGTTTAAGCTGCGGAAGATACCCTCCGGGAGCTGCTCCATAAGCGAATCAAGTACATATCCCGCTTCTTCAAAATTCATCATCAGTGTGCCTCCGCCCAGCTATGCCCGCTCTTTGCCTCGACTATCAGAGGCACCGAGAGCTTTGCAACGTTTTCCATCTCCTCGGAGAGGATAAGCTTTACTCTCTCCGCTTCATTCTCCGGGCATTCGCATATAAGCTCGTCGTGTACCTGGAGTATGAGCTTCGACTTTAAGCCCTCGCTTTTCAGCCGCCTGTACACGTTCACCATCGCAAGCTTTATAATATCCGCCGCAGTCCCCTGTATCGGCATATTCAGCGCCACACGCTCACCGAAGGAGCGCATATTGAAGTTCGACGAAGAAAGCTCCGGCAGCGCACGTCTGCGATTATACACGGTGGAAACATATCCGTCCCGCTTTGCCTTTTCGACGATGCTCTTCATGTAGTCCCGCACACCGGAGTATTTTTCAAGGTATGCGTCCATATATTGCTTTGCCTCGGACGGAAAAACTCCGATGTCCTGCGCAAGCGACCATGCCGAAATGCCGTAGACTATGCCGAAGTTGACCGCCTTTGCCCTGCTGCGCTGAAGCGTCGTGACCTCCGAAAGCGGAACGGAAAACACCTGCGACGCCGTTACTCGGTGTATGTCGTCGCCCTCAAGGAACGCCTCCTGCATATGCCTGTCGCCGGATATGTGCGCAAGCAGACGCAGCTCTATCTGGCTGTAGTCGGCATCGACAAGCAGCTTGCCCTGCGGTGCGATAAACATTTTTCTGATCCTTGCGCCAAGCTCCTTGCGTATGGGGATGTTTTGCAGGTTCGGCTCTGTACTCGAAAGACGTCCCGTCGCCGTCGCCGTCATCTGAAAGCTCGTGTGCAGACGCCCGTCCGCTCCGATCAGCTTCAACAGCCCGTCTGCGTATGTGGACTTGAGCTTTGTCAGCATACGGTAGTCCATTATCATGTTGACGATGGGGTGCTTGTCCCTGAGCTTTTCCAAAACGTCGGCATTCGTACTCCAGCCGGTTTTGGTCTTTTTCCCCGCAGGCAGTCCGAGGCGCACAAACAGCACCTCGCCGAGCTGCTTCGGTGAATTTATATTGAATTCTCCACCGGCTGCGTCCCAGATCTCGTTTTTGAGCTTATCTATCTCGGCACTGAGCGACGTACCGAATTCGCCGAGCGCTGCCTTATCAACGAGAAAGCCCTCGTCCTCCATATCGGCAAGCACCTCGCACAGCGGCAGCTCGATATTGTAAAACAGCTCGTCCATGTTAAGCTCCGAGAGTTTAGACTTCAAGACGGGCATAAGTGCATACACGCCCTCGGCGCCGAACATCTCACATCCGAGGTAACGCATGGTGACCCGCTCTATCGGATAAGAGCCTTCTCTTGCGTCAAGCAGGTATGCGGCAAGCTCCGTGTCAAAGCAGAAGCCGGAAACCGGGAGCTTTTCCGAGATGAGCAGCGACATGAGCGCTTTGACTCCGTGTCCGACTTTTTTCACACGCTCCGAGAAGAGAAGCTTCAACAGCCTTGAGTAATCGTCTCCGAGCGATGTCCAGCGGACATCGTACAGCTTTTTGCCGTCGCAGATTTCAAGTCTGTCCAGCTCGTCAAAGGCTGCGACCGCAACGATCTCTGAAGTCTCAAGCATTGTGCTGAGCTCCTCAAGCGTGGCGTTTTCCGCTCTCTCAAGCTCAACTGCATTAGCGACCGCCGGAGTCTGCGGTGCCTCCTCTATGCCCCACTTTTCCAAAAACTTGTTGAAGCCGAGCCTTTTAAAGAGTGAATAGATCTCCGGCTTATAGTCCTCGTTCCATTTGCAGCTTTCTGGAAAAAACTCAATGGGCGCAGCAGTCCTTATCGTTGCAAGATCATAGGAGAGGAATGCGCTCTCTTTGCCGTTTTCAAGCTTCTTTCGCACACCCTCTTTAACATCAAGCGCCGAAAGATCGGCGTATATCGCATTGAGGCTTCCGTACTTGTGCATAAGCTCCATAGCCGTCTTTTCACCGACACCCGGCACTCCGGGTATGTTGTCGGAGCTGTCGCCCATGAGCGCTTTAAGGTCAACAATTTTGGGGGCCGAGAAGCCGTACTCCTCAAAAAAGACTTCGGGGTTATACTCCTTCGTTTCGGTTTTTCCCATATGGGATTTGTAATGAATGACATGACTTTTGTCTGTGATGAGCTGAAAGCTGTCCTTGTCTCCCGTTACGATGCGGCAGTCCCAACCCGCTCTTTCGCAGATCCTGCTCACGGTGCCGATTATATCGTCCGCCTCGAATCCCTCAAGCTCAAGGTGCGTCACGCCCATTGCGTCAAGGACCTCCTTCATCACCGGCATCTGCACCGCAAGCTCATCCGGCATTCCCTTTCTCTGCGCCTTGTACTGAGGGTACTGCAAATGCCTGAAGGTCGGGGCCTTGAGGTCGAATGCAACGCAGACCGCATCGGGCTTTTCCGTTTCAAACAGCTTGCGGAAAATCGAAAGAAAGCCGTAAACTCCGTTTGTCGGAGTTCCGTCCGGGGCGTTGAGCATACGGACGCCGTAATACGCACGGTTTATTATGCTGTTGCCGTCAAGTATCATCAGCTTCATTTTATTTTCCTCCCCGGAGTCTGATTATTTCGTCTCGAAGCTGCGCCGCGAGCTCAAACTCAAGCATCTTTGCCGCAGCCTTCATCTTCTTTTCAAGCGCATCGGCTTCCGCACGGCGCTCCGCCTCGGTCATCTTAACACCGTCACGGCGTTTGGACACGTTCTTGCCGTCGGTCGAGATCTCAAGCAGATCTCTGACGCTCTTGGTAACGGTTTTCGGCGTTATGCCGTGGGCGGTGTTGTAATCCGTCTGCTTTTTGCGGCGTCTTTCCGTCTCGTCAATGGCTCGCCTCATTGAGTCGGTGACCGTATCTGCGTACATTATGACAAGACCCTCGGCGTTTCTTGCTGCTCTGCCTATCGTCTGGATAAGGCTCGTTTCGCTGCGCAGAAAACCCTCCTTGTCGGCGTCCAGTATCGCTACAAGGCTGACCTCCGGGAGGTCAAGTCCCTCACGTAGAAGGTTAATGCCGACAAGCACGTCAAAATCGCCGAGACGAAGGCTGCGGATTATCTCCATGCGCTCTATTGCGCCGACGTCGTGGTGCATATAGCGGCACTTTATTCCCGCATTGCCGAGGTATTCGGACAGGTCCTCCGCCATCTTCTTCGTAAGCGTTGTCACAAGGCAGCGCTGATTTTTCTCGATCCTTGCGTTTATCTCCCCGATAAGGTCGTCTATCTGCCCCTCGCTCGGACGCACCGAGATCTCCGGGTCCACAAGTCCGGTGGGGCGGATTATCTGCTCTGCAATCTGTCCGGCACGCTCCCTTTCATAGTCGCCTGGGGTTGCGGAAACGTAGACTATCTGATTTATACGCTCATTAAATTCGTCGAATTTGAGCGGTCTGTTGTCAAATGCCGACGGCAGACGGAAGCCGTACTCCACAAGCGATTCCTTTCTCGCTCTGTCGCCTCGGTACATCGCCCTGACCTGCGGTATCGTCACATGGCTTTCGTCGATGAACATGAGAAAGTCCTTGGGGAAATAGTCAAGCAGCGTCATCGGAGCGCTGCCCGGCGCTCTGCCGGATATTATGCGGGAGTAGTTTTCTATGCCGCTGCAATAGCCCAGCTCCTGCATCATTTCAATGTCGTAGTTCGTTCTTTGGGTGATCCTCTGTGCCTCGATGAGCTTGCCCTTGGCTTCAAACGCAGCCCTTTGCTCGTCACACTCACGCCTGATTTCGTCAATTGCTCTGCTCATTTTATCCTTGCCGACAACGTAGTGGCTCGCAGGGTAAATGGCGACATGGCTGAGATGCCTTATAACGGCCCCGCTGACGACATTGATCTCGCTTATTCTGTCGATCTCGTCGCCGAAAAACTCGACTCTTATCGCCGTGTCGTGGGAGTAAGCCGGGAAAATATCGACCGTATCGCCTCGTACCCTAAAGGTGTTGCGCTCAAAGGCAATGTCGTTTCTTTCGTATCTGATCTCGATGAGCTTGCGCAGAAGCTCGTCGAAGTTGCGCTCCTGTCCCGGTCTGAGCGAGATGACCATTGCGGCGTAGTCAATAGGGTCGCCCAAGCCGTATATGCAGGAGACCGAGGACACGACAATGACGTCCCGTCTTTCAAAAAGGCTGGACGTTGCGCTGTGCCGCAGACGCTCGATCTCGTCGTTTATGGAGCTGTCCTTCTCGATAAAGGTGTCCGTATGCGGGATATACGCTTCCGGCTGATAATAGTCGTAATAGGAGACAAAATACTCGACGGCATTTTCCGGGAAATACTCACGGAACTCGGCGCAAAGCTGTGCTGCAAGGGTCTTGTTGTGAGCCAAAACGAGGGTCGGGCGGTTTATTTTCTCTATAACACTTGCCATGGTAAAGGTCTTACCGGAGCCGGTAACGCCGAGCAGCACCTGCTCGTCGATGCCGTTTTCGATGCCGTTTACAAGCTTATCTATAGCCTCCGGCTGATCTCCCATCGCTTTATACGGTGAAACCAGTTTAAATGAGTCCATCGGGTCCTCCATGGGTAAACATTTAATCATTATATTTTATCATTCAAAGCCGTAAAATACAAGGTTTTATTGCTTTTCTGCGGCCTATGCAAAAAGCCGGAGAGTCAAAAATGGCTCTCCGGCTTTTTAGTTTTGCCGATTTATGCAATTCAGGCAATGCCCTGCTCAAATCTTGCGATCATGCAGGCAAACTGCGCACGGCTTGCGTTGCCCTGAGGGTTAAGTTTGCCGTCGGTCGTGCCGTTGATTATGCCGTTTTCGACCGCCCACAGCATGGCTTCCCGTGCAAATGCGCTGACGCTCGCCTCGTCGCTGAAGCTCTTGGCGTATCCGTCGCCCACGCTTATTGTGCCGTTGTAGATTATCTCGTCGGCGTATCTGTAGAGGAACGCCGCAAGCTGCTCTCTCGTCACCTGCTGGTCGGCACGGAAGCATCCGTCGTTAAAGCCCTTGGCGATGCCGTTGTTGTATGCCCAAATTATTGCGTCCTCGCACCATGCACCGCTGACGTCCTTAAGATCGCAGCTCATGCCTTCGACCGAGGGGCAGCCCTCAAGTCTGTAAAGCACGGTGACGACCTGACCTCTGTTGACAACCCCGTTCGGGCTGAAGCTCGTGAGCTTCGTACCGTTCATTATGCCGTTGTCGTAGGTGTACTTCACTTCGTTGTAGCACCATGTGTCACGCTGCAGATCGTCAAAGGGCATTGCGCTCTTGGTCTGCTTGTTCAGCATATAATCCGAAGGGATGCTGAGCATCCACGACATACCCAGCTCACCGTAATGTGCGGACATAATGCCAACGATATTATAGAGCAGAGTTGCTATCTCGTTCGGGTGCTTCACTGCAAGCGGCAGAGCAAACTTTACGACCTGCACCGCAATTTCCTTTGCTTCCGCAGCGGTGACGTCGTTGATGCCCGCATCTCTGAGCGAGTCAAGGATTATGTTGGCAACAAGCTCCACGGAGGAACCCTCGTTACCGGTAACAAGGTTAAATATAAGCTCTTTGAAATTGTCCTTTGCGTTGTCTGCAAGGTTCTTTTTAACGGTCTCCCACTGATCGGGGTAGGTGCCGATAAGGGGCAGAATAAGCTCCTGGAGTCCGCCCTGCATTGCGTACACGTCCTCACGGGTGCCGAGCTCGGCAAACAGCACGTCAACGAGCTTGTCGAGGAACTGACCCTGCGTCATCTTGTCGCCCTTTATAGAGGAAATGATCTTGTCGACGGTCGCACCGGGGGTAACGGTAACGTACTTGAAATTGTCGATGCGGTACTCTCCTGCGTTTTCAAAGGTGCCGAAAACCTCAAGCATATTTGCCTTGAGTTCATCATAGTTTGCGTCGAAATCGGCGGTGGGCATCACATGATCGACGCCGTATCTGCCGAAGTTCATGCTTGCGGGAGCGACTCTTACGACGAGGTCGTTGTAGTTTACGATGTTGTGGATGTTGTTATAGACGTTGCTGCCGATCTTTGCGGTGTCTGCGCCCATGGGAGCCTCAAAGGTGTAGATGTACACGTCATTGAGGCTGAGGCTTACGTTGCTGCCGAGCTTCTCGCCGCCGACGATCATATCGTCGATAGCGCCGCCGAGCATATTGGCGCCCGCTGCACCTCTGCTGTAGCCTGTACACCAGATCTTGATCTTACCGTTTATCTCGGTGTGCTTTGCAAGGTATTCCTTCAGAAACGCAAGTGCGGTGTCACGGCAAATGGCAAAGCCCGTATGGTCGCCGCTTGCACCGACGTTGAGGTCGCCTGCCCACTCCGCATAGTAACCGCAGCCGCGAAGTCCGATGGCGATGATCGTGTACTTTTCTCCGTCAACCACGATCTCCTTGTTGGCGATGCCTACGCCGAAGGTGTCCCTTCCGGGTCTCGTGACGAAGTCCTTGTTTGCTTCGAAATCCTCAAAGCCTATCTGGTCAAAGAAATTCTTGAGGTTTGCGGGACCTTCCGTGTAGCGTTCGGGATCTGCTACGTTGCCCGCTGCAAGGCACATCGCCATTGTCACGGTGGCGAGGTCCTGCCTGTAATTGTACGCCGTGTCGGTGAAATATGCGTCGCTGTAGGTGAAGGGACAGGGATGATCCGTCTCCGAATCGTCATGTCCCGCATTGAACATTATCGTACCGGTCACAGTCTCATACCCGGTATCCTCCGCAAGCGCCGCAAAGGGTACGAGTGCAAGAACCATGGTCAGCACGAGAACAACGCTGAGAAGCTTCTTCATTTTTCCATCCTCCAAATTTATGCAAAATTATTGCTTTGCAAATTTTACTTCCGCAACCGAGAGCATCAGAACGATCAGCGCTCCCTCCGGGAATGGGCAGAACATGCCCGGATTGGTAAATGACATGAGCAGTATCGCAAGATAAGAGATCGCAAATATCAGGGTCTCGTTTTTTCTGTTCTCCCAAAACATCTTCACCCTTGCGCAGAAATTCCAAAGATACGCCGCAATGCCGACGACGCCCAGGGATGCCATGACCTGTATGACTATGTTGTGGAAATATACGATACTGCCGGGGGTGTAGGCTTTGAATATCTCAAAGTGCGCAAGATTACCCACGCCTATGCCGAATATCGGGTATGCAAGGAAATCCGAAATGCCGAATTTGATGAATTTGATCCTCGTTGCGTCGCCCTCGTTAAAGAATCCGTTTGCCATTCTCGCCGCATAAAGCTCTGGGAGGACCTTTACTGCGGCATAAACGACGGGGATCGCCGCAATGATAAGCAGAACATTGTACAGCCGTCTGCTCTTCTTATTTGTAATATACACAAAAGCGACGGATAAGGCAAGTGCCAGCGTCCCGAAAAGCAGTCCGCTTCTCGACCCCGTGAGCAGCATTCCGACATACATGAACAGCATCGAAATTATGTTGAGGTTATTGCGTTTTATATATATGCAGCTCATGGGTATCGCCATCATAAGAACGCTCGAAACGTAGTTCCTCGGCTTAAAGAACAGGAAGGTTCCCTTGCGCAGGAACTCCTCCGCATTGTCGATGTAAAACTCAAATACCAGAAATGCGGCAAGCAGTCCGGCGGCAAACACCGCTCTCGCAAGTCTCTCTACCCTGTCGTAGCTTCGCTTATACGCCTTGAGCCTTGATATTGTGAGGCAGTACACAAACAGCATGAAAAAGCCCGACCCGACGGTAAAGTACAGCGCCGACGGGCTGAAATACTGCTTTGCGGGGATGCAGAACAGACCGCCGAGCGAAAGTGCGACCGACACCGCAAGCTGCGGGTAGAAGAATCTGCCCTTCACGAACGGCGTTCTGTAATACACGAGATTGAATATAAGTGCCGCCGCAAACGGCACTATCGCATACCACATATAATCGGTCAGCACAGAATAGTCCCTGTAAAACTCAATGGAGCTGAGGAATATGCAGAATATCGGGCAGACGAGCGACATCATATCGTCGCAAAGCACAAGCATGACTATGGCAAGCGCCGCAAGCACAAACATTCCTATCAGGTCAATGTCAAAAACCGCACTTATACATGAAACCGCCAAAACAGACGGCATATACCATTTGGAATTCCAGTAGCTGCGTGTCGCTTTGCACGCAGCGTCCCATGTTTTTTTCAATATTTGCACCTGCCTTGTGTCACGAGTTTTCAAACAGCTTGACAAGATTTGAATATAGATCCTTCGGTTTTACCGGCTTGATGATGTAATCGTCAAAATCATTCATGCTGCCGTTTTTGACCTCTCTTATAAATGCATCGGCAGTCATTGCAATGATCGGCACGGAGAGTGCGTATCTGCGCTTTATCGCCCTTATGGACGCCGCCGCTTCAAAGCCGTCCATGACCGGCATCTGAATATCCATCAGTATGCAGTCGTAGTAAAAGTCCTTGTGCGAGGTGAACATATCGAGCGCCGCTTTGCCGTTTTCGGCGCAGTCCACCAAAACGCCCTGCTTTTCAAGGAGCCGACCAGTTATAACGGTGTTTATCATAACGTCGTCCACGACGAGTATGCGCTTGCCGCAAAGCACGGAGCAGTCGGGGGTACCGTTTTCACCGTCATCTTCCTTCTTGAGCGGAGCAGAGAGCGCATATGGAATGTCGACATAGAAGCTCGTTCCCTCTCCCTGAACGCTTTCGACGCTTATACTGCCGCCCTGGAGATCAACCATGCTCTTGCATATAGCCATGCCGAGGCCGCTGCCGGACGCTTTCGTCCCGTTTTCGGCAGTCTCCTGCGTGTACGGTTCAAATATGTGCTTCTTAAATTCGGGACTCATTCCGATGCCGGTGTCCTTCACCTCAAAGTGCATCACGACAGACTTGTCGGACGCGGTCTTTTGCGCTGCCGTGAGCGACACCTTGCCGCCGGACGGCGTAAATTTAAATGCGTTAGACAGGAGATTGTTAAGTATTTTTTGCAGAGAAAGCTCGTCGCCAAGCAGGTTCTCGTAACGCACCCTCGAAGCGTCAAACTCAAACTCGATTTGCTTTGCGCTCATCTGCGCGCCGTATATTGCATACACCTCATCGAGAATATGTCTGATATTAAAGGGCTTTGCCTGAATCTCGAATTTGTTACTCTCGATTTTGCTCATGTCCATGATATTGTTCAGCAGGCTGAGCAAATACTGAGACGACTGGTCGATCTGATTTAGGTACTCCAAAAGCTCCTTGCTGTTATTCTTCCCTACCTGCTCTCTCGCAAGGTACGTCAGACCCGCAATAGAGTTCATAGGTGTTCTGATCTCGTGCGACATATGCGAGAGAAATTCACTCTTTGCATTGCTCGACTTCTTGGCAAGCTCGACTGAATTACTGAGCAGCTCACGGGACTCAATGTCGGCCGTAATGTCGTTCACAACGCAGACATAGTGCGAGACACGTCCGTCGGATATTATGGGTGAGAATGCACAGCGTATGGTTATTTCACGGCAGTCCTTGCTGATGATGAAGGGCGTGTCGTAGTAATACCCGTTTTCGGGTGCCGAGCGCATGGAGTTATATATCTCCTCCGCACGCTCCTTGCCGAGGCATTCGGAGAGCGACTGCACCGCTGTGCGCTTTGCAAAGTATTCGGTCGGCAGACCCAGCACCCTGCTCGTGTTTGCGCTTATAAAGCAGAAGTTAGGCTCGCCCTTTTTCTTGATAAATATTACATACGGTATAAATTCCGTCATGCTGCTGAACAGATGTTCACGCTCTGCGACCTGTTTATACAGCGCCGCATTCTTTATTGCGATAGACGCAATGGAGCTGACGGTGTTTATAAACGAGAAGTCGGCACAGGTGTATGCCGCATTGCGCTCCTTATCCGCAAGCAGCAGAAGTCCGACGACCTCGTCGCCGTCCTTAATGGCGCAAATGCTTGATATGTCGTACTTTTGGAACAGTTCCTTTTCCTTGCTCCACATTGACTTGTAGAGCGGGTTCGAGGCAAATTCGTTCAAAACGAGCTGATTCGGTCCCTGCTGAAAATACTTGACGCAGGGGTGATCTGCAGCTATGGAAAAGCTTGCAGGCTTGAGCGGCATTGCGCTGCACGCCGGAACGAAGCGATCCTTTTCCCTGATGCATATATACATTTGGTTAACTGCAACCTCAGAACGGATGACCTTAACGGTCTCCCTGAGAATACTGTCAATATCAAGCGTTTTTGACACAATATCGCTGTATCGCTTTATGCGGTTTTCCTGCTGCTCCTTCTCCGAAAAGACAGTGGTGAGCAGCTTTTTAAACAGCAGGATGCAGACAAACAGCGCTGCCGTCATAAGCACAAAGCTTTCTATCTTCGGGTCGGCTATGTTGCCGCCGTACTTTTCGAGCTGATTGCACACGGTAGGAAACAGAAATGCGCCGCCTGTAATAAACACGATTGCAGAGAAGATCATCAGCACCGTGCTTGACACCATGAGCGAGGTGTTGAACATCCTGCGCTTATACAGGGAGGTGCACATCAGCAGTGAAAAAACGATGCCTGCAAGGGTGTCGAACGGGAAGGTGTTTCCGGGAAGCACCTGCACTACGTTGCCGAGCGCAAGCAGCATGAGTCCGAGAATAAGTTCTTTGATACCCGGTGCCTGCCTCCCCTTTTCGGTGAGTATCTGACGCAGGAGCGGGACTATGGAGGCGATAATGGCAAGGCAGAAGACGACCGGGATCGCAACAGCCCAATCCATGTTGTATGTAAAGACCTTGCCGCCGTTGGCGGAATAGCTTATATCCGGCGGTGGGAGTATGAAGCCTGTAGCCGATACGACGAGCAATGCAGCGGTGGCGAGAAACCACACTATTCGCATCGTGGAATACTTTGCGTTTGCAAACTGATAGATATAGTTGTATACCAAAAACGGCGTTGCAAACAGTGCAAGCAGCGAAGCGTAGTACCAGAACTCGTAGCCCGGCAGTGCCTCAAGACGCATAAACAGAGAGCTTCCCGCCCATATCGCCATGTCTCCCAACAGAGCGATCCATGCGTTCATCTCCTTGCTTCTTTCGGCCGCACAAAATGCCGCAAACATAAGAGAAAAGCAGATAACGGCAAAAATATTTACATATATATACGATATTCCCATTAACGCTCCTCCGATCCGAGTTTTTCTGCGTACATGAGCAGGCTGTTCATAAAATAGTCGTCGGTGTTTATGCGCCGCAGCTTCATGCTGCGTTCGCTTTCAAAGCCGGCAATGCTCCCGTACGGCAGCACGGTAAGCTGAAGCGGTTCGATATTCAGAAGCTTCTTGAGATCCTCATAGTCGCTGTCGAAGTATCTGAAATATACCGCCAAATGCTCGCTTAAAACCTTCTTTGTAACCACGTCGCTCCGCTGAGACTCCGGTGTAATTTCGAGGTACATATGCAAAAACGGCGTATTGTTTTCGTCAAACTCCTTGCGTGCGATAAAGTCGCCGATGCCGAGCTTTGAAAGGCGTATGACCTCGGAGATCGACTTTTGCGTGATCCTTGTAAAGCCCGCAATGTCAATGACGGTCGGGATCCTGTCAACGTATGTAAACCTCGGCAGACTGCCTCCTACGCTCTCCTCAAGGCAGCGGTAAACGTCGCCTATCCGATAGCGCATGAATGCGCCGCCGTGCAGGACGCTTATGACGATCTCGTATTTTGCACCGACCTTGACCTCGTTTATAAGGCAGGTTTCGGGAACGTAGCTTTCGTCGTCAAGGCTTTTAAGCATCTCCGCTTCGGGTATGAACTCGTAAAAGCAGGAGTCGGGGAACAGAACCATGCCCCGCTGCTCCCATGTGTCGCAGCCGACGCAGGTTGATTCCGTTCCTGCGATAAGCTCCACGGGCGTAACGCCCCAAGCCTTTGAAAGTCTGTCCTTATAGCACTTTCCGTCCGTCCCTGTGCAGCCGAAGCCCGTGATGGTAAACAGGTCCGCCGGGCGAATGCTTCGTCCCTCACGACGGCAGCGGCGTTTCGCCTTCAGGTACTTCACCGCCATTGCGGGCGAGACCTTCGTTTTCCCTCCCCCACCGCCGGATATCTGTTTTGCGAAGCTTTCGGTTATGTAATTTGCGACGCTGCCCATGGCGAAAAAGTAATCAATTCCGCCCTTAAACGCCATTTTAAAGCCCTTTTTCATGCGTTCACTGAAGCTCAGATCCGCATATTCGTCGCTGTCCGGCAGCCACTCAAAGCGCATCTCCTCGTTCAGCAGCGACGGGACAAGCCCCGTTTCGTAAGGCAGCGGCGCTCCCCCGTACAGGAAACGGTGTCCCGGTCGGAGGTCAAAGTCGCCCTTCTTCTTGCCGGAAACGAGCATCGCCATGGCGATGAGATTGTGCTTGTAGGAGTCCAGCATACTCCTTGTGTAGGGCGCAATTTTTATCGGGCGAAGTCCGCCCTCCCACGTCGTCTCTATCCATATCATTGGAACGTCGGGCAGAAGCTCCGGGTCCCTTTTGAACAGTATGTCCGCATAGTCCTCGTACTTCGTCAGCGGAAGTGTCCGCCTGAACTCCTCAAGGGTGTGCGGCGTCTCGCCTTTAAGAAGGCTCTTTCCGAGGGGACTTTTGCTCCAAAGCTCGATCTGCTCCTCCATAAGGCGCTTTTGAATATACATATATTCAGTTATATTCAGATCAAGATAGCCGCAATATTCCTGCCACAGCTCAGCCTTGGACATACGGCCCAGTTCCTGTTGAAACGTCATACTCAATATCCGCAGTTATTTTTCAAAAAATCTCTTTATGCTCTCCGCCGTCGGTATAAGAAACGGCGTTGTTTTTTTATACTCGTCATAGCCCGAAAGGGTCTTGGGGAACACAAGCACATCCTCAAAAGCCACGAGCAAGAGGTCAAGCAGCGTAAGCACTGCCGCTGTCCGCTTCGGAAGGTCCGTTCCGAGGCAGAGCGAAGCATAGGCTCCCGCAAAGGCTATGAGTCCCGGATGGCGGCACAGCGCATACGGTCCTTTGTCGTAAACGCTCTGCTTTCCGTTTTCGCAATATGCATCCTTTCCAGAAAAGCAGCCGAACAGAACGTACATCTGCGTTCCGAGAAATGCCGCAGCTACCGCACACGCCGGAACGCTTCGCAGTTTTTTGATCTGCATTAAAGTCCCCGCCGCAACGGCACCGATACCCACCGCATATTCTATTGCGCCGATGCTCACCGGCAGCTTTGCACGAAGCTTCGGGAAAATGTCGCCCAGCTCCTTTGCCGCAAAGCAGGCAAAGCCTGCGGCGGGTAGAAGTTTCTCCGCCTTCATGTCAGCACAGCTCTCCGATTATCGCAAGCACCTTTTCGTACTCGTCCTTTGCCTTGGGAAACACTGTTTTTGCAGGCTCAAGCTCCCCCGCTCTGAGCACCTCGGTGATCTCGGACATCACGGCAAACAGCGGGTCCATTCCGAGCATTCCGCTGCTGCCTTTAAGGGAGTGCGCAGCCGCAAACGCCGCCTTGCAGTCGTCCTCTTCGAGCGCTTTCGAAAGTGCGGCAAAGCCGCCGTCGGACTTAAACATCAGCATAAGCTGCCCCAAAAGCTCGGTATCGCCTGCGGTACGCTCAAGCGCAGCGTCGTAGTCATTTCCGGCAGCCCTGAAACGCATCTCAAACCCGTTCATTGCCGTCAACTCCTCTGTACTCAAAAATCTCGGACGGTCTGCCGCCCGTTTTGCAGTCGAGCGTTATCTTCACCTCGTTGAGCTGGTTGAGGTGCTTTAAGTACCTGCGCACGGTGACGGTCGAAAGTCCCATGCCTTGGCTGACCTCGGTGAGCGGCATCTTTTTGCCCGCATTCGCCTGCATATACTCACGGATGTTTTCAAGCGTTGTCGCATTAATTTTGCTCGACTTGTAGCTGCTCTCGTCGTCGGCAGAGTCGGTGCTGTAATGGCGGTACGGACACAGCAGGGTGTCCACCTTCTCCTGCGTCCACACATGTGTATCACGGGTAAGCTTCATAACGGTATCAAACTTACTGTATGCCTTTTCCAGCCTAAGCGACGTAAAGGGCTTGAGAATGTAATCGCACACGCCGCAGCACATCGCTTCCCTTATGACGGAATAGTCGTTGGCGGAGGTTATCATTATGACCTGCACCTTTGTATTCGTCTTTCGCAGTTCCTTCAGGAACTCCACGCCTGTCATGTTCGGCATATAGTAGTCCAGAATTATCAGGTCGGCGCCGTCGGGATCGTCCGCAAGGAAATCCATAGCTTCCGCACCCCTTCTGAAGCTGCCGACAAGCTTCAGCTGCGGAAACCTTCCGAATTGCTTTTCAAGTATCGCACAGACCATAAGGTCGTCCTCGACGATTATTGCTTTATACATTGTGCAGTCACCTCAATCATAAATGAGCCGTTTTTGTTATTTTACCAACTATTAGTTAAGAATGTCAATAAGCTGGGGACAAAAAGTTTTAAAACATGCTAATTTATGCGCTTGCAAGTGCCGCTTATCCGTGGTACAATGTAAAAAAACTTCGGAGGTTTGCCATGTCACAGGAAGACATCAAACGTGAGATCAGCGCTGAGGATCAGTACAACTACAGCGACGAGCTTTTTTATACCGGTCCCGGCGATCTTTTGGATACGGCGGAGGGCAGAGCGAAGTTCTGCCGTATAAACGAGACCACCGTGTTCAGAAAAAAAGACCCCGGAACGTGGAACAACTACATCTGGGTCTTTAACAACCAGGGCGTCGGCATGACCATAAAAAAACAGAGCCGGGTCGATCCGCAGCTCATGGAATGCATCGACTACGATGCAGACGGCAACGAGATCGGCAAGGCATACGAGCCGACCTGATCGCCGCACCCATCAAAATAGACGTAAAAAATGCTTGCTCCGTGCAGTCGGAGCAAGCATTTTCATACTCGTATTTCAGTTTTCTTCGGGTTCGGCGACGTTCTCGGTCTCCGGCTCCTCCACCGTCTCATCGGCGCTGCCGGCAAGGTTAATGAAGCTGGCACGGGAGCGGTTTATCGCCTTGAGAGCCTCGGCAACGCTTTCCTCGGTGCGGCGAAGGATCTCATCGACATACTCGTTGGCAACACGGCGCAGCTCCTTGGATTTGATCTCCGCATTGGTGACAAGCTCCACGGAATGTCTCTTTGCCTCGTTTACAATCGCCTGCTCCTCAAGCTTGGCTCTCGCACGGTCCTCGGCATTCTTGCGGATGGATTCGGCCTCACGCTTTGCATTGCCGATAAACTCGTCTCTTGCGGACACAAGACGCTTTGCCTCGGCGATTTCGACGGGGAGCGCCGCCTTGAGGTCGTTTATCACTTCAAGAGCCTTTTCTCGCTCGACGATGCACTTATCGTTTCCGAGAGGAACGCCCCACGCCTCGGACACCATGGTGTACAGGGTCTCAACAAGCTCCATTACTTCCTTATGTTCATTTTCCATTGCGATCCCTCCATATTTTGGCTTTATTCTTTACCTCGTCTATAATTTCGCAGGGGACAAAACCCGTAAGCTCGGCGCCATAGCTCGCCATCTCACGGACCACCGACGAGCTGAGAAAGGTGTACTTCTCGCTTGCGGTCAGGAACATGGTCTCAAGATCGGGGTTTATTTTTTTGTTTATCAGATTCATCTGAAATTCGTATTCAAAATCGGATGCCGCCCTCATTCCCTTGACGATGACAGCATCATCGTACTTCTTGGCATACTCCGCAAGAAGTCCGTCAAAGGTGTCGACCTCAACGTTCGGCAGCCGCTCCACGACTCGCTTTGCCATGTCGACACGCTCGTCTATGGAAAACATCGGTGTCATCTTAGTGGAGTTGACCATTATGCATACGACAACCTTGTCGAAGATTTTCGAGGCTCTGCGTATGATGTTCAGGTGTCCCAGCGTTATCGGGTCAAAGCTTCCGGGGCATATGGCAAGACTCATTTTTTGTTCTCCTTACCGATAGTCGTGAGCTTCACTCTGCCGTAGCGGTATTCCTTGATCTTATAATACGGAGCTTCCGGCTCCGGCAGCAGCTTTTCACGAGGGCCTTCGCAAACAATTATACCACCTTCGTTCAAGATGTCAACGGAATAAATGATCCGAAGTGCCTGACTCAGCAGCTCCTCGGCATAAGGCGGGTCAAGGAAAATGAGATCAAAGCGCTCACCGCGCTTTAAAAAGCTCAGTGAGTCGTCCCGAACCACTCTGCCGGTAAGTCCGCAGGTTTTTAGGTTCGACTTAACGAGAGCTATCGCCTCTGCACTCATATCGACGAAGGTACACTCCGATGCACCTCGGCTGAGGCACTCGATGCCGAGCTGACCCGTACCCGCAAAAAGGTCAAGCACACGGCGTCCCTCAATGTCAAACTGTATGATGTTGAACACCGACTCCTTTACCATATCCGTCGTCGGTCTGATCGCATAATCCGAAGGCTCTTTAAGCTTGCGACCCTTTGATTTTCCGCTAATTACTCTCATTTCAAATCCTCACTTCCGTGATAATGCTCATACACGGCGTGTGCACAGTTTTTCGGCACCGCCTCGCACAGCTCCTCAAGGCTTGCATTCTTTATGGCTTTCAGCGTTTTGAAATGACGCAGCAGCTCGTTGCGGCGCTTCTCCCCGACGCCGGGAATGGAATTGATCTCAGAGCCGAAAGCGCCGCTGCGCAGCGACCTCTGATACTCTATCGCATATCTGTGCGTCTCCTCCTGTATCCTTCCCACAAGAGAAAACACCGCTTGGTTTGCGTTTATCCCGATCTCCCTGCCGTCGGAGGATATGAGCGCACGGGTCCTGTGCCTGTCGTCCTTCACCATGCCGAACACCTGGATCGTGAGGCCAAGCTCACTCAAAGCGTCCTCCGCCACTGCTGCGTGACGGTCGCCGCCGTCGATGAGTAAAAGCTGCGGAAGCTCGGTAAAGCCGCTTGAGCCGTCGCAGTAGCGTTTGAATCTTCTGTACACCGCCTGATGCATACTTGCATAGTCGTCTCTCTGCTCAAGATCGCTTATCTTGAATTTGCGGTAGTCACGCTTGAGCGGCTTGCCGTCACGGTGAACGGTCATTGCCGCAACTATGCCGGTGTCGCCGAGGTTGGAAACGTCGAACGCCTCTATCCTCGTCGGGTAGTCGTTTAGGTCCAGCGCTTTTTGCAGCCACTTCAGAGCGCTCGTGCGTCTCTGCTGTGCGCTTGTCGCTCTGAGCGTCTCTTCCTTTGCGTTTACGAGCGCCTTTGTAACAAGCCCCAGCCTTTCGCCCCGCTTAGGCACCTCGAGATACACTCTTTCGCCTGCGGCATCGCTGAAAAGATGCTCCAGCTCCTCCCTGTCCTCCGGTTCCATCGGAAGCAGAATGTGCTTGGGAAAGGCGCTTCTTTGCATATAGTATTGCCGCAAAAGCTGAGAGATCGCCTCCTCGTCGCTTTCAAGCGGCTCGTCTATCAGCATCGTGTCCTTTTCACGCAGAGCGCCGTTATAAAAATGCAGCACCGTAAAGCAGGTCTTTGCACCTCTGAAAAAGCCCACGGCATCCGTTTCCGAGAGCGCCGGAGCAATGACGTTTTGCTTATTTGACAGGCTCTCGACGGCTCTCATGCGGTCACGAAGCTCGGCTGCAAGCTCAAAGCGAAGCTCCTCGGACGCCTGCTCCATTTCGGCTTTGAGCTTTTGCGCAAGCTCCTTTCGCTTTCCTTCGAGGATGAGACAGGCTTCACTTATAAGCGCAGCATACTCCTCCCGTCTTTCCGGCGGTCTGCACCAGCCGGAACAGCTCCCCATGTGGTAGTTGAGGCACGGACGGTTCTTCCCGATGTCCCTCGGAAAGCTCCTTGAGCAGCTCGGCAGCTTTAGCGTTTTACACACCACGTCGATTATTTCCCTGGAAACGGACCTGCCGCCGAATGGTCCGAAATACCTTGCGCCGTCGTCTTTTCTGACGTTTATAAGCTCAAATTTGGGGTACGGCTCGTCCGTACACAGGCGTATGAACGGATAGCCCTTATCGTCCTTGAGCAGGATGTTGTAGTGCGGTCTGTACTGCTTGATAAGCGAATTTTCAAGCACAAGCGACTCAAACTCCGACTCAACGACGATTACGCTGAAGTCGTTTACCTTCTCGACCATCGCCTCAACCTTCGGAAGATGGCTGCCTCTGAAATAGCTCGTCACCCTGTTTTTGAGCTTCTTTGCCTTGCCGACGTATATGACATTGTCCTCGGCATCCTTCATAATATAGACGCCGGGGAGCATTGGCAGCTTATTCGCTTTTTGAAGCAGTCGCTCGTGCATTGCCGTACCTCATATTAGAATAAGGGCGTGTCGCAGATATGACACGCCCTTAGCTCGTTTAAGAAAATTACTCGGAAAAGTCGGATGCGATAAGATCGGAGAGAGTGCTTATGGCTTCGTTCTCATCGTTGCCGTCTGCGATAAGGTTAACGGCTGTTCCTTTGACGATGCCGAGGGAAAGAACACCAAGCAGGCTCTTAGCGTTTACACGCCTGTCTTCTTTCTCGATCCAAATGCTGCTCTTGAATTCGTTAGCCTTCTGTATAAAGAAAGTTGCAGGTCTGGCGTGAAGACCGACCTGATTGTTTATGACTACCTCTTTAGTAACCATGCTCGACACTCCTTAACCCCTTTAAAGATTATTTCTACTTTAGCAAATTATTTAAAAACCGTCAACAGATTTTGTCTATTTTGTAGATTTACACATTATTCAGAATAATATTCAACGGCTTTTACTTCAATTCGACTATTGTAACGCCGCTTTCTCCTTCGCCGTATCGACCGAGGCGGTAGCTTTTGACAAGCTTATTGCGCTTGAGCATCTGCTGTATCGCCGCTCTGAGCGCACCCGTTCCCTTTCCGTGGATGATCCTTACGGTTTTAAGCTTTCCCATAACCGCATTGTCAATATACATCTCGGCCGCATTGACCGCTTCAAGCGACTCCATGCCCCGCAGGTCGATCTCTGACGCCACCGCATGGCTGCGCAGCGCGCTACCGCCACTGCTGACGCCCACACGCTTCTTTGCGGTCTGACCCTCCAGCACGCGGACCTCGCTCTGCTTTGCCTTCACGTTCATTATGCCTGCCTTGAGCTCAAGGCTGCCGTCGGGATTGACGGAAAGCACCTCCGCCTTAACGCCCATCGAAAGTATCTCGACAGTGTCGCCCGCCCGTGCTTCCCTTGTCGGGGTCTTGTCGCTTTCCTCCTTGCGTGTGGGTGCGGTACGCAGCTTGGATTCCGACTCGTTGAGTCTGCGGCGAAGCTCACTTCTCGCTTCGTTTACCGCCTGTGCCTCCTGCTCGTCGTTTATGCGGCGGCGCATGGCATCAAGCTCCGCAAAGGTCTCCTCCGCCGTGCGTCGTGCATCGGCAATGATAAGCTCCGCCTCACGCCGTGACTTTTCGTCCGCCTTCTCAAGGCGCACCGCAAGCTCCGCACGCAGGAAGGACGCCTTTTTCGCATTCTCCTCCGCCTCACGGAGCTTCTTCGCCGCCTCGTCTCTGTCACGCTCAAGCATGAGCCTCGTCTGCTCAAGCTTTTCGAGCATCGCCTCAAAGTTCACGTTCTCGCTGCCTACCCTGCGCCGTGCGTCCTCAATGATCTCGGAGTCCAGTCCGAGCCTTTTGGATATTGCAAAGGCGTTTGATTTTCCGGGTATGCCGACCAAAAGTCTGTATGTCGGGCGAAGAGTTTCAACATCAAACTCACAGGATGCATTCTGGATCCCGCTCTCGGTGCTTGCGTACACCTTCAGCTCCGCATAATGGGTCGTTGCGGCGACGTTTGCTCCGATCTTGCGAGCGTATTCGATGATTGCGATCGCAAGCGCAGCGCCCTCTGCGGGGTCGGTGCCGGCACCAAGCTCGTCAAAGAGCAGGAGTGAATTTTCGTCGCACTCCTTTATGATATTCACTATGTTCGTCATATGTGCGGAAAAGGTTGAGAGATTCTGCTCAATGCTCTGCTCGTCGCCTATATCCGCAAGCACGCTACTGTAGACCGGCACACTGCTTCCGTCGTCTGCGGGAATGTGCAGTCCGCACTGTGCCATAAGACTTAAAAGTCCGATGGTCTTGAGACTGACCGTCTTACCGCCGGTGTTCGGTCCCGTTATGACGAGCGTATCGAAGTCCACACCAAGCTCAAGGCTTATCGGGACCGCCTTTGCCCTGTCAAGCAGCGGGTGCCTTGCGCGCCTTAAAACCAAGCCCTTTTCTCTCAGCTCCGGCGCCTGGCAGTCAAGCTTATACGAAAGCTTTGCCTTAGCAAATATGAGGTCGAGATGAGTAAGCAGATTGCAGTTGCTTGAAATATCGTCGGCATACTCTGCACAGTCAGCGGACAGCTCCGCAAGGATGCGCTCTATCTCGGTTTTCTCCTTTGCGGCAAGCTCCCGAAGCTCGTTATTCGCCTTCACGACCGCCATAGGCTCGATAAACAGCGTTGCGCCCGACGCCGATATGTCATGCACAAGCCCCTGCACCGCACCCTTGCACTCCGCCTTGACGGGTACGACGAAGCGGTCGGAACGCATTGTGATTATCGGCTCCTGAAGCACCTTCGCATACGAGGGCGAGGAGATGATCTTTTGCAGCGTATCTCTGACCCTTGCTCCCGTTGCACGGATCTTTCTGCGTATGTTGGAAAGTTCCGAGGAAGCGCCGTCGGCTATCTCGTCCTCGCCGATTATCGACGATGAGATTTTCTCCTCAAGGAACTTGTTTGCACGAAGTGCGGTAAAGAGGAAGTCTATGCACGTCTTTTCATGTCTGTCGCCCGAAACGTAAGCCCGAACGAGTCTCGAACACTGCAGGACTCTTGCAATATCGAGCAGCTCCCTCGTGTTCAGCGTTCCGCCGAGGTCGGCTCTGCTCAGCGACGGGCGCACGTCCTTTATTCCCGAAAAGGACGGGCTGCCGTTTACGACCATCATGCTCTTTGCTGCGGTCGTTTCATCGAGTCTCCGTCTGACCTCCGCCTTCTCCGTCGAAGGCTTGAGCTGCATTGCCGCTTCCTTTGCGCCGTCGGACACCGCTTCATCCGCAAGCATCCGCAGCACGGCGGGCAATTCCAGCGTATTTAATGATTTCTCGTAAAACTCCATATCATTTCACTTTCTTCCAGTAGTCGAGCGTTGAAAACCTCCGCTCAGTCTGTGCCGTCAGATACGCCTCCGCTGCACGGTACAGCTCCTTCCGTGCAGCCTCCGGCAACGCAAAAGCAAGCAGGCGCTTAGGCTCGGCGGTGAGAATGTACCGCATTGCGTCCAAGGCGGCGTCACCGACGGCAAAAAAGCTCCCGCTCAGCTTTTTTCTGCATTCGGAGCAGCATATACGCCCCTCCGACGGCAGAAAATACATCTCCGACGTTTCATGCCCGCCGCACACCGAGCAGGCGGAAAGGTCCGGCTCATAGCCCGCAAGACACATAAGACGCAGCTCAAACGCCGCCTTTATATGCTCCTCCGGGTACATTTCGTTCGAGAGCGCAAAAAGGCAGTTGAGCGCAAGCTGCAATATCTGCGGCTCCGGCGTTTCCTCTCCCGTGAGCGCCTCCGTGCATTCGGCGATGTAGCTTGCAAGCGCCAGCGCCGAAAGCGAGCCTCGGAGTCCCTTGAACTCCTCAAGGGTGCTGCCCTCGTTAACTGACCACTTTCCCCTGTTTTCAAACATGGTAAGCTCCGAAAACACGAGCGACTGTGTTGCAGCCGAAAGCTTACTGCCCTTTCGCAGCGCACCCCGTGCCTTTGCGCTGAGCTTTCCCATATCGTCTGTCAGTACGGTGATTATCCTGTCGGCTTCCTTGTATTTTACTTCTCTGAGGATTAGTCCTCTTATCGTTTTAAACATACGTCCTCCGGCGTCATGGCGTCGGTTCGAATCTATGTACCCCGCTCAGTCGGAGACCTGAGGTTTTTCCTCAGATCCCTTGCTGCCGTTTGCGGGTTTGCGCTCCGATGCCTTGAGCATGAGCCAACACATCGGGTCGCCCGTGTCACGGAACATTTCCCAATAATTGATCTGCACCATAATAGCACCTCACTGTGCTTAGTATTTCACAGTGCGGGTGCGCAATATGTTGGAATCTTATTCCGTAAAGCCGAAGTTTCGGAGCTGAGCCTGTGAATCCCTCCAGTTTTCCTTGACCTTCACCCATGTCTGGAGGAAGACCTTGGTACCCATAAAGGCCTCGATGTCGGCTCTCGCAAGCTCGCCAATCTTTTTGAGCATTGCGCCCTTTTTACCGATAATTATGCCCTTATGACTGGCTTTTTCGCAATATATCGTAACATCCATGTCGATTATGCCGTCGTCACGCTCGGAAAATCTCGTGACCTCGACGGCGGTTCCGTGCGGTATCTCCTTGTCAAGGCAAAGCAGCAGCTTTTCTCTGACAAGCTCCGCACAGATCTGCTTCTCCGGCTGATCGGAGATCATGTCGTCCGGGAAAAGCGGAGGTCCGTCAACGGCATACTTTGAAAGCTCCGCCAACAGCTCGTCCACTCCCTCGCCCGTCTTTGCGGAGATGGGGATTATCGCATCGAACTCATACGCTGCGGAGTAGACCGCCATGACCTCAAGCAGCTCCGCCCTCTGAACGGTGTCTATCTTATTTATGACGAGCAGCGCCGGAACGCCGGTCTCTTTAAATCTTGCTATAAGCTCCTGCTCCTGCTTGCCGATGTTGGGAAGCGGCTCAACGAGGAGCATGACCGCATCGACGTCCGCCACGGACTCACGCACCACGTTCACCATGTAGTCGCCCAGTCTCGTCCTCGGCTTGTGGAAGCCCGGAGTGTCCATAAAAACAAACTGCGTGTCACCCTTCGTGACGACTGCGCAAATGCGGTTTCTCGTTGTTTGGGGCTTGTTTGACACTATCGCTATTTTCTCGCCGACAAGCGTGTTCGTAAGCGTGGATTTACCGACGTTGGGTCTGCCGCAGACGGTTATCATAGCTGCTTTGTTTGTCATACCTCATCCTCCATTATCTCTTTCTCACGGCTTCTCATTTGCGCCTTCATTTCTCCCTCGTCCATGTGGTCGTAGCCCAAAAGGTGCAGCACCGAGTGGACGGTGAGGTAGCTTATCTCACGGTCAAAGCCGTGACCGAACTCCTCCCCCTGCGCCTGACAGCGCTCAAGGGATATCGCCATGTCGCCGAGTATATAAGCGCCGCTCTCGGGGTCGCAGGTCAAAGCGTCGGCATCGAAATGTCCCGGCTGCATCTCCCCTCCGGGGAACGAAAGAACGTCGGTAGCTCTGTCGATGCCCCGAAATTCGGCATTTATGCTGCGTATGCCCTCGTCGTCCGTGAGCATGACGCTTATTATACAGGGCTTGTCCACCTTTTCGGCATCGAGCGCCTTTTGCGCCGCCTTCCTTATGACCGACGCCGCAGTGCGGTGTCCGAGTCCCGTCTTTTCTCTTGTAAAGTATATCTCATGCTTCATTTTGCAGGCTTTCCTTTGTATCTCTTTTTCGTATTCTGTACCGGGTGCTTGTTGTCGTACTCCTCATACGCCTCGATTATCTTCTGCACGAGCCTGTGACGCACGACGTCCGCTCCCGTGAGCTTGCATATCGCAATATCCTCGATGCCGTCAAGCACCTTCATTGCGGTTTTAAGTCCGCTCACCTTGTCCGCCGGGAGGTCTATCTGCGTAATGTCGCCCGTTATGACCGCCTTGGAGCCGAAGCCTATTCGTGTCAGGAACATTTTCATCTGCTCTCCCGACGTGTTCTGCGCCTCGTCTAAGATGATGAAGCTGTCGTCAAGCGTCCGTCCTCGCATATAGGCAAGCGGTGCGACCTCGATGTTGCCCCGCTCAAGGTACTTCTGATAGGTCTCCGCTCCGAGCATTTCGAAAAGCGCATCGTAGAGCGGGCGCAGGTAGGGATCGACCTTGCTCTGAAGGTCGCCCGGCAGAAAGCCTAAGCGCTCGCCCGCCTCGACCGCCGGACGTGTCAGAATGATCCTGTTTACCTCCTCCGCACGGAAGGCGGCGACCGCCGCCGCAACCGCAAGATAGGTCTTGCCGGTGCCGGCGGGTCCGACGCCGAGGGTGACGGTGTTGTTCGCTATGGCCTCGCAATAGCTTTTCTGACCCAAGGTCTTTGCCTTGACGGGCTTGCCCTTTGAGGTTATGCACACGACGTCGCCGGCAAGCTCGTCGATCTTCGACTCCTTGCCCTCGGCAACGAGCTTCAGTATATAGCGCACGTTCTGTGCGTCGATGTTCTCGCCTCTTGCGGCCAGCGTCAAAAGTCCGTTTATCGCCTTTTCCGCAAGCATGGCGCTTTCTTCCTCACCGCAGACGTGGATCTTGTTGTCACGGTCAAGCACCTTGACTCCAAGCTCGCTCTCGATTATCCGCAGGTTCTGATCAAAGGAGCCGAACACGCTTATGACGTGTTCCATTCTTTCGACCTCTATCGTCCGTTCTATCATGTTAGATCTCTCCGCTTATAGCAATATTTTCAAGGCATTCCGCGCGCAGGGTGAGGTACAGCAGCTCGTCGCTTTCCGAGACGGAGCAGGTATAGCTCACTATCTCCCCGTCGCCAATCTGCGCCTGCAGCTCCTCTATAAGGCGCTGCTTCATGCGCTCGGCCGCCTCGTCGCTGTCGATCCGTCGGCACTCGGTCTCCCTGCACACCGTGCTTCCTTCTATTATGCCCAAAGGCAGCACGAACGCCGAACCTATCGACAGATTCTTAATCTTATTTATTTTATCACAGCTTGCGTCAAGATTTCTACTGTCTGAGTAAAAATTTATCCTGTTTTTGCCGAGCATGAGCGATATTTCCCGATGTGAACCGTCCTCTCCGGTCTTTTTGTACTCGTAAAGCGGCGTTACCGCCGTCAGCTCGTACCACGTCCTCGCCTCCGCCTGTGCCATTGCTTTCACATATCTCGGCTCCGCCGTCTCGCTGAGCATCTCGCCGCTGACCAAAAGCTCCCCCTGCGTGACCGTGTCCCCCGGTGCGACCGCAGGGCTGCCCTCAAGCACGCAAAGCTTTGTGATGACACCGGACTTTGCGGCATATATGCTCTGCGGTGCGCCCTCCGATACAAGCTCCGGCTTCTCGACACGCTCATGCACGCAAAGCTCTGCGTGGGAATTTGAAATGTTTATCCCGACCCACGACAGCTCCTCGTTTTCGAGCAGGAGCTTACTTTTTATCGTATCGGTGTCAAGTCCCACCCAAAAGGTGCCGTAGGAAAGCCCCGCTTCTTCGAGCGCACGAAGAAGCTCTGCATCCGAGAGCTTTTCGTTTCCCGTGACGCTGATGCTCCACACGAACAGCGACGAGACCGCCAAGGCGACGGTGCAGACGCACAGCCCCGCAAGCAGGGCGATACGCCGCTTTGCGCTGCGCAAAAGGCGGCGTCCTCCGCTGCTTGTGAGCATCCTCACCTCGCACCCCGCTCTTCCGTTTTGCTCCTGGACCTTCGGATAATCCGACGCATAAACCGTTGCCACGATGCAGAAATCGGTGTTCGGGCTTGTGTCCCAAAACGCTATGCCCTTCTGCGCCATGACGTTAAGCACACGCTCCGGCTCGGCTCCCCGTATCTCAACGGTCACGGTACCCCTTGCAATATCGAAAAGTTTCATTTTTCCTCCTACTCAAGCTCTACCGACAGTATTCTTCCGCTTATCAGCATATCCTTTTTGTCCATTGCGCCCAGTCTCAGCTCGTCGCCTCGGATGCGGATCTTCATGTCACGGCAGCACAGCTCTATCATGGTGTCGCCGTAGCTCAGAATGCCGCAATGGTTTTCCACAAGCACCCGTCTGCGTCCGCAAATGCTCAGCTTCGGCGTTCCGAGTGCATCGGCAGGTATCTCAAGTCTGTCTGCAAGCAGCTCGGCTTTTTTGCCTTTCCCCTGCATCCGCCCACCTCCCGTCGTATAAATCTATGATGCACGGCATAGTTTGATACATGGACAAGGATGTGATCTGATGAAAAAACTTCCCTCGTTGCTTGCTGCGGTACTTATCTTTGCAGCGCTCGTGATATATCCCTCACAGGCGCTCACCGCTGCCGCAAACGGCATTTTGCTTTGCGGAAGGCTCATTATACCGACGCTGTTTCCCTTCTTTGTTGCGACAGTGCTGCTGTCAGAGCTGGGCTTTGCGGCGTACCTCGGAAGGCTGCTTTCGCCCGTGGCATCAAGGCTTTTCGGGGTTTCGGGCGTCGGTGCGAGTGCTTTTATCGTGGGGCTTTGCGGCGGCTACCCCTTGGGTGCTGCGTACATCGCCGACATGAGGCGTGCGGGACGTCTTGACTGCCGTGAGGCATCGGCGCTTCTGCCCTTCTGCAACAATTCGGGTCCCGCATTCATAATCGGCGGCGTCGGTGTCGGGGTGTTTTCGTCCTCCGCCGCAGGGCTTTTGCTCTACGCAGTACATATCTTCTCCGCAGTCATCGGCGGGATCCTGCTCTCCGACAGAGCATATGCGTCGTCGGAGTCGCACATATCGCTTAGCAGCGCCGATTTCGGTATTGCGCTCACCTCGTCCGTCAAAAAGTCGGTACTCTCGGTCTTGTACGTCTGCGGCTTTGTCGTCTCGTTCTCCGTTTTCATTGACCTGCTCTGCGCCTTCGGCCCCTTTGATTCGCTCTCCGCCGGAGTTTCGTCGCTCCTCGGCGTGGATATGCAATGGGGCAGAGCCTTTTTTACGGGCGTTTTCGAGATCGGAACGGCGGTCGGTGCGATGCAGGGACTTGCGCTTTCCCCCGAAAATCTCGCTCTTGCCGCCTTCATACTCGGTTGGGGCGGCGTTTCGGTGCATTTTCAGACCTTTGCAATGCTTGACGGCACCGATATAAAAACCGCCCGATATGTGATCGGACGGTTTCTCATTGCAGCCATCGCCGCAATAACGGCATTCGCTGCGGGTATTATTTTGTACTGAAATTCAAAACAGCAGTATCCCGACAACGGCAGATGCGGCAATGAACACCACGGGATGCAGCTTCTTTGTCGGCTTCACCCAGCGGGTCAGCACGACGAGTACCGCCGCCAAAATGAGTGCCTTAACGTCGAAGAAGCCCGCTATGCTGTCGGCATCGACGTTAAACAGGGCGATCTCCGCCACAAGCACGCCCGCTGCGGCGATAAGTCCTGCGGAAGCGGGACGTATGCCGTAAAACGCAGCCTCGACGTACTTATTCTTGCGGAAGCGTTCAAGCACCGCAATGATAAGCAGCACGATAATTATGCCCGGCGTGATGACTCCGAGCGTCGCAACGATCGAGCCGGGCATCCCGGCGGTCGTAAAGCCCGTGTACGTCGCCATATTTATGCCGATTGGTCCCGGCGTCGACTCGGAAACGGCAAGCATATCGGCTATCTGATCGTATGTGAACCAGCCCGTTCTGTCCGCCATATCGTACAGAAACGGCAATGTCGCCATTCCGCCGCCGACCGAAAACAGACCGATCTTGAAAAATTCCCACCAAAGCTTCAAAAGGATCATTTCTTTGCCCCCATACACTTGATAAGAATTCCCGCAAGCGCCGCCGCTACGACGAACAGCACCGGCGTCACGTCGGTAAACAGGGACAGCCCCGCCACGAGTGCGAAAATGAGGAAGCACTTCCAGTCGCACACGGAGCTTTTCCAAAGCTTGATGACGGCGTTGAGGATAAGTACGCAGACGCAAACTCTTATCCCCGCAAACGCTTTTTTGACGGCCTCGACCTCGGCAAAGTTCGTGAGCAGCGCTGCGATCGCACCGATGATTATCAGTGCCGGACACACGGTGCCCAGTGCCGCAACTATACCGCCGATCGTGCCTTTGCGCTTCTGACCTATGAATATAAGCGTATTTACCATTATCACACCGGGGAGACACTGACCTATCGCATAGTAGTCCAGCACCTCCGCCTCGGTGACCCATTTGCGGTTTTCGACGACCTCACGCTGGAGTATCGGGAGCATGGCATAGCCGCCCCCGAAGGTCATGATCCCGACCCGGAACGCAACCGCAAAGATTTCAAGCAGATCTTTCATTTCTTAAGATTCTCTGCAAATTCAGTGTATTTTTCGATTTTTTCTGAACATTCCGCTGCGGTTTCGCCGCTTGAAAGAATGTATACCTTGATCTTCGGCTCGGTACCGGAGGGACGGACTATGAAGTTGCAGCCGTCGTCCAGCTCAAAGTAAAGGACGTTGGAGCCTTTTATATGCGTCTCGCCGACGACGCCGAGCGCCGGGACGGTTATGCTGCCGTCGGAGTAGTCACGGATCTTCAGCACCTCGGTGCCGGAGATCTCCGTGGGCGGCTCTTTTCTGAGCTTTGCCATTATCGACTTCATCTTGTCAAGACCGTCAAGTCCGGGCATGACGAGATTGAGCGTCTTTTCGGCAAACTGACCGTACTTCTCGTACAGGCTCTCCATCGCCTGCTTGAGGTTCATGCCCTTGTCGAAATAGTACGCCGCCATTTCCGCAACCATCATAGAAGCGGTCACGGCGTCCTTATCACGCACATAGTCGCCCATCATGTAGCCGTAGCTCTCCTCGTAAGCGAAAATGTACTCGTAGCTTCCCGCCTTTTCCCATTCCGCAACACGCTCCGCCATGAACTTGAAGCCCGTGAAAGTGTCCTCAAGATGCACGCCGTTTTGCTCCGCAACGACCTTTGCCATCTCGGTCGTCACTATGCTCTTTACGGCGCCGGGGTTTTCTGGCATGGTACCCGTTCTGCGCTTTGCGTTTATGATGTAGTCGAGCAGCAGCACACCGAGCTGGTTTCCGGTTATGCCGGTATAGCCCTCGCCGTCACGCACCATGACGCCGATACGATCGGAGTCGGGGTCCGTGCCGATGATGAGGTCGCTGCCGACCTTCTTTGCAAGGTCTATCGCAAGATAGAAGCCTTCGGGATTTTCGGGATTGGGGCTTTCGACCGTGGGGAAAGCTCCGTCAATGACCATCTGCTCCGGAACGGGGAAAAGCTGAGTGATCCCAAGGCGGTGCAGCGTTTCGGGGACGAGCTTGTAGCCCGCTCCGTGGAACGGAGTGTAGACGATCTTGAAGCGGTCGGCGACCTTCTTCACGACTTCTCTGTCTATCGCCTGATTGAGTACCCGCTCAAGGTACGCCGCATCGGTGTCCTCACCTATCATTTCGATGATTCCGCTTGCAAGCGCCTCGTCGAAATCGCAGCTCTTAAAGCCGTCGAATATGTCGATTGCTTCCATCTGCGCTGCGATCGCTGCGGCGTGCTGCGGCGGAAGCTGTGCGCCGTCGGACCAATAGACCTTGTAGCCGTTGTATTCCTTGGGGTTATGGCTTGCGGTGATGTTAAGTCCGGCGGTGGTGCCGTAATATCTCACGGCAAAGCTAAGCTCCGGCGTGGGGCGAAGAGCGTCAAACAGTCTGACGTGTATACCGTTTGCAGCCATGACACAGGCGGCTTCCTTTGCAAACACGTCGCTGTTATGGCGGCAGTCGAAGCATATCGCAATGCCCTTTGCCATCGCTTCGGCTCCTGCGGAGACGATAACGTTTGCAAACGCCTGCGTCGCATGACGGATAACGTGGACGTTCATGTGATGCAGACCGACCTTCATCGTGCCGCGCAGTCCGGCGGTGCCGAACTCAAGCGGTGCGAAAAAGCGGCTTTCGATCTCCTTTTCGTCATCTGCAATGGAATTAAGCTCCTCCCACTCGCTCTCGCTGAGTGCTGGACTGTCGAGCCATCTCTGATATTCTTCCTTATAGTTCCTCATATTCTGCTCCCCTCATGCTTAAATTGACAGCGTCCTCATACATAGATTTGGGTACATATATATCCGTTCCCGGTCCGCTGATACCGAGTATCAGCCGTCCGAAATCTCCGTCGTTGGGGTATTGTTTCAGTGCAGGGATCCCGTATGCGCCAAGCAGGTTCACAAGCATTTCGTCACTCATGTCAAGGCTCATACAATGCGTAAGAAAAACAGGCTCCTCCGGCTTGCCGTCGGCGTCCTTAGGCCAGCGCTCATACAGCTCGCCCGTTAGTTTCCTGCCCCATTCAAGCTTTACGCCGCTATCCTCCATAGAATCCTCCGTTCATTTGTGGTATCTCGATCCTTCGTTGATCTTAAAGCTGCGATATATCTGCTCTGCAAGCATGACCCGTGCAAGGTGGTGCGGAAAGGTCATCTCACTCATGCCGAGACGCATGTCCGCCCGTGCCTTAATGCCGTCGCTTAATCCGAAGGAGCCGCCCACGATAAAGCACAGTGCCGCTCTTCCCGACACCGCAAGCGCTGCGATCTTCTCCGCAAGCGCCTCGCTCGTGAGCTGCTTTGCGCCGACGCACATAGCTATGACGTATGAATCCTTCGGTATGTTTCGCTCGATCTCGACCGCTTCCTTGGAAAGTGCCGAGCTTATCTCCTTTTGCGACGGATCGTCGCCGAGTCTCTGTTCGGGTATCTCAACGCAGTCGAATTTGCAGTATGCGCCAAGCCTTCTGGCGTACTCCGCAAAGGCGTCTGCGTAAAATTTTTCCTTGAGCTTGCCGACGCATATCAGCCGTACTTTTAACATTGTACCCCATCTCCTATCAAAACTTCAAGTAGTTTATTGGCGGGAGCTGTATAAATTTTAACATTCCTGCCCGAAAGGGCTTCCGAAACGGCTGTTTCCGCCGCTTCGGGGGTGTTGTTTTGCTGACTTAGATGTCCGAGGATTATCTGCCTTGTACCGCTGTCGGCAAGCAGACAGGCAAGCTTTGCGCAGTCGTCGTTTGAAAGATGCCCGTGCTTTGACAGCACACGCTGCTTCAAAAGCGGAGGATACGGTCCGTTTTTGAGCATGACCTTATCGTGATTTGCCTCGATGACTACGGTGTCGGCGCCTTGAAGCCCCTCCAAAAGCTCGTCGCTTATGTGCCCCGTGTCGGTGGCAAAGGCAAAGACCTCGCTGCCTTCTATCCTGTAGCCGAAGCTTGCGGAGGCATCGTGCGGGGTGGGAAACGCAGTTATCCTCACGTCTCCCACGCAAAGACCGCCGTCGGGCGGTATGTAGTCGATCGATTCTGAAAGCTCCGGCTTCACTCTTTTGAGTACCTCGCCAAGCTCAGACGGTGCGAATATTCTCATCCCAGTGCGCTTTACAAGCACGGGAAGCCCGGAAATATGATCGGAGTGCTCATGTGTTATGAGCACTCCGCATACATCCTGCGGAGCAAGCCCCAGCACGCCGAGACCTTGAACGATCCTGCGTGCGGATATCCCCGCATCTATAAGCACATTCACTCCGCCGTCGCTGACTAAGCAGCAGTTACCCGTTGATCCGCTGGCGAAAGTTACAATACGCATATCCTTATCCTATTGAAATTACCTTTTCGTTTATTTGAGGCTCGTCGGGAAAATCGACTATCGAAATGTCCGCTCCGAGCTTGCGAAGCTTGCCGACGAAGTTCTCATAGCCTCGCTCGATGTAATGTATATCCTCTATCTCCGTGGTCCCCGATGCGCAGAGTCCGGCAATGACCATTGCTGCTCCCGCACGGAGGTCGCACGCCATGACGGGTGCGCCGGTGAGCTTTGCTCCGCCCTCGATTATGGCTATCCTGCCGTCCACCTGAATGTCGGCGCCCATTTTCTTGAGCTCGTTTACATATTTAAAACGGTTGTCGTATATGCCTTCGGTTATGACGGAGGTACCCTGCGCCATGCACAGAAGCGTACCCATCTGCGGCTGCATATCCGTCGGGAAACCGGGGTACGGCAGGGTTTTGATATTCGCCTTGCGAAGCTGACCGTTGCCCTTTACAAGAATGGAATCCTCATACTCCTGAACGATGGTTCCCGTTTCCCTGAGCTTTGCGCTGATACATTCCATATGCTTGGGGATAATATTCTTTATAAGCACCTCGCCTGCGGTAGCGGCTGCGGCGACCATGTAGGTTCCCGCCTCGATCTGGTCGGGGATGATGGAGTAGCTTCCGCCTCTGAGCTTATCGACGCCGATTATCTTCACCGTATCCGTGCCGGCGCCTCTGATGTCTGCGCCCATGGAGTTGAGGAAGTTTGCAAGATCTACTATGTGCGGCTCTCTTGCTGCATTTTCGATTATGGTGCGTCCGGATGCGGTCGTTGCTGCAAGGATGATATTCATCGTTGCGCCGACGGACACCTTGTCGAGATATATCTTCGCACCGTGCAGTCCGCCTTCGGGAGCGTCGGCAAACACAAAGCCGCTCTTTACCTCAATATCCGCACCGAGAGCCATCATGCCCTTTATGTGCTGGTCTATCGGACGAACGCCGAAGTTGCAGCCGCCGGGCATCGTGGTCTTTGCGTGACCGAAGCGGCTGAGCATTGCGCCGATGAGATAATACGAAGCCCTGATCTTGCGCATCAGGTCAAAGGGTGCGTCGCAGAATTTGACATTGCGGCTGTCGATCTCTATCGTGGAGCGGTTTATGAGGCGAACCTTCGCTCCGAGCTGAGAGAGGATCTTGAGGAGCATATCGGTATCGCTGATCTCCGGTATATTTTCGATGCGGCAAATGCCGTCCACCATCAGAGCGGCGGGGATTATTGCAACTGCGGCATTTTTGGCTCCGCTTATTTCGACTTCGCCCTGAAGCGGCTTTCCGCCGTTAATAACGTACTTTTCCATATGTTACACCTTTCGTAGGCATCCTTTCGGACACCGGCTTTGTATTATAGCATAGGGGTTCGGTAATAGCAAGGTAAAATTGTAAATAATTCGTAACTTTTATACAAGATTTAGTATCTGTCTTGCTTTGAGGACGGCAATTATAGTTTTTCCGTCGTCGATCTCCCCATTCATGGCAAGCTCTGTAAGCTCGTCGATGTGGTGCTTCTCGACGCTTAAAAACTCTCCCTCGTCGGGATGGCTGCTTCCGGCATGAAGTCCCGTCGCAAGGTAGATGTGCAGGACCTCGGTGGTTATGCCGGGTGAAGTGCAGCACCTGCCGAGGTATTGAAGCTTGTCGGCGGTAAAGCCGGTCTCCTCGCTCAGCTCTCTGATCGCGCACTCGGTCGGGTCCTCTCCGGGTTCGAGCTTTCCGGCGGGCGCTTCAAGCATCAGCTTCTGAAGCGGGTAGCGGAACTGACGAACGCAGTAGCAGTAGCCCTCGTCGTCCACGGGCAGGACCGTAACGCCCCCCGGGTGACGAACCACTTCCCTGCGTACGACGCTGCCGTCGCAAAGCTGCGCCCTGTCCATAACGACGTCCACTATAACGCCTTTATATTTAAGCTCTCCGTCGAGCCGTTTCTCGGTAAGATCCATTTCAAGCCTCAACATAACGAAATTGCTTTACATAAAAACTTTACATAACGCTTGTTTAGTATATCACCTCATTGACGATTTTTCCATAATTTTTGTATAGAAAATCTAAAAAATTTTTGATAAAATTCGATTTGTAATTTAAATCTTGCGGTTTCTTAACCGCTTTGACGCCAATATGATTTTAAATTGTAATGTATACAAATAAAGGGAGGCAACCGATTTTGACTGACACGGTTTCGGATAACGCCGTTGCGCTTATCCTTGCAAGCTCGGCACCCGATGCCAACGCCCTCAAGGGCAGGATACGAGAGGCTCTTTTGAGTGAGGGGCTGCCCTCGTGGAACGGCATCGACGCTGACATTTTTACATACAACGGGCGCACGCTCGTGCTGGCAAGACCCGCTCCTCCCCTTCTAAGCCGACCGACGCTCTCGCACGCAAGGCTCAAGAGAGCAAAATAAAGCATCCGAAGTAAAACTTCGGATGCTTTATTTTATATAAGGTATCAACTTATTTTTTCGACGGTGTAGCCTCTCTGAGTGAGCAGGTCGATTATGCCGCCGTCACCGACGACGTGCGCAAGACCCACGATGTAAAATCCCGTGCCGCCGCCTGCGAGATATTCCTCCGCCTTATCCGCCATGCCGATATTGCGGTCACTTATCATCGCCTTGTTGTACTCCTCAAGAAGCTCGGCGGGGAGATCAGTGTCGCTGTCGTTCTCGGCGGTCAGCGCCTTTATGAGCGCCTTTTCATTTCCCTTGAGCCAAAGCTCATAAAGCTCCAAGCTGCTTTCGGCCGCATCCTCACTGCAATCGGATGCCAGCATCGCATCCATCAGCTCGTCGGAAAAGCCGATGAGCATATTGAACTGAAACTCAACTGACTCGATCTCCCTTATCTCAAGCCCGCTCTTGTGCGCCTTTTTGAGAAACATGAGGTCGATGCCGGAATCGGAGTCCAGTCCCGCCTTCTCTGCGCTCAGCGTCTCAAGCGCCGACACCCACATTGCGGGCTTCATGTAGTCATACACATAGCTGTACAAACCGTTTTCTTCGAGGATCGCCTTCGCCGCCTCATAGGTCTCGGCGGAAATGTGGTCGCTTATCTTGCTCCCGTCGCTGTACACCACAAGCTCCGCAAGCTCCCTCTGTGCCGCCATGTCGCTATTAAATGCGAAGGTATCGCACTCCACGCACAGGTAGTCCGACTCGTCATATGCGTCGGTCACATAGTCGGGCATATCCTTTGCCCTGTCGTCTGCAACGTGTATCGAGCCGAGGATGTACAGAGCGCCGCCCTTTCCGTCGGTGACCTTGTACATCAGCGGCGTACATTCCGCTTCCTCCGGCTCCTCGCTCGGTGACGGCGTAGGCGCTTCGGTCTTTTCCGGCTTCTTATCTCCCTCACCCGTGCAGGCGCACAGCGAAAACAGCATGAGCAGGCAAAGTAAAAACGCTAAAAATCTTTTCATTTTCTCCTCCCAAGATCACTCGTGACTTATGTTGTACAGTTCCTGAATGTCCTCAGGAAGCTTGTCGGGCAGCAGCTCCTTTATACCGTCCTCGCTGCCGTCCTTTTAACTGATTGGTCGATTAGTTATAGTCCGATCCAAATTCCGTCGGCTGTATGGCTTCCCGCACTCTTTTTTCTGTAAAGAAAGGCCAGGCCCCCTGCGCCCATTCTCCCACCGGTAAGCAAAAAACAGGGGTCAGAGCGGTTTCCATAAGCGTTCCGGCCCCTGTTTCAGCGATATTTTCCTATATGGGGGCTATTTTGCCCCGATATGTATAAAAAAGCCTCTCTTGCCATGGTAGACAAAAGAGGTTTCTTTGCGTAGATATGACTTCAATTTTATGCATTGAAGTACATGTCATAAACGATATAACCATGTATGCCATCCAATGATCCTTCACAAGCTGCGCCTTGCCACATTTGGGACAGGTAACAGTCTGAGGAGTCCAAAGCTTTTCAAT
>SFFW01000035.1 GCA_004556755.1 Clostridiales bacterium | reverse complement strand
ATGTTCTGCTCGATTCCAAGCCCGCCCTGCGAGCGTGGGATGAAGTGGCACCACGGATTGCCGGGGCGAAGGCAGACGATGCAGCGCCCGCCGTCGCGCTCCCAGACGGCTTTCTTGACCTTCTCAGGTATCTTTGTCGCTTTCGTTTCCTTTCTCATCCTGCCTCCATTCCAGCGCCATACGATCGAGTTCTTCCGGCGTGAGCGTCTCAATGCCCTGCTGTTTGCAGTCCTCAACGACCAGATCAATGAGACGCGCCATCTGCTTTGTGTCGTAGGTGCTCGAGCCGTAGTAGCAAATGACGTTCGTGCAGCCCGGAATTTTTGACGCCATAATCTCCGTACACCATCCGAGACCGTTGTTCTCCCAGCCTGCCCGGAACCGCTTGACCGCTGCGTCCGGAATACAGATCGTATCGGAGTTATCGCCAACGTCCGGGATATAGTGCCGGTAGACCTCTTCCGGTGGAATCCCAACCTTGATGGAAAGCTTGTTGCAGAGCGTCCAGAGATATCGGTTTGCATCCAAGCTCCGCTTCTTGCGAAATTCCTTGATCGTGACCGTGTACTTCTTCTGCGGGTCAAATTCTCCGGCAACCATCTGGGCTTGTCCGGGCAACTCCGGTCGGAGCTTCAGCCAGCTCCCAGAAGCGTCCATGCTCCACGAAGCTTCAACGATGTTCAGCTCTATCATGTCTTACTCGCGCAGTTCCAGCAAAGGCATCTGCCAAAGCGCTTTCTCGTCTTCTCAGCGACCTGCAAAGCGGTAAACTGTGTGCCGCCTTCCATGACCTGCGTGATCTCTCCCTTGCAGTCCGCGCAGACAAGGCGCGGGGCGCTTGATGTCTCAGCTTTCCCACCGTGCCCGAAGGTGTAGACCGTCTTTCCCTTCGATGCAAGCGTCAGCGTTTTGATTCGCTCCTGCTCGTCGTAGGTGCTCCTGCTCGTCGTAGGTGATCTCCGTCACGTCAAACTGGTCAGAGCACTGCCAGCGACCCGTCTTGTCGTTCTTCTTGAGCCTCTGGCACTTCGCCGCGTCAATCCAGATAAACGGTGCGGAGTAGAGTTCCCGCCCGATACCGTGCTTAAAGCCGGCTCTTTTGAACGCGTCCGAAGCTCGTCCCTTCTCAGCCTCTGTGTTGCTCTCTACGCCTGCGTCCCACTTCCAGATCAGTTTCCCGTCCTTTCCGTAGTCCACGCCGATACCGCCGTACAGAACACCATCGACCAGCTTAAAATCATTCTCCCAGTTCTGCGCGCCTACCGTCTCGTCAAGCAGGTCCGCGTCGGTCCGTGCTGTTTTGTACAGCAAAATTGACGCGCCCTTTTCGTTGCACTGTGCCACTCGGCACTCGATCTCATCCGGTCGCAGCAGCCTGAATTGCTTCATTTTCATCCATCCTTTCAAACGGGCACTCCCGCCCAACATATCTGCCAGCCCACAAAATCGGTTCGTCTGTCAAAGCGCATCTTCTGGCGCTCTGGCGGTAAAACCGGCAGGCATCACAGCAGATGTACGCATTGCCTTTCAAGTCCACGGGGAACGACATACGAACCGTTGCTTCGACTTGAATATATCCGCTTACACCGGTTTCAAAGTTTGCCATGTTCCCTCCTTCTCAGTCGAGGCAGAACGTCTTCTTCTGATACCCCAGCTGCTCTAATATCCACTTTGTTCCCATCGTCTCTACCAGATCGCAAATGACATGATTGCCCGGGTCAAAGTTCTCAGAATCGCACACGAAGATATCTCCATCGTTTCCGGCGAAGTATTCTTCGCCTTCGTAAATCTCAGCGCCGAACCGGTCAAACATACATTGCGCTTGCTGTCTGTCTTCCATCATTCCACCAACCTGTATCTGGCATAGCTCGTATCCTCGCCATACCGGTTCTTGCTCGTTTCCATGTCGCGCCGGATGTTGTACCCTTCGCGCTTCAGATCGTAGACACGCGCGCCCAGCCGCATGCAGCCGAGATCTTTCATGGCTTCGAGCTGCGTAATGCTGCCGAAGTCGCGCATGTACTTCAAAACCCGTTCAGCCTGCTTCATATCTACCTCCAAAGCCGCGTGAAGATCGAACTGAAAACAATCTCGCGATAGAATATCTTCGGCGGCGCCGGTAACGGCTCTGCGTGCGTCGCAGCAAGCACCTTCGCCGCTTCTGCCTCAAACTCCACGGAGAACCATCTCTTCCAGTCAAGGCAGCGGCACTTGCCTGTATCATGTGAGCATTTCTTGCACGGGTAAATCATCTCACGCCTCCATCAGCACCGCGCCGCCGAAGAAGATCCCCGCCGCACCGCCGAGCGTGAACGCTGCCTTGAACAGCCCGAAGCCCAGCAGGACCGCCGTGCCGCCCAGAAGGACGCATCCAATCGAGAAGCAGAACGCCTCCGAAGCCTTCAAAAGCTCCGACTTCCTTTTCCGCTGCCGGATAATCTTGTCCCACCGCTCGCCGAGTTCGCGCTCTCTTGCGCGCCGGTGATTCGCCTCAAGGATATATTCAACGTCACTCATCAT
>SFFW01000034.1 GCA_004556755.1 Clostridiales bacterium | reverse complement strand
GGTCAAGCTGCGAAAAAATGCCGCCTTTGCCGAGGCGCGGGAGTTCGTGACCTTTGCCAAGCGGCAGAGGCTCGCCGCGGCGGCGGAGGAATGGCTGCAAAAAAATCCGCAGAAGCTCCAGCCGCGGTTCGATGTGATCGAGATTTACGCTCCCGATGGGGTGGACACAAAGGATCCGGACATTCGCCATTGGGAGAACGCTTTCACGCTGGATTAAAAAAATAAGTACGGGGCAAAAGCCCCGTCCGGTCAGCAGTTGCAGCGGTTTTCAAACGTGGCGCAGAACGTCTCCGCCTTCGAAGCGGTGCACTGGTTCGCTGCGGTGTGATACTTGCAGTCCTTTACGCAGCAGTCGATCTTGCCGTTTGTTTTTTCACTCATGGTTTTATCCTCCCTTGATGGATTACGGGGAGTAGTTTCTGCGAAAAATCTCGCTTTATTCGGAGAGGGGAGGGAATATGTCCCTTTTTGCCATTGGAGATCTGCATCTCGCCATCGGCGAGCCGGACAAAACCATGGAAGCCTTCGGCGGGCGCTGGATCGGGTATGTGGACAAGATCCGCCGCGGTTTTGAACTGCTGCATGAGGACGATACCTGCGTCATCTGCGGCGACTTCTGCTGGGCGATGAGCCTTTCCGAGGCGCTGCCGGACTTTCGGTTTCTCAACAGCCTGCCCGGAAAAAAGCTGATGGTCAAGGGAAATCACGACTACTGGTGGACGACTGCGGCAAAAATGAACGCTTTTTTTGCACAAAACGGTTTGGACACCATCTCTTTGCTGCATAATAACTCTGCGCAATGGGAAAATCTGGCGCTGTGCGGCACGCGCGGCTGGTTCAAGGATGAAGAGACCGGCACCGAGCACGACGCCAAGGTCCTCCGGCGTGAGGTCGGACGGCTGGAAACATCGCTCAAGTGCGCCGGCGACCGGGAGAAACTTGTCTTTCTCCATTATCCGCCGCTGTATCTTCATTATACCTGCCCGGAGATACTGCATGTGCTGACCGAATACGGTGTGCGTGAGTGCTGTTACGGTCATATCCACGGCTACGGCAGCCGCAGCGCGTTCATCGGTGAGAGCGAGGGCGTGCGGTATCGTCTCGTTTCCGCAGATTTTCTTGATTTTGTTCCGTTTAAGATCAGATAATCCGTTGCAATTTGCATTTTTATTTGCTATAATACATCGGCTTGAAATTTGCATATTCAGTCCCGGCTGAAATATAGAGAGGAGTAACCCCCACATGATTGTCAAGAACAGCAAGAAAGAAAAAAACACCGTTACCTTTGATGTCGAGCTCGACGCTGCCGAGTTTGAAAAGTATGTCAACGGTGCATATCTGAAGGCCCGCAGCCGTATCATGGTTCCCGGCTTCCGCAAGGGCAAGGCGCCCCGCATGGTTATCGAGGGGATGTACGGCAAGGACGTGTTCTATGATGATGCGTTTGATAATGCCGCGAACGACGCTTTTGCGTTCGGCGTTGCCGAGGGCAAGCTCGAGACCGTCGGCCGTCCGACCATGACCGACTCCAAGGTCACGGAGGAGAACGGCGCTCTTCTGAGCTTCAGCACCGACGTTTACCCCGAGGTCACGCTCGGCCAGTATAAGGGCCTTGAGGCGGAGAAGCCCTCCGCCGAAGTCACCGATGAAGAGGTTGACGGCCACATCGAGCGCCTGCGCAAGCAGAACGCCCGCCTTGTCACCGTGGAGCGCCCCGCGCAGAACGGCGACACCGTGAACATCAACTACGCCGGATTGCTCGACGGCATTCCGTTCGATGGCGGCACGGCGGAGAATCAGAACCTTGTTCTCGGCTCCGACACCTTTGTTCCCGGCTTCGAGAGCCAGCTCGTCGGCATTTCCGCCGGTGAGGAGCGCGATCTTGACATCACCTTCCCGGAAAACTACGGCCACGATCTCGGCGGCAAGGCCGTCGTGTTCCATGTAAAGTGCAACGAGGTCAAGTTTGAAGAGCTGCCCGAGCTGGACGACGAATTTGCGAAGGACAACGACT
>SFFW01000033.1 GCA_004556755.1 Clostridiales bacterium | reverse complement strand
TTTCGGAGGAAAAGATATGGTAAGGAAGTACAAGACGATGGACGGCAACGAGGCAGCCGCACATGTAAGCTATGCGTTTACAGAGGTAGCGGCGATCTACCCGATCACGCCGTCCAGCCCCATGGCGGACTTTGTGGATCAGTGGTCCGCAAAGGGACAGAAGAACATCTTCGGAAGCCGAGTAAAGGTTCAGGAGATGCAGGCAGAATCGGGCGCAGCGGGAGCGGTACACGGCTCGCTGAACGCAGGCGCACTTACGACGACGTACACGGCGTCGCAGGGACTGCTGCTCATGATCCCGAATATGTACAAGATGGCGGGCGAGCTTTTGCCTGCGGTGTTCCACGTTACCGCAAGAGCGATAGCGTCGCACACGCTTAGCATCTTCGGCGACCACAGCGACATTATGGCATGCCGTCAGACCGGCTTTGCAATGCTGGGCGAGGGCAACGTGCAGGAGGTCATGGACCTTGCACCCGTTGCACACCTTGCGGCAATAAAGGGCAGAGTGCCGTTTGTTAACTTCTTCGACGGCTTCCGTACCTCGCACGAGATACAGAAGATAGCCGTTTGGGATTACGAGGACCTCAAGGAAATGTGCGACATGGATGCGGTCAAGGCGTTCAGAGACAGAGCGCTGAATCCGGAGCATCCGAGCATGAGAGGCTCACACGAGAACGGAGATATCTTCTTCCAGAACAGAGAAGCGTCGAACGTGTACTACGAAGCGATCCCTGAGATCGTTGAGGAGTACATGGGCAAGATAAACGCAAAGCTGGGAACGGACTACAAGCTGTTTAACTACTACGGCGCACCCGATGCGGAGAGAGTCATCATAGCAATGGGCTCCATCTGCGACGTGGCCGAGGAGGTCATAGACCACCTCACGGCAAAGGGCGAGAAGGTCGGACTCGTGAAGGTCAGACTTTACAGACCGTTCAGAGCGGACAAGCTGCTTGAAGCCATCCCCGAGACCTGCAAGAAGATAGCTGTTCTTGACCGCACGAAGGAGCCGGGCGCACAGGGCGAGCCTCTGTACCTCGACGTTGTGACGGCAGTCGCAAATGCCGGCAAGAGCATCAAGGTCTGCGGCGGACGCTACGGACTGGGCTCCAAGGACACTCCTCCCGCAAGCGTGTTTGCGGTGTACAAGGAGCTTTTAAAGGAGGAACCCAAGCGCCAGTTCACCATCGGCATCGTGGACGACGTGACGGGACTGTCGCTGCCTGAGGAGGCGGTACCGTCCACGGCGGCGGAAGGCACCGTGGAGTGCAAGTTCTGGGGACTCGGCGGCGACGGCACCGTCGGTGCAAACAAGAACTCGATCAAGATCATCGGCGACCATACGGACAAGAACGTACAGGCATACTTCCAGTACGACTCGAAGAAGACGGGCGGCGTAACGATTTCGCACCTGCGCTTCGGCGATAAGCAGATAAAGAGTCCGTACTATATAAACAAGGCGGACTTTGTGGCGTGCCACGTTCCGGCGTACATCACGAAGGGCTTCCCCATCGTGCGTGACGTAAAGCCCGGCGGCGTGTTCCTCATAAACAGCCAGTGGAGCTTTGAGGAGCTTGAGCATCATCTTGACGCTGCGTCCAAGCGCTACATAGCGAACAACAACATCCAGCTTTACATGATAAATGCGATCGACCTTGCGCAGAAGATCGGCATGGGCAAGAGGACGAATACCATTTTGCAGTCTGCGTTCTTCACGCTGGCGAAGGTCATCCCGCAGGAGGACGCCATCCGGTACATGAAGGAGAAGGCGACGGCGTCGTACCTGAAGAAGGGACAGGACGTCGTAGACATGAACCACGCAGCGATAGACGCAGGCGCAACGGCGTTTGAGAAGGTGGAGGTCCCCGCATCGTGGGCGACCGCCGAGGATACGAAGGCGGCAAAGCACTACGAGGGCAGGGAAAAGACCGTGGAAATGGTCAAGACGATCCTCGACCCCGTGGGCAGGATGGACGGCGACTCGCTGCCGGTATCCGCATTCGTGAACCACGCCGACGGCACCTTTGAGCTGGGCGCATCCGCATATGAAAAGAGAGGCGTCTCCGCTTT
>SFFW01000014.1 GCA_004556755.1 Clostridiales bacterium | reverse complement strand
CGCGATCAATCGGAATTTGCGGAGGAAAACTATGAGATACAAAGGAACGCTTATTGTTGTTAAAGATTGTAACCGTGCGTTAAAGTTCTATCGTGATATGTTTGGATTTCGACTTCTTCAAGACAACGATGGGAATATGGAATTGACGGATAATTTATATTTACAGGAATCGGGATACTGGGAACAATTCACAAAAAGAAGTGTAATTCCAAGCAGCAATCAATCTGAGTTGTATTTTGAAGAGTCCAATATAGAACAATTTGTAGAGCGTCTTGAAACACTTTACCCTGAAATCGAATATGTCAATCACCTGATGACACACAGCTGGGGGCAAAAGGTAGTCAGATTCTACGATTTGGATGGTAACTTAATTGAAGTTGGAACTCCTGTATAATTTTGTTCTGTAAATTCCAATAAGTCGAACAGTAGCGTTGAGCACCTTTTCTTCGTTTTTACCCCTGTTTATGCACCTTATTGCCCGGTTGGAGGGATTTGAAAGGCGGCTCTTAGCAACAGTCCGGGGGACTGTTGCAACCGCCGTGGCTTTTCCGCAGAAAAGCAAATCCCTCCTTCTCCGCCAGAAAAGAAACACCTTTTTTCTACCGACAAAAGGTGTTTCTTTTCAACGAAATAAATCCCCTGCGGGTTTTGTGAAATTTGCTTCGCAAGTGAAATACGCCTGCGGCGTGTGAAATCGCTGCGGCGGTGGGGGATTTCTTTCATTTCACTTTCCGCGCAAGCGGAAAATTTCACAATGCTCGCAGAGCATTATTTCACATCCGGAGGATATTTCACTTCACAATCCGTCCTTTCTGCTGTACAATCAGTTCGATAAACATGAATTTGTGGAGGTAACAATGATAGAAACAGAGCGATTAGTATTAAGAAGTTGGTTGGAAACTGATGCGGAGAGCCTTTATGAATATGCTAAGGATCCTGCAGTAGGACCTATAGCCGGGTGGCCGGTGCATTCGTCTGTTAAAAACAGCCTTGAGATAATCAAGAATGTACTGTCAGCAGATGAAACATATGCTGTTTGTTTGAAAACAGATAACGTTGCAATTGGGAGTATTGGATTAATAACACCTGCCCAAACGCATTCAGAAGCAAGTAACACAGAGTTGGAAGTAGGTTATTGGATAGGTGTTCCATTCTGGGGAAATGGTTATATTCCCGAAGCGATACGAGCTTTGCAGAAACATGCATTTGAAGATCTCGGTTGTACAGCAATGTGGTGTGGTTATTATGATGGTAATGAAAAGTCAAGGCGTTGTCAGGAAAAATGTGGCTTTAAATATCATCATACCGAGAAGAATAAACCTTGTGAATTGATGAGTGATGTTAGAACAGAACATTTCACTTATCTAACAAAGGAAGAGTGGAAAAAAAGATAAATTCCAATTTGTCGAACGGATAGATGCCATACTTTTGGTCGTTTTTACCCCCACTTATACACCGTTTGGTCGCTCTTTCGCAAATAAGTTGCCTGATTTGTGCGAAAAGCCCTTTTGTTTTCTGAGTGTTTTTAAATTTTCACCAAACATGCCGTCTCACACTACTTCGCCATTAAAAATAGCGAAATAAGCGCTCTGCCGCAAGCAACGCAAATTAACATTGCCGTCAAGCGGTTTTGGATAGCGTCGTAACATCCGTTTAAAAAGCATACACGGCGCTGCAAAGGGCGGCGCCGTGTATTATTTCACTTTTTATAGCTGAGCTTGGGCTTATAGAACTCGAATATGACGGTGTGGTTGCCCTTTTCGTTCATCCACTCGTGACTCGTCCAGCAAACACGCATTGCGCCGAAAAGTTCCGAGAGCTTGACGGTGAAGGGCTTGCGTCCGATCTTGTATGCTATAAACTGCGGTCTGGAAAGGAAGTTTAAAAGCACGCAGCCGAGCAGGAAGCCGGTCACGGGGTTTACCTCGCCCTTGTAGTCCTCCGGGGGATTTGCAAGCTGTCCCCTCAGGACTTCGGGCGCATTGCGCTTAAACCAACGCACGATAAAGGGGTTGAAGCTCTCGATGCAGTATTCGCCGGAGTACGAGCGCAGAAGCTCATAGGTCTTTTCGCAAAGCTCCTTGTTGCGCTTGCCGTTTTTCAGCTCGACGATGAGCGCACCCCTGCCACGAACGCACTTGAGCACCTCGGAAAACAGCGGTATCGTCTCCTCGGTACCGCAAAGCCGAAGCTTTCTAAGCTCCTCAAGCGTCAGGTCTGCGACCTTTGCCTCCACTCCGCACACGCGCTTTAGGTCGTCGTCATGGAACACGACCACCTCTCCGTCACGGCTGAGCTGAACGTCAAGCTCCATCCCGTAGCCTGCGGAGGCGGCACGCTCAAAGGCGGCAAGCGAATTTTCGGGTATCGACTTGTCCCTGCTGTGCAGTCCTCTGTGGGCAAAATTCTTGTACATAAACGGCTTTTTCTGAGCCTTTCCCGCTCTGCCGGGGGCGGTCAGAAAGCACAGTGTCCCGGCTGCTGCGGCGACTGCCGCCGCTGCGGGCAAAATCTTTTTTACGGTATTGTTCACGGAACGCACCTCCCCTTATGCTCTTATTTTACACCAGCATAATTCCGAGGTCAAATAATTATCTGTTGTTTTATGTGAATTTTTAGTGTACAATTGTTTTTGTGCAGTCCCGATTTCCGTCGAATCGGCGGAAATACGCTACGCTCGGAGGTTTTACAATGAAGCTTAATTACAAGCGCACTATTTTTGTCGGCTTTGCCTTCTTCCTTATTTGCGCCTTTTGGCAGGCATACGACAATGCGATCCCCCTCATTCTGACCAACAAGTTCGGAATGTCGCAGACGTGGTCCGGCCTCATCATGGCGCTGGACAACATCCTTGCGCTGTTCCTCCTCCCGCTCTTCGGCGCCATATCCGACAGGCACAACAGCAAGCGGGGCAAACGCACCCCGTTTATCACGGTCGGCACCATCATCGCCGTCGTGACTTTCGTTGCTCTGTCCTTTGTCGATGCGGCACAGCTTAAGGAGATAGACAAGGTCTCCGCCATTGACGACGTCAAGACGCTTGAGTACATCTATGACGAGCAGGCGGACGAGACCCTTATGACCCCGGACGGCGAGAAGTTTGTCCTCAAAGAGCAGTTTACCCGTGAGGAGTTCTCCGCCATCAAGTGCCAGACCGTGAACGAGGCGGGCAAGACCGTCACCACCCCCGAATACACGGATTACGTCACCCCCGCACGTCAGGCGTGCATACATGAGATAAGCACCGGCGAGCCGGGTATGCTCATTCTCTTTATTGCGGTCCTGCTCATGGTGCTTCTGTCCATGTCCGTGTTCCGCTCCCCCGCAGTCGCACTCATGCCCGACGTGACGATAAAGCCCCTGCGAAGCAAGGCGAACGCCGTCATAAACCTCATGGGTTCGGCGGGCGGCATCGTGATACTCGGCGCCGGAATGCTGCTCAAAACGAGCGACGTTCACAATTCCATGATGAGCTACGTCGCCTACTTCGGCATAACTGCGGGCGTCATGCTCATCGCCCTCGTCATCTTCCGTGCGAAGGTCAACGAGCCTAAGCTCGTCGAGATCATGCACGAGGACAGCCGCAAGTACGGCATCGAGGAAAACGACATCGACGAGGAGACCGGAGAAAAGCGCAAGCTCAGCCGTGCCGAGCGCAGGTCTCTCATATTCATTCTCGCCTCCATCGTGTTCTGGTTCATGGGCTACAACGCCGTCACTTCAAAGTATTCCGTCTACGCCGGAAATATTCTGAACAAGGACTACAACACCACGATGATGATAGCGCAGGTCGCAGCGATCGCAGCCTACCTCCCCGTCGGCATGGTCGCATCCAAGTTCGGCAGAAAGCGCACCATTCTGGCGGGCGTCGTGATGCTGTGCGCAGCCTTCGGCGCTGCGGCGTTTGTCAACGAAAACAGCAGCATCATCGTCATGTACCTGCTCTTTGCCCTTGCAGGCATCGGCTGGGCGACGATAAACGTCAACTCCTTCCCGATGGTTGTCGAGATGTGCTCCGGCGGCAACGTCGGCAAGTACACCGGCTACTACTACACCGCATCCATGGCGGCGCAGGTCGTCACCCCGATGGTGTCCGGCTACATAATGGACAGCTTCGGCATGAAGACCCTGTTCCCGTATGCTGCGATATTCGTCGCTCTCGCATTCGTGACGATGCTGTTCGTCATGCACGGCGACAACAAGCCCATCGCAAAGAAGGGTCTCGACGCCCTCGATGTCGACGACTGATACGAAACAACCAAGAATGGCTTCCCCTCTGCCATGTGTCATAGGCAGTAAAAAGAGTAAGCGACTAAAAAAGACTTCCCGTGTGGGAAGTCTTTTTTTGTTTATAAAATCGGGTGCGGCGGTGGGAGTAGGCCGCACCCAAAACCTCCGTTTTTCTTACGAAACCGGGGGCAACACTGCTCAGACGATGTTATACTTCTTCAGAAGCTCCACGACTATATTGTTGGTCAGCGGCTCCTTCAGAAGCTCAAGGATCGGCATGATGCTCGGCAGCAGGAACTCGGCAGGCTTCTTGCCGTCGAGCAGCTTGCTGGTGGCATACAGCAGATCTCGGATGTCGTACACCGAACCCCAAACCTCCGGCACGCCTCGATCGATGTTGCACAGCGTGTAGACCGCTTCCATGCCGGTGCGGATGGAATACTCCGTGGTGAACACGGTGTCACGGGGGGTATCGGCGAACTGACCGACGAATGCAAGGTTCACAGAGCCTTCGGGAACTACCTTCGGGCGGTCACCCTCGGCTCTGGGCATGAAGAAGGTCGTGACGTAAGGCATCATGCACGGAGTGGTGTTGCACTCGTTCGTCGCAAGATCCATGATCTGATCTTCGGGGATGCCGATGTGGTACAGCCACTCGGCTGCAAGCTCGATGCCGGTGCACTGGTACATGGGCTTCTTGATGAAGTCGCCCTCGTCGTCCCAACAGTTGAGCCCGTAGACCCAAATGAGGCAGTGATCGGCGGGCTGCTCCTGGAACTGACCCTGACGGTTTATCGTCCAGCTCACGAGCCAGCTTGAGTCACGGCAGGTGACGATGCCGCCGGTGACTACCTTGCCCGACAGAGGATCACGCTTGCAGATCTTCTGAATTGCATCGAGTATCTGCTTGTTTGCGGTATCGACCGTCCAAGATTCCCATGAGGTCTCCTTGATGCCCGCAAAGAACTTTTCGGGACGTCCGAACGCCGGATCCTGCGCTGCAATCTTCTTCCACATCTCGACGGAAGGACCTTCGCCGTTCTTAACAGTGATGACGGGTGCGTGGGTGTTGTCGCCGTATGCGGAAGCGTCGCCCTGGCAGCCGTTGGTGCAAATGACGAGGTCATTTTCGGTCAGGTCGATGACCTTCTCAACGCCGCCCTGCGTGTACTCTATCTTCTTTGCGACCTTCTTTTCGGGAGTGCAGTCGCAAACTATGTTCGTAACGGTCGTATCGTAAAGGATCTTGCCGCCGTGGTCGGTTATGTACTTGCACATGGGCAGGATCATGGATTCGTACTGGTTGTAGCGGGTAAAGCGAAGTGCGCTCAGGTCGGGCAGACCGTCGATGTGGTGGATGTAGCGCTGCAGGTACAGCTTCATCTCAAGTGCGGAGTGCCACTTTTCAAAGGCAAACATCGTCTGCCAGTAGGTCCAGAAATTCGTCGCATAAAATTCGTCGTCAAATATATCGTCGATCTTCTTATCCTCAAGCGACTTGTTGGTGGACATGAACAGCTTGAGAAGCTGCATTGCTGCGCCGGGGGTAAGTCCGTACTTCCCGTCGGTGTGCGCATCCTGGCCCTGCTTTTCGGTCACACGGCACAGCGAGAAGTTCGGGTCCTCCTTGTTGAGCTGGTAGTATTCGGAGAAAACGGTCTCACCGGGGTTCACGATGGAGGGGATGGATTTGAACAGATCCCACATACACTCGAAGTGGTTATCCATCTCACGTCCGCCGCGCATGATAAAGCCCTTGGTCGCATCGTAAATGCCGTCGCAGGAGCCGCCCGCAAGGGGCAGATGCTCAAACAGGGTGATGTGGTCTCCGGGCATCTGTGCATCTCGGATGAGGAAGCATGCCGCCGCCAGACCCGCAAGCCCGGTGCCTACTATGTAGGCGGATTTCTCGTCAATGCCCTCAGGCTTCTTCGGGGTCGCAAAAGCTTCATAGTTGCCGCTGCTGTAATACATTGTGGTTCCTCCTAATTTTATTTTTTCCGCACGTTGTGCAGCAAATTACGGATCCTCTCAGCGTTTCACAATGGCTCTTATCGGGCAGGCAAAATAGCATGCACCGCAGTGCGTACATTTTTCCTGCTCTATAACCATCGGCTTTTTCGCAGCGTCGATGCATTTTACGGGGCATCTTGATCGGCAGCCCCCGCAGCCGACGCATTTTGTGCTGATAAAGTATTGTTCCACAGTGTTGTCCTTCCGGCAATCTTCACCGCCGCAGCTCCCACATTCGCAGTGAATTTTCAATATTCTATATTTTGCTTAAGTCCTCAAGTCCTTTTCTGTCAAGAATGTATATCCTGCCTCTCCCCGTTTTGAGGAGCCCCTCGTCACGCAGTCTGTCGATCTCACGGCTCACGACGACCCGTGTCGTGCCGAGGTTGTTTGCTATCTCCTCGTGCGTAACGCTTATCGTTCCGTAGCCGCCGCCGAGCGCATCCTTTATGACAAGCTCTCTTGCGATGCAGCTTCTGACGCTGTTGAAGATGCAGAATGAAATGTTGTTCAGTATCTCCTGAGCAGTCTTTGCACATGTCTCATAAACGAACTTCGCAAACAGCGGCTCCTCGTATGCGACCGGCGCCATATCGCAGCGCTGCAAATACGCAAGGCTTGTCGGCGAAAGCGCCTGCAGCGACGGAACAACGTCCGTCTCCTTTGCGTTGTCGACGGTCATGATACTGAAGGCGTCTCCCTCGTTGAGCTGAAATAGCGTCACCTCACGTCCGGTGTCCGACGCAAGATATACCCTCAGCGCCCCGCCGAGGACAAAGATTATTCCGTCCTTTTTGACGGTCTTAAAAATAACATTCTCCCCCTGCCGATACGTTCGGAAGATCGTGTTGCTCTCAAGCAAGGTCCTGTGCTTCTCTCCGAGACTTTCCCAAAAGGAAACGCAGTCGGCTATGCCGTGCTTCATATTTATCACTCCACCAAATTTTTTCTCCCACGGAATTATGTGCCGCAGTGATCGGTACATATTCCAAAAATATTTGTGCGGAAGCATCTCTTTGTCTATAGATTATCAAACTTTGAAAACTTCTCCGCAACTTTTGATACTTAACAAGGCAAATATCTTGTCATTTTTTGAATTTTGTTTAAATCGCATAAGGGTAAGTGTTTGTTTTTGGGCAGGTTGCTTAAAAACTTTTAAGCATCTTTGGGGGCAGAAAAAAGACTTCCCTCGCGGGAAGTCTTTTTTATAAAATGTTGAGCTTATGCTTCCGCCTTGCCTCTGGTGAAGAAGAACAGGATCGCTGCGACCGCAAGCACGATCAGTGCGATCATGGGAAGCTGCTGCTCGGAGTAGGTGCGGATGAGTCCGACGACGTTGCCCGCAACCGCAAGCACCAGTGCAATTGCGCCGAAGACCTTGCACTTGGGCAGCTTAACGAAGGCTGCGATAAGTCCGAACAGTGCGCCGAGCATACCGAGTCCGATGTAGACCGCTCTGCCGACGAGGTCGGCGGTGGTGATCTCGCTCTCCTCATCAACGACGGCATAGCCTGCGTCGAGAGCGTCCATGCCGTTTTCGACCTTGGCTGCTATCTTCTCGTTTTCCATGAGCGTTGCGTAGCCTGCGTCGATCTGCTTCTGACCCGCTTCAAAGGTTTCAAGCTGAGTCTTGCCGTCGGCAAGCTGATCTTCCGCTGCGCTGAGCTTATCCTTGCCCTCTGCAAGCTGCTTTTCAGCCGCCGCAAGAGCCGCCTCGCCCGCACGAAGCTCCGCCTTGGACTTGTCGAGCTTTGCCTTGCCTGCCGCAAGCTTTACCTTTGCGTCCGCAATTCCTGCGTCGACCTGTGCTGCGACCTGCTCACGGATGCCCGCCTTGACCTGTGCCTCAACGCCGGCACGGATCTTTGCCATTGCTTCGTCGTTCGCCATGACGCCCGCCTTTATCGCATCGTGCTGCGCCTCGACGCTCGCTCTGATCTGAGCCTCGACTGCCTTCATCTTCGCTTCGTCCTTTGCGACTTCGGGATTTGCCTCCTTGAACTTGGCAAGCTCCTGCTGGACCATTGCCTCGGACTGCTGCTTTACGGCAGTCTCGACGCCGGCGTCAAGGTTCTTCTCAATGAGTCCGTTGACGACTGCGGGGTTAGCCTTGATGTACTCCTCGGTCTTCTGGTCGATGACCGCATCCCTGTTGTTCACAGTGTAGTTATACTGTGCAAGGCTCGTGTCATATTCCTTCTGTCCGGCAGCGAGTGCGATCTTGCCGTTTGCTATCTTGATCTTGCCTGCTTCGTAATCAGCCTCGCCCGCTTCGAGGTCCTTCTGCCCCTGCTCATACTCGGCAGTACCGTCCTCGTAAGCCTTGAGTCCTTCTTCGTATGCCGCTCTGTTTTTCTCCAGCTCGGCAACGCCCGCCTTGAGCGTGTCCAGCTTTTCGAGGGTTTCGGCCTTGTTCTTTTCGCCGTCGCTCTTTTCCTGCAGGATGTCCTTAATGCCGAAGGCTCCCGCAACAAGCATGAACAGGCAGGCCAGGATCAGAACGATGCTGAATACCTTTTTTACCATTATTTTGTCCTCCTTATGTTATTATCTGTACATCTGACGCAAATTAGTATAAACCATCGTTAATAATTTCGCAACACATTTTGTCAGTAAATAAACAAAAAGGAGTTTTTTTGTTATAATGCATGAAACAAATTTTTAAATTTGTTCAAAATGTCGAAGTTTTTAGGCAAGTATGGTGATGCTTCTGCCCTTTGAATCTATGATCCCCTCGTCCTTCATCATGCGCAGCTCACGCATAAGGCTCGTGCGGTCAATGCAAAGGTAGTTGGCAAGCCCCGACAGCGAAAGCTCGGTCTCGAAGCTGTTGCCGTATTTTTCCTGCATATATTCAAAGTAGCTCATAAGCTTCTGACGCACGGTCTTTTTACTTATCATGTTTATGCGCAGCGCAAGCATCTGCGCCTTCTTCGCCGTGAGCTTGAACAGATTGCTGTTGAGCTTCGTGTGATGCTCACAGGCGTTGGGGCATCTGCCGTAGATGCAGGTCATTTTTATAAACATCACCCGGCAGTCGGCGTCCGCCTCCACGACGTAGCCCAAGCCGCTGTACGGCAGAGCGAAAACCTCGCCGAAGATGTCGTTCGGACGGTAGTTTTCGAGCAGGGTGTACTCGCCGTCGGAATCGACGCAGTAAAGGTGCGCCTTGCCGCTGAGGAGCACGCAGAGATTTTTAAGCTCCGTTTCGTAGACGAGTATCGTGTCGCCCTTGCGGAAGCTGCGTTCCTCGGGCTTAAAGCAGCGGATCATCGCATCAATGCTGTCGTTCGTTATGTCCTTAAACAGCTCTACGTTTCTAAGTTCCATGAAATCGCCTCCCATGATTTGATATTAGCACATTTTTGTTGTATTTGCTACAACTATTTTGCCAAAAGTGTGATAATATAAGTCTTAAAGTGTTTAAAAGGAGGCTTTACCATGTATTGCACGAGAAAAGTTACCGACGACCTCACATGGGTGGGTGCCGACGACAGGCGGCTTGCCTGCTTTGAAGGCGTTTACGGCGTTCCCGACGGCGTTTCCTACAACTCATACCTGCTTCTGGACGAAAAGACCGTCCTGTTCGACACCGTCGATAAGGCGGTGAGCCGCAGCTTTTTCGAGAACATTGCGCACACGCTTGGCGGCAGAGGACTTGACTACCTTGTGATCTCGCACATGGAGCCGGATCACGCCGCAACGGTCGAGGAGCTGACGCTCAGATACCCCGACCTCACCATCATTTGCAACGCAAAGATCAAGACCATGCTCGGTCAGTTCTTTGAGCTGTCCGATTCTCTCAACTACCACATCGTCGCCGAGGGCGACACCTTCTCCAGCGGCAAGCACAGCTTCACCTTCGTCATGGCGCCCATGGTGCATTGGCCGGAGGTCATGATGACCTACGACCTCACCGACAAGATTCTGTTCTCCGCCGACGCCTTCGGTACCTTCGGAGCGTTAAACGGTCACCTCTTTAACGACGAGGTGGACTTCTTCTCCGACTACCTCTCCGAGGCACGGCGCTACTACACCAACATCGTCGGCAAGTACGGCGCTCAGGTGCAGGCGGTGCTCAAAAAGGCTGCCGGGCTGGAGCTTAACTACGTCTGCCCGCTGCACGGCTTTGTCTGGCGCAGTCACTTCGGCGACTTCCTTGAAAAGTACCTTCAGTGGAGCTCCTACACCCCCGAGGTCAAGGGCGTTATGATCGCCTACGCCTCCGTTTACGGTCACACCGAAAACACCGTGAACATCCTCGCCTGCAAGCTCGCAGAGCGTGGGGTCCCCGTTCGGGTGTACGACACCTCGGTCACTCCGGCAAGCTACATCGTGTCCGATGCCTTCCGTTACAGCCACCTCGTGTTTGCCTCCACCACATATAACGCCGGCATTTTCGTGACGATGGAAAGCCTCATCCAGGACATCGTAAACCACAATCTCTGCGGCAGAAAGATCGCACTTCTGGAAAACGGCTCGTGGGCAGCGACCTCCGGCAAGCTCATGCGTGAGCAGCTTTCAAAGCTTAAAAACACCGAGTTTATCGGCGAGACCTTCTCCATAAAGTCCGACATCAAGGAGCCGCAGCTTACCGAGCTTTGCGCCCTTGCCGACGCCATCGCCGCCGATGTTCGCCCCGAAGTCAAGGTCACCGAGAGTGCAAAGACCGCAAGCGAGGTCGATAACGATGTATTTACAAAGTTCAGCTACGGCGTTGAGATCCTCACCACCCGCACCGACGGCGTCGACTACGGCTGCATCATAAACACCGCAGGTCAGGTCGCAGCGGGCGACCCGAAGAAGCTCACCATCTCCGTTATCAAGAAGAACAACACCTGCGACATGATAATGAAGTCCGGCAAGTTCAACCTCTCCATCCTCACCGAGGACGCACCCTACGACGTATTTAAGCACTTCGGCTTCCAATCCGGCAGAGACGTTGACAAGTTTGCAGACGTCGGCTATGACAGCCGCACCGAAAACGGCATACGCTACGTCCCCGAATACACGAACGCCGTCCTGTCCTGTGAGGTCATCGACTGCCGTGACCTCGAAACGCAGATGCTCTTCATCGCAAACGTGGTCGAGGCAAAGGTGCTTTCCAACGCAAAGAGCTGCACCTATGCTTACTACCATGCGCACATCAAGCCCAAGAAGAACCCGGCGCCGGAGCAGCGTGAGGGCTACGTCTGCAAGGTCTGCGGCTACTTCCACGAGGGCGAGCTGCCCGACGGCTTCGTGTGTCCGCTGTGCAAGCACGGTCCCGAAGATTTCGAACACGTCGTTCCCGAAAAGAAGGAACCTGTAAAGGGCTACGTCTGCAAGATATGCGGTCACTTTGAGCCTTGCGAGGGTGAGCTTCCGAAGGACTACACCTGTCCCCTGTGCCACCACGGTCCCGAAGACTTCGAACCCGCAGTACAGTGAAATAAAAATTGCACATAGGCCAAGCCTATGTGCAATTTTATAAAAAGAGCCAAAGGGAGAATTCTACACGGAATCTCTCCCTTTGGCTCTTTTTATACCGCTTACGGGAACAAGGATCAGATAAGACCCTTGAGCTTCTTGATGCAGTCGGGGCAGATGTTCTTGCCCTTGTAGTTGATTATATTGCGGCTGTTGTCACAGAATATGCAGGCAGGCTGATACTTGTGCAGAATAATATTGTCGCCTTCAACAAATATTTCAAGAGCATCTCTTTCGGCGATATCCAGGGTGCGGCGAAGCTCGATTGGCAGAACGATACGCCCCAGCTCGTCAACTTTTCTAACAATTCCGGTGGACTTCATTGTAATTCCTCCTATGATTAGCATATTCTAACAGAATTCACGTTACTATTATAACAAAACAAATCGTAATGTCAACAAAAATCGCAAAAATTGCAGAAATATTTCTTGTCCAAAAAACATGGCAAAAAACAATCATAAAAATTGCACTTAAATGAATACAATATACAAACATTAAGGAGGTGTTTGCCGTGTTAATGGGTGCAATTTGGACAAGCATGGTAGTAATTTCCATTTTCTTCGCCTGTGCAAACGGAACGGCTTCCGAGCTGGGAAACGCCGCTCTTGAAGGTGCGGAGGCGTCTTTGGAGTTCTGCATCTCCGTCGGCGGCGCAATTTGCCTCTGGTGCGGGGTCATGGAGCTTATGAAGCGCTGCGGGCTTTCCGCCGCTTTGGGACGCATACTGCGACCACCGCTCAAACGGCTTTTCCCCGAAAGCGCAGTCAGGGAGGAGATCATGGAGCCGCTTGCGGCCAATGTCAGCGCAAACCTCCTCGGTCTCGGCAATGCGGCAACGCCGATGGGCATACGGGCGGCAAAGGGGATGTCGAAGCTCTCCGGCGGCAACGCCTCGGACGAGCTGTGCAGGCTCGTCGTGCTGAACACCGCCTCGATCCAGCTCGTGCCGACGACGGTTGCGGCGATCCGTGCCTCCTGCGGAAGTCAAACGCCGTTCGACATCCTGCCCTCGGTGTGGATAAGCTCCACGCTCTCCGTAGTGTGCGGGCTTTGCGCAGCGGCGATGTTTTCGAGGCTCAAAAAATGAAGCTCGTCTGCGACCTCATCGTACCGCTCATTCTTGCGGCGGTCGGCATCTGCGCCGTCGTGCGAAAGACCGACGTCTTTCCGGCGCTCACGCAGGGCGCCGCCGACGGACTGAAAACGCTGTGCGAAATGCTGCCCTCGCTCGCCGTACTGTTTCCGGCGATATATATGCTCAGAGCCTCCGGCGCACTGAACGCCATAGCCGAGGCTCTGTCGCCCGTGCTGTCGCTGCTCGGCATACCGCCGGAGCTTGGCGTGCTTGCGCTGCTGCGCCCGATAAGCGGCGGTGCAGCCACCGCAGTCGGGGCAGAGCTTATCGCATCGAGCGGAGCCGACTCCCTCGTCGGGCGCACCGCCGCCGTGATGCTCGGCTCAAGCGAGACGACCTTCTACGTCATTGCGGTGTACTTCGGCGCAGCGGGGGTCAAAAAGACCCGCTGGGCGATACCGGCTGCGCTGTGCGCAGACCTTGCCGTGTTCGTGTTCTCGGCGCTGTGCGTGCGTCTTTTGTACTGAACTATGACAGCTTCGATCTCCGACGCATAGAATAAAGGGATCATGTGTTGGAGGATGTAAGCTTTGGACTATGTGCTGATAACCGCTCTGGCGATAGCGCTTTGCTGCGCTTTCGGCGCCGTGATCGGTTTTTTGTTTAAGGATATCAGCCCCACGGTCGAGGATGCGGTAAACGGGCTTGCGGCGGGGATCATGCTCTGCGCCGCAGCGCTCGGACTCGTGCTGCCGTCCGTGGAGTTTTCGGGCGACAGGGCGGCATGGCTGCCCGGACTTGGGATAATATGCGGTGCGGTGTTTCTGACGCTCATCTCCCGTGCGGGACCGGCGCTCACCCGTCGCATGGGCATGAACGGGGGAAGCGACCTCTCACGCAACCGTGCGCTCGTGTTCGTCGCTGCGATAGCGATACACCACTTCCCGGAGGGCATCGCCGCCGGGGTCAGCTTCGGCACCGGGGATCTCGGCGACGCAATACCCGTCGCAGCGGGGATCGCATTTCAGAACATACCGGAGGCAATGATAATCATCCCTCCGCTGCTGTCAAACGGTACGGGGAAGCGGCATGCGGTCGTCGTGTCGGTCATATCGGGGATGGTCGAGGTCATCGGCGTGTTCTTCGGATACTTTGCCGTGAGCCTCTCGAGGGCGATACTGCCCTTTGCGTTGGCGTTCGCCGCCGGGACGATGCTGTACGTCATCGTGGACGACATCGTGCCGCAGACGCACGAGCGCAGCGCCGGACGCCTTGCGTCGTATGCGGCGCTCCTCGGCTTCTGCATCATGCTCACCGCAAGACAGTTTTTGTGACGCAGCAAGTGGAAAAGAGGCGTACAGGGAACCTGTACGCCTCGGTTTTTTGGTTTATATCACTTCATGTCACGGTACATGAACAGGACGACTGCCCAGCGGGTGCAGGTGGCGTTGGGACGGAAGGAGCCGTCTCCGTAGCCCGTGGTGACGCCCTTCTCTACCGCCCATGTGACCGCATCCCTGTAAGGGGCTGCAATGTCGGCGGCGTCCTCAAAGCCGGCAACGCTTCCGGAGCTGTCCGGTCTCCCCTCGTACCTCCACAGGAAGGTGACAAACTGCGCTCTCGTTACGCTGTCGTTGGGACGGAATGTGCCGTCACCGTAGCCCGTGGTGATGCCCTTCTCGACCGCCCATGCGACCGCCTTGCGGTAGGGCGAGGCTATGTCGGCAGCGTCCTTGAATATGTCGACGGAGCCCGTCGGTTCGGGGCAGCCTGCGGCACGCCACAGGAAGGTCACGACCTGCGCTCTCGTGCAGGCGTTCTGCGGACCGAAGTGCGTTGCGTCAAAGCCGCTCGTTATCTGCTCCGGCTCGTGGTAGTACGCCCACAGGACGGCGTCATAGTACACCGCATCCTCCGCCACGTCGACAAAGGGATTTTCGTAGGTACCCTCGTTTTGGATGGTGAGCGATGCGTTGTTTTCCTCCGCCGAATCGGACAGCTTGAACTCGCCCCTTGTCTCATCGTTTATCTTGCCGAAGCTGTATTCCTCGTCAAGGTAGGTGAAGGTCGCATTATCCACATGCGGCGTAATTGTTGCCGTCTCACAGCCTTCGGGGATCTCAAACACCACATACTCGCTTTCGGTGCCGCCCGCTTCAAGCAGGTACTCGGTTGCACCGGAGACGGATATGGTTCCCTTTTCGGCATAGATAGCATGCGACAGGTATTTTTCCTGCATGGCTCTGTCGTTTGAATCAAAATAATTGCCTACTATGCTGAAATACTTTTCCACACTTCTTAGACCTATGCAGTCAATGCCGTCAGCAAAAGTCGAATACGGCGACTGATATACTTTCCCGTCCAAGCCTTTGTAGAGATAGGTTTCCCTATCGGGGCAGTTGTTGTCATAGACGTATATCCGCTCCTGTCCGTTGACCACACTGTATCTGAGGAAGTTAATTGCATGACCTCCCGCCCCTGATCTGATGCTGACTTGCAAGGTGCCCTTATCGTCAAAGCTGTGATCCTTAACGTAGCCTGTAACCTCTGACCAGTCTGCGGAAATATCGCTTTTTTTGTTCAAATAGAACGAACCGCCCGCAACTATGGCAGCTTGAGCTTTAGAGCCCTGTATTGCCTGATAGTGGCAAATCGGTGCTTTAACCGTGTCTGTTTTGCTCAGGGCATATACATTTCCGTTTACGGCGCCGACCTGACCCTCGTCCAAAATGCCCATGTAATAAGCCGAGCTTGTCATGGACATTCCGAAGCAGTGGCCGCCAGAGTCTGCGTCACCGAAATTTCTAAAGCTGTAAGTTTCCTCTCCGAGATTGTAGGGATTAAAGTGCTTGGTTGCGCCGTCTATCCCTCCGTTGTGGCTTTCAAAGTGGATCTGATTCCACTCTTGTTCGGTTCCGTCGTAGTACACATCCGTCAGACTGCTGCAGCCGTGGAACGTGTACCAACCGATACTTTTTACGTTGCGCGGAATATTGATGCTTGTCAGACTGGTGCAGCGTTCAAACGCCATGTCCTCAATGGCTGTAACCGAATCGGGTATGATTATTTCTCTCAGGCTGCTGCATTCGTCAAACATTGAATGACGTACACTTGTTATGCCGTCCGGAAGTGTCACTTTCGTCAATTCGGTGCAGCCGCTGAACAGACTCCAGCCTATGCTCTTAACGGTGGCGGGTATCTCCGAGCTGGAGAGATTTGTGCAGTTGGCAAAAGCATGGTGTCCAAGGCTTGTGACGCTGTCGGGTATGAATATAAGAGCCAATGCATCATTGCCCGAAAACGCATATGCGCCTATGCTCGTAACGCCGTCTGGGATCTGATAGATGATCTCATATTGATGGACTTCACTGCGCAAAAGGCAGGTTTTGTCTTTATTAAACAGCGCCAAGTTATATGAGCAGTAGTTGGGGTTGTCTTCCGCAACATCGATCTTCGACAGCTTGCTGCAATTAGCAAATGCTCCGTCACCGATATGCGTTAAGTTGGCGGATATGCTTACGCTCTTTATGGGGCAGTCGCTAAACGCAAGGCTCCCAATGCTTGTAACGCTGCTTGGAATTGTGATTTGCTCCAGCTCGTAACAGCACGAAAATGCGCCCTCTCCAATGCTTATAAGGCTTGCGGGAAGCGTTATATCGGGCAAAACACGGCAGGAGGCAAATGCCCAATCGCCGATACTCGTTATACCGTTACGCATAACTACGCTTTTTAAAGCTGTTAAATTGAAAAACGCATGATCGCCTATACTTGTTACAGTGTCGGCTATATCTACACTCGTCAAGGGATACTGACTGTCGAAGGCATAAGTGCCGATGCTCGTTACGCCGCTCTTTACGATAACGGTTTTGACCTGCCGTGAATAGTTTTCCCATGGGGGGGCAGGGTTACCAAAATAATAGTCATGCATCTCTCCTGTTCCGCTGATGGTGAGAGTGCCGTCGCTGTCTAAGGTCCATGCGAGGTTGTCGCCCTGCGCACCGCAGGTGCCGCTTGCAACAATGCCTGCCGCAAAGACGGGCGTCGGCAGCAGCGTACATATCAGCAGTGCCGCTAAAATAAATGAAACAATACGCTTTTTCATGTTGTAACTCCTCTCGGTTACTTGTGCCTACATTATATTGTACAACGCACCAAATTGCAACAAGTATAGTCTTGGCATTTAAAAAAGCAGGAGCGCCCGCTGTGCGGGAGCTTCTGCTTTTTTGCAAGTCCGTATTTTACCGCAGTGCGCCCTGCTTTTGACGAAGGGAAAGGCAGTCGGAATTTGTGGGCTTGCCTTTTATATTTGAAACGGTGTAGCCGAAGAATTTCTGCAGCGTTTCGATATCTCCTCTGTCCCAAGCGACCTCAATCGCATGGCGGATCGCGCGCTCCACACGGGAGGGCGTCGTGTTGTATTTCTTTGCGACGGTGGGGTACAGCACCTTGGTCACGGCGTTTATTATGTCCATGTCGTTTATGGTCAGGATTATCGCCTCACGCAGATACTGATAACCCTTTATGTGAGCGGGAACGCCGATCTCGTGGATGATGTCCGTCACCAGCGCCTCAAGGCTCGGCTCGGAGCGGTACAGTGCGGGGTTTTCACGTCCGGCAGCCTGCACTCCGGCGGCCGCAGCCGCCTGACGCACACGGCTCAGAAGCGTCGCTACGTCGCAGGGCTTGGGCATGAAGTAGGCGACGCCCGCTGCGGCACAGTCCGAAACGATCTTGTCGTTTATAAAGCCGGACACCACGATGGGCTTCGTGCCGGGGCTTGCCTCCGGCAGACGGTGCAGCACCTCAAGTCCGTCGAGCTTCGACAGAACGAGGTCGCAGATAAGCACATCCGGCTTCTCCTCCGAGGCCTTGGAGAGCGCTTCGATACCGTCGCCCACGGCGCCGACCACCTCCATGTCGCCTTCGTCTCGTATAAGCTCCGACAAAAGGTTGCGGAATTCTTCATTGGTATCTGCAATGAGTATTCGGGTCTTGGTTTCCATAACACATATTCCTCCACTAAAATGCTTGAACGGCACTTCGTACTTTTTCTGAGCAAAACTACCGCTTTGTGGATTAAATTTATCATATTCAGCACCGTTTTGGCGCACGAAAAATGTCGGGAGTTCGGTAATTATGTTGACATAATTCGACGCAGCTTCTGTCGTCGTCCGCCGTCTTGCGTCGGAGACTGCGAATTTTTGTCGAATTTTGTCGAAACTTTTTGTAAAATTAAAGCCGCCACGCTTGTGCGGCTTTTAGGATCTGAAAACGAGTACCATCATGGTCGTCCACGCAACGAAGGCGAGGAGCATGGCGCAAAGGATCAGGGCACTGCGGTCATGGACTTCCTCGTCCGCCGCCTGCAAAGCGCCGGAGAGGTAGGCACGGTACATTGATATGAAGTGCCTGCCGTCGGAGTAGCCTGCCGCCCGACTTTGCGCAGGAGTCCTTCTGAATATGTTGAGTACGCCGTCCATTTCGATCCTCCTATATTTTCTGACACATATTTTAGTACAACGCACGACGTATTTCAAGAGGGAAAACATAGAAGCGCTCAAGAGCCTGTTGCCTCTTGTATGTGTATGGGAAACGTGGTAATATAAAATGATTATGTTTTGCCGGAAAGGATCCAAAGCATGAACATTGTAATTGTCGGCGGCGGCAAGATCGGATTTTCCATTGCGCAGGAGCTTGCGCTGGAAAATCACGACGTCATCGTCGTTGAAAAAGACCCGGAGAGGGCGGCGTTTATCGAGGAGACCATCGACGTTATGAGCGTCTGCGGCAACGGCGCCGTGATGGACGTTCAGCGCAGGGCGGGAGTCCCCGACGCCGACCTGATGATCGCTCTCACCGCAGGGGACGAGCTGAATCAGCTCGCCTGCATGATAGCGAGAAAGCTCGGCTGTCAGAACACGATAGCCCGTGTGCGTGACAGGGAGTATTCTATGCAGCTCCACGAGCTGAAGGACGAGCTGCGTCTTTCGATGGCGATAAACCCGGAGCAGCTTGCCGCAAGAGAGATATTCAAGCTGCTGCAATTCCCCGCTTTCATGAAGCGCGACACCTTTGCGGAGGGCAAGGCGGAAATCGTCGAGCTTGAGGTCACGGAGGGCAGTCCGCTTGACGGGCTGAGGCTCATGGATATGTACAACAAGATCCGTGTGCGTGCGCTCGTCTGCGTCGTCGTGCGAAACGGCGAGGCGGTCATACCCGACGGCAACTTCCTCCTCTCGGCGGGCGACAGGATATACGTCACCGCTCCCGCAACGGAGCTTGTGCGGCTCACGCATGAGCTGCGTCTGCGCAACAAGAAGTCGAAAAACGTCATCCTCGTGGGTGGCGGCAGGATCGCAGAGTACCTCATCCCGATGCTGCTGCGTTCCGGCACGAGGGTGAAGGTCATCGAAAAGAACCGCCAGCGCTGCATCTACCTTGACGAGTACGCCCCCGATGCGGACGTCATCTGCTCCGACGGCTCAAGCCAGTCGGTGCTGAAGCTCCACAACATCGCCGCCATGGACGCCGTCGTCCCGCTGACGAATATGGACGAGGAGAACCTCCTCATTGCGATGTTTGCCCGCAAGATAGGCGTTCCGCAGGTGCTTACTAAGCTCAACCGTGTGGAGTACGGCGAAATGCTCTGCGCCCGAGACGCCGACAGCGTCATAAGCCCCAAGCTTTTAAGCTCGCACACCATAGTCAGCTATGTCCGTGCGATGGAGAACACCGAAGGCTCCGCAGTCATGACCATCCGCAAGCTTGCCGGAGGCAAGGCGGAGGCGCAGGAGTTTGCCGTCACCGATACGACGAAGAATCTGGGCGTACCACTCATGGATCTGAAGCTCAAAAGCGGCATACTCATAGCCTGCATACACCACGGCGGCAAGGTCATAATCCCCGGCGGCCACGATATGCTCCAAAGCGGCGACACCGTGGTGCTGGTCACCACCGCAGGGCGCTCGCTGCTCGACCTGAACGATATTTTTGGCAGGGAATGACGTTGACTTATGAACTTTAAAGCGATCGGAAAAACAATAGGCGTTATACTCAGCATCGAAGCGGGCTTCATGCTGCCGCCGCTTTTCATGGCGCTTGCCGACGGCAACGGCGATATTGCAAAGGCGTTTGCGATATCCGCCGCCGCAGCGCTTGCAGTCGGACTGCCCTTCGTGCTGAACAGGAAGTGGCATGACAGGCTCGGCGCAAGGGACGGCTTTGCCGCAGCGGTGCTGGCGTGGCTTGCAATGTCGCTGTTCGGTGCGCTGCCGTATCTACTCGGCGGCGTCATCCCGTCTGCGACGGACGCTTTTTTTGAGACCGTGTCCGGCTTTACGACCTCCAGCGCCACGGTCATATCGGACGTTGAGGCGATGCCGAGGTCGGTGCTGCTCTGGCGCAGCATCACGAACTGGCTCGGCGGCATGGGCGTGCTTGTGTTCCTGCTTGCGGTCACGCCTGCGGCGAAGGAGGGCGGCTCAATGTACCTCCTGCGGGCGGAGTTTCCCGGTCCGACGGCGACAAAGCTCGTACCGAGGATGCAGAAAAGCGCAAAGCTCCTCTACATAATATACATTATAATGACGCTCGTTATGATCGTGCTGCTGAGTTTCGATATGCCGCTTTTCGATGCGGTGAATATCTCGCTGTCAACGGTCAGCACGGGCGGCTTTGAGATAAAAAACGACAGCCTCATGTCATACAGCCGCTATGCGCAGGCGGTCACGACGCTGTTTATGATACTGTGCGGCATGAGCTTCAGCATCTTCTACTGCCTTGCGGTGCGGGACTTTTCCCGCATAAAGCGCAACGCAGAGCTCAAAGCCTTTGCGCTGATCTTCGGGCTTTCGTGCCTTATAGTCGGGCTGAGCTCCTACAAAAGCTTTGACAGCTTCGGCGAGGGTCTGCACTACACGCTGTTCGAGGTAAGCTCCATAATCAGCACCACGGCACACACGGCGGTCGACTCCTCGGTGTGGTCGCAGCTTGCGCTGTCGCTGCTCATGCTGCTGATGATAGTCGGTCCCATGTCCGGCTCCACGGGCGGCGGTATGAAGATCTCGAGGCTGATGATACTGCTCAAGACGGCAAAACGGACGCTCGGGCGCATCATCATCCCCAACTCGGTCCACGTCATACACCTCGGCGGCGATGCGGTGGACGAGGAGACGACGGCGACGGTCAGCACCTTTTTTGCGGTCTATCTGCTGCTCATGCTCGTGACGGCGGTACTGCTGTCCTTTGAAGGCATCGGCTTTGGCGAGGGCGTGACGGCGGCGATCTCGTCGTTGAGCAACATCGGAGCCACGGAGATGAAGGGCTACGGAGTGCTCGGAAAGCTGCTTTTGGCGTTTGACATGATCCTCGGCAGACTTGAGATATTCCCCGTGCTGGTGCTTTTTGCACCGCAGACATGGCGCAAGTGAGATATAAAAAACGCATCCGGCGAAATTTTTCGTCGGATGCGTTTTTTGTGGGCGGGTTTTAATCCACAGCGTCTTTGTCGCACGGTTTCTCTCCCCCCTCGGCTGCCGAAATTAGCCTACGATGTCGTAGCCCTGATTCAGCACTGCGGTTTCGAGTGCGCTCTTTTCGACCGTTCCGTCGGTCGTCACAACGGCGGTACCCTTCTCGTGGGACACCTCAGCCGCCGTTACGCCGGACAGCGCCATAAGTGCATTGTGGACTCTCTTTTCGCAGCCGGAACACATCATTCCGTCGATTTTCAGTGTGATCTCCATAATTTTTACTCCTTAATAACTACTCTTTCGCCGTGTATCTCAAGCTTTCCGCCGCAATACAGACCTATCGCCTTGGGAAGCAGCTTCCACTCCGCCTCCTCCATGATGCGGGTCGACAGGCTCTCCACGTCGTCGCCCTGCTTTACGGCGACGGGGTGCTGTGCGATTATCGCACCGATGCCGCCGTCGATGTTCGCAAAGTACGCCGTGGCTCCGGTGAGCTTGCAGCCTCGCTCAAGCGCCGCCCTGACGGGGTTCTCATTGCCCTCGAAGGCGGGGATGAGGGACGGGTACACGCCGATTATCCGGCTTTTAAACTGCGTCGCCACGACGCCGAGCGGCATATCGTAGCCCGCAAGCACGACGAGGTCAATGTCCATGTCCCGCAGCTTGTTGGCTATCGCCATGCTGTAGCTGAGCTTTGTGGGGAAATCCGAGGTCTCCACGACGTAGGCGGGAACATTTGCATTTTTCGCACGGCGCAGCGCATAGGGGTTTGCCTCCGTCATTATGACCGCAGTCAGTTCAAAGTCGGGCAGCTCCCCGAAGTACATTGAATCGAGAACGCATTGAAGTCTTGCTCCGTTGCCGGATACCAAAACGGCTGTTCTTATCATCGCCATCTCCTCCATAAACTATGCGTTATAAAGCATTGCCGCCTGCTCTATGTTCTTCCTCTCGGCGGTCTTTAGTGTAAGTCTCTCGCTCTGCTGCCTCGGCTCTGCGTACACCGTGGCGACCGCCGCTTCGAGCGTTTCGGCGCTGAGCTCCTCAAGCTGAAGCGCTATACCGCTGCCGGTGTAGCGGATAAACGACGTGACCTTGGGGTCGTAGCTGATGCCGACGAGCGGCGTTTCGCAGTTTGCGGCGTACAGCAGCGTGTGCAGACGCATGGCGGCGACCACCTTCATGCGGGACATAAGCCCCATCGCAAGCTCCGGCGTTTTGATGACGTCGAGCCTGATGTGCTTTTCGCCGTACAGATCGGCGACAAGGTGGTTTGCGCCCTCGTCCTCGTTTGCGTTCATCGGCAGGAACACGGGAATGAGACCGAAGCGGCGGTTTATGCTTTTGAGTGCCTCGGCGATCTCCGGCGCCTTGTCCTCAAAGCCCCGCCAGCGGCGCAGACTCAGGCAGATATAGCTGCCCTTCGGCTCCATGCCGTACTCCTTCATAAGCTTTATGACCTGCGCATCGTCCGCCGGCTCGACCGAGACGACGGGGTCTGCGGCAAGTAGCGTTTTCGGCTTCGTAACGCCCATGGCTTTAAGCGTTCTCAGGCTGTCCGGATCACGCAGCGTCACGGTATCGACGTAGCGGTCGATGACGTGTGCCGACTTTCTGCGGTCGACATCGTACAGCAGCGGACCTATGCCGCAGCCGTACATCTGAACGGAGCAGCCCTTTTTCTTGGCGCTCGCTATGGTGTAGAGGTAGTAGTAAAGGCTCCTGCGGCTCGTCACATCCTGAATGAGACTGCCGCCGCCGTTTATATACAGCTTCGTGCGTCGGAAAAGACGCTCGATGCCGAGGATGTTGCTCCGTGCAAGGGCGTTGACCTTGTGCAGGTGCTTTGTTTTCTTCGGATTTTTGGAGATGACCGTCACCTCCATGTCGGGCGAGACGGCGTGCAGCTGGCGGATCATTTCCGCAAGTATTGCCTCGTCGCCTGCGTTGCCGTGACCGTATGCCCCGCAGATGACCGTTCCGCAGCGGAGCTTACTGCGCTTTGCCTTGTAGCGGCGGATAACGGAAGCGTATATCTCAAGCTGCCGACGGCAGGTGTTCTCGGTCGAAAACTCCCTGTGCGCCTTTTCATAGACCGCATCGCCGAGTCTCTTGCGCAGCTCGGCGTCCCCCGCAAGGCGGGAAAGGCACTTGGCAAAGGTCTCGATGTCGGTCGGCTCGAACAGCAGTCCCGTCTTTTCGGGGATTATGAGCTTCGGCAGACCTCCGACGCGGCTTGCGACGGTCGGTATCCTTGCACGGGCTGCCTCGGTGACGGCGTAGGGGAAGGTCTCGGAGAGGGAGCAGATGACGTTAATGTCAACGCTGGAATAGTAGCCGTCCATGGGCGAGAGCCAGCCTGCGAAGAACACCTTGTCCGCAACGCCCTTTTCCTCGGCGAGAGCGCCGAGCGCCTCACGCTCCTGTCCCTCTCCGGCGATGAAGAGCTTGAGCTTGGGATTTGTGCGTGAAGCCTCGGCAAACGCACTCACGAGTGCGGAGACGTTCTTCACCGGGTCAAGACGGGCGGCGATGCCGACGATAATGTCGTCGGGGGCAAAGTCGCAGCCTATAGACGAGAGCCACTGCGTGCGGTCAAGCTTCGGCGGCGGCATTGAGAAGTCGATGCCGTTATATATGGCGTACATATCGTTGGGCTTAAACCTGCGTGAGATCAGCGTATCGAGCATCTGATCGGAGACGCAGACACGGTAGTCCATCCTGCGCAGGGCGATCCCGTTGAGTACGCCGTAGCTCATCTGAGCGAGCGGACGACCGAGGTAGTCGAGCTTATAGTCGCTGTGGACGGTGCTGATGAAGGGGATGTCAAAGTCCCGCTTCAGTATGCAGCCGATGAGGTTTGCACGGCTGCCGTGGCAATGCACAAGCTCATAGCCGCCGTCCCGTATGATCCTCTTCGTCGCCCGAAGTCCCGATGCAAAGCCGCCGGAAAGCACGGTAACGGGGATGCCCCTTTGCCTTGCCTCCTCGGAAAAGCCCGCTTCCATGTAGCAGACGAGATCCGCCTGTATGCTTTTGTTGAGGTCTGAGAGCAGCGACAGAACGTGCGTCTTGGCACCGCCGGAGTCTCCTCCCGATATAAGATGTAAAACTTTCAAGGCAAGCTCCTTGTTTTTAATTTAAATCCATTATATAATTATATAGTATTTATCATATTCGGTCAACGAAGGTAACAAATTATGACTAAGATTTTTCTCATACGACACGCCGAAGCCGAGGGAAACCTCTACCGTATCGTGCAGGGACAGATGGATGCCGCCGTCACGGGACGCGGGGAGCGACAGATAGACGCTCTTTCCGAGCGCTTTCGGGACGTTCCGCTCGACGCACTGTATTCGAGCGACCTGCGCCGCACCGTCACCACGGCGTCGGCGATAACGAGGTATCACGAGCTGCCGCTCATAAAAATGCCGGAGCTGCGTGAGATAAACCTCGGCGAGTGCGAAGGGCTGAGCTTCGGCGACTTGGATCACATTGACCCCGTGCAGATGAGCTATTTTAACAACGACCCCATGCGCTGGCGTGCGCCGGGGGCGGAGACCTTTGCCGAGTGTACGGACAGGGTGTATAATGCCATTTTGCGCATTGCGGAGGAAAACCCCGGAAGGACCGTCGCCGTCGTGAGCCACGGCATGGCGATAAGGAGCTTTCTTGCAAAGCTTTTGGATGTCAAGTCCGAGAACATCCGCACGCTGCCCCACGGCGACAACACCGCCGTCTCCCTCGTCGAGTACGAAAACGGAAGCTTTTCGGTGAAGTATTATAACGATAACTCGCACCTTCCGCCGGAGCTTTCGACCTTCTCGAAGCAGAGCTGGTGGAAAAGCGAAAACGGCGGCAAGGACGAGCAGAATCTGTACTTTGAGCCGTTTGACGTTGCAAAAGACCCCGAGCTTTACGCCGAGCTTTACGCCGAAAGCTGGCTTGCAGCGCACGGAAATCTCATAGGCTTCGAGGCGGAGGGCTATGTGAAGGACGCACTGGCGCACATAGACTGCGACCCCAAATCCGTTCTCGGCGCATACGACACAAAGGGGACGCTCGTCGGCATCATCGACCTCGACCCCCGTCGGGGCAGAGCCTCCGGCTACGGCTGGATAAGCCTCATCTGTCTGCGGGAAAAGTACCGCAGCAAGGGACTCGGCATACAGCTTCTCGGCAGGGCGATAGTAAACTACCAGCAGCTCGGCAGAAGCGCCGTGCGGCTGTATGTCTCGTCCGAGAACTCCCACGCCATCGGCTTTTACGGGCATTACGGCTTTGAACGGATAAACACTGTACCCGGCTGCGGCGCTCCGCTGTATCTTATGGAGAAGAAGATCTGATGTGGACGGAAAACGCAAAAATCAAACGCCTTGACACGAGCGGCAGACGCATTATAGTCATATCCGACATACACGCAAACCTGCAATACTTCACGGCGCTGCTTAAAAAGATCGAGCTTACGCCCGACGATGTGCTGGTGCTTTGCGGCGACTTTCTCGAAAAGGGCGAGCGCAGTCTCGATACGCTGCGCTATATCATGCAGCTTTCAAAGGACTACGACGTGCATCCGCTGTGCGGAAACTGCGACGGCTGGCAGGACTCCGTGGACGGGGTCTTTCCGGCAAAGTCGCTCAGAAGCTACCTGCTTTCCCGAAAAAGCGGGCTTATCTGGGATATGCTCACGGACTGCGGCGTTTCCCCCGACGAGGAAACGGATATTCCCGCACTTTTACCGATGCTTGCGGAAAGGTACAGTGAGGAGTTCGCCTTCCTGCGTGCGCTGCCGCACGTCATCGAAACGCCGCACTGCATCTTCGTTCACGGCGGTATCCGCCCCGACGTACCCATAGGCGAACAAATGGCGGGCGACTGCATGAAGTTTGACGATTTTATGAGCCAAGGCTACAGCTTTGACAAGTGGGTCATCGTCGGACACTGGCCCGTGATGCTCTATCTTAAAGACCGTGTGTGCGCAAACCCGATCATCGACCGCACGCACCGCATCATCTCGATAGACGGCGGCTGCGTTTTAAAGGACGACGGACAGCTAAACGCCCTCATCATCCCTCACGAGGGGAGCGAGGACTTTCACTGGCAGTCGTGGGACAGGTTCCCTACGGCGAAGGTGCGCACGGGACAGAGCGAAAGCAGACGCTCCTACTACATACGCTGGGGCGACAACAGGGTGCAGGTGCTGCACCGAGGCGACGAGTTTTCGCACTGCCGCCACGTCCGCACCGGCTACGAGATGGACATTTTAACGAAGTACCTTTACGGTGACGGGGAGCTTGTCGAGTGCAACGACTGCACCGACTACGAGCCGGAGCTTAAACCGGGTGACACCGTCAGCATAGTCGAAAAAACAAGTCGGGGCTATTTTGTGAAGCACAACGGCACCTCCGGCTGGTATCACGGAGAGATATACGATGAACTTTGAGTTTTTGCCCGTTTCAAAAGAAGATATGCAGGAGAGAGGCTGGTGGTGGTACGACTTTCTGCTCGTCACCGGCGACGCATACGTCGATCACCCGAGCTTCGGTCCGGCGGTCATCGCAAGAGTGCTTGAGGCGGACGGCTACCGTGTCGCCGTGCTTGCGCAGCCGGACTGGCACAGTGCGGCCGACTTTCTCGCCTTCGGCAGACCACGCCTCGGCGTGCTGATAGGCGCCGGCAACCTCGATTCCATGGTCGCACACTACACCGCCGCCAAAAAGCGCCGCAGTGAGGACTTCTACTCCCCCGGCAAAAAGGCGGGAAAGCGCCCCGACAGGGCGACGATAGTCTATGCAAACAGAGCGAGAGAGGCGTTCGGCAGCGAGGTGCCGATAATCATCGGCGGGCTTGAGGCGTCCCTGCGCCGCTTTGCGCACTACGACTACTGGGACGACAAGGTGCGCCGCAGCATACTGTTTGACTCCGGTGCAGACCTGCTCGTGTACGGTATGGCGGAGGAAGCCGAGCGTGAGATCGCCCGGCGTCTGAAAAAGAAGATCCCCGTCTCCGAAATGCACGACATAAGAGGCACGGCGTTTATCGCCGCCTCACCCTCGGAGTGCGCCTTCGAGAGCGTGAGCGTTCCCTCCTACGCCGAGGTGCGGGAGAATAAGCGCCTGTACGCCGATGCGACCCGCATCGAGTACCGGGAGCATGACCCCGTGCGGGGCAAGGCGATCATTCAGGAGCATGACGGACGGTACCTCATCGTCAATCCCCCGATGATGCCGCTTGAAACCAAGGAGCTTGACCGTGTGGCGGAGCTGCCGTATGTCCGCACCTACCACCCCATGTATGAGGCGGAGGGCGGCGTTCCCGCTATCGAGGAGGTCAGGTTCTCGGTCATACACAACCGTGGCTGCTTCGGCGGCTGCAACTTCTGCGCTTTGGCGTTTCATCAGGGCAGAATGGTCACGAGCCGCAGTCATGAAAGCCTTATCCGTGAGGTCACGGAGCTTACGAAGCTCCCCGACTTCAAGGGCTACATAAACGACGTCGGCGGTCCGTCGGCAAATTTCCGCCATCACTCCTGCAAGAAGCAGGCGAAATTCGGAATGTGTCCCGACAAGCGCTGCCTTGCGCCGACGCCGTGTCCCAACCTCGACGCCGACCACTCGGACTACCTTGCGCTGCTGCGTAAGCTCAGGAGCATCCCCGGCGTCAAAAAGGTCTTTGTCCGCAGCGGCATACGCTACGACTATATGCTTGAGGACAAGAACGACGACTTCTTCACGGAGCTTGTCAGATACCACATCTCCGGGCAGCTCAAGGTCGCACCCGAACACTGCATCGACGGCGTTCTTGACTACATGGGCAAGCCGCATATCGAGGTGTACGAGCGCTTTATGGATAAGTACAGGCGCTTAAACGACCGCTACTCAAAGGAGCAGTACGTCGTGCCGTACCTCATGTCCTCGCACCCCGGCAGCACTCTCGGTGACGCCGTGGCGCTTGCGGAGTATCTGAACAAAAAGGGGCGTCAGCCGGAGCAGGTGCAGGACTTTTACCCCACCCCCGGCACCGTGTCCACCTGTATGTACTACACGGAGATAGACCCCATGACCATGAAGCAGGTCTACGTTGCAAAGAGCTTTCACGAGAAGGCGATGCAGCGTGCGCTTTTGCAGTGGAAGCGCCCCGACAAGCGCAAACTCGTCATCGAAGCGCTCAAGGAGGCGGGCAGAGAGGACCTCATCGGCTACGGTCCGGAGTGCCTCGTGCGTCCCGATGTGCCGAAAAGAAAAACGCCCCCGGCAAAAAAGCCGGAGGAGCCGAAAAAGCCGTCGGCGCCCAAGAGCAAAAAGGGCTGGGCAAAGGCAAAGCCCAAGCCGGGCAGAGGAAAGAAAAGAGGTTAAGCCGTGGATGCTGTAACGATTTATTTTCTTGCGATAAACATAGTGCTGTTCGTCGTTATGGGCGTGGACAAGTACAGGGCGATAAGGCGGCGCTGGCGTATCCCGGAGGCGACGCTGTTTATACTCGCCCTCGTCGGCGGAGCCTGCGGCGGCACCGTGGGGATGTACAGCTTCCGCCACAAAACAAAACACTGGTACTTTGCGGTGTTCTTCCCTCTGCTGGCTCTCGCCCAGCTTGCGCTGTATTTCTTCGTATATAAATAACGTAAAAAAAGACGGCTAAAGCCGTCTTTTTTACGTTTAATGCTCGTCGCCGTCGATGCAGCCGTCGTGCTTAAAGAGCAGGGAAATGCACCAGAGCGCCGCAAGTCCGACCAGAGTGTATATTACACGGCTGACCGTTGCTGTCTGTCCGCCGCATATCCAAGCCACGATGTCAAAGCGGAACAGTCCGATACTGCCCCAGTTGATACCGCCGATGATGCTCAGAATAAGAGCGATCCGGTCTATGACCATCATATTTAACACCTCATTTCGCATTTAGTTTGTGCGGATTATGAAATGTCATTCAGGAAAAAATTTCGATTCGACAAAAGTAGTGCCGCTTCGCTCTTTACAAAGCGGGCAAAGGGCGGTATTATCTAAGCACAGCTTATCCAATTGGTCCCGTTTTCGGGACCCGGCTCATATCTTTATCCCACAACCCTGTTTAGCAGACCGCAAAGCGGTCTGCTCTTTTTAATATTTGAATAGTTTTCAACTATTCAAATATTAAAAAGAGACGCCGCATTTTTCGTGAAGAGTTGCTTCACGAAAAACGTCGCTTCGCTCTTCAAAAAGTCCGACGAGTCGGACGTTTTTGACGGCTATAATCCGATTTGAGCGGGACCTTGTCCCCTCAAACTCCCCTGCTGCGTCTTAGTCTTACGCAGCAGCCGCACATTTGCTTCGGGAAAAGCATTATTCATTATTAAATTATATTAAAGCAATTGTAAATTGTTTTAATATAAAAAGAGACGCCGCATTTTTCGTAGTTTTACAAAAAATGCGGCGTCTTTAATCACTTCTTATGCTTTGCGTTTTTCTGATAAAGTATCGCAAGACCTTTAAGCAGCAGGTCGGGCTCATACTCTATCCTTCGGCGGCAGTAGGGTATGATGCTGCCGGAAAGCCCACCCGTCGCAACGACGGTCACGGGCATATTCAGCTCTGCCTCCATGCGGTCTATCATGCCGTCTATCATCGCCGCCGTGCCGAAAACGGCGCCGGACTTCATGCTGTCCACCGTATTAGTGCCGATGCAGCGCTGCGGCGCTTCTATCGAAATGTTCGGCAGGAGACTTGTGCCGGATGCAAGCGCCGAGTACGAGAGCTTGACGCCCGGAACGATCGCTCCGCCGATGTACGCCCCGTCTCGGTCGATGGCGACGACGGTCGTTGCGGTCCCCATGTCCACCACGATAAGCGGCGGCTTATACAGCGCCGCAGCGCCGACCGCCCCCGTGATGAGGTCGCCCGCAAGCGTGCCGGGATCGTCGATCTTAACGTTCATTCCGGTCTTTATCCCGGCTCCGACGACGATGCAGTCAAGCCCCGTGAGCTTTTTGACCGCAGTCTTTATGGCAAGGCTGAGCTGCGGCACCACGGAGGACAGTATCGCTCCGTCGATGCTGCGAAAGTCGATGCCCTCAAACTCAAGGCTCTGCCGCATTTTCAGCGCATAGTCGCTCGAAAGGTCGTTGGGATTTGTCGCCATGCGGCTGCGGCAGACTATTTTGCCGTCCTCCACACAGCCCATCACGACGTTTGTGTTGCCGACGTCAATGGTCAGTATCATGCTCTGCCTCTTTTCCTGCTTTTGATGATGTGCGTAATGCCGGAGGAAAGTGCGATGTTCACGAGCAGCTCAACGACAAAGTTGATGCCCGCAAGTCCGAGTACCATGTACACGATGACGGACTGTCCGGCGTTTGCCGCCATGCCGCTGAGGGTGTCCATGAAGAACAGTGCCATTCCCGCAAAGAACAGTCCCGTGTTGACGACGGGACAGACTATGCCGGCAACGAGTACCGCAGCCTTCTCGCTTTTCCTGCACAGGAGACGGTACACAAGCCCCGCAGCGTAGCCCGCCGCAGTGCCCTTCACAAGAACGGTGAGGATAAGCCCGTACCACTTCATGTCAAAGAGCATGAGAATAAAACCGCCGTCCCAGCCGAAAAGCCCCGTGAGAAGCACGACCAGACTGAACACAAATCCGAGATACGCTCCGGCTCCCGCTCCGTACAGTGCTGCGCCGATGACGATGGGCGCAAGCGCAAGCGTGATGGATACGGGTCCGAACTTAACGAAGGTACACAGCACCGTCAAAACGACGATGAGTGCGGTGAAGATCGCAAGGCCGGCCATTCTTTGGGTGCCGCCCGCTTTTTTGCCGTTATTCATTTTTATACCTCCTGCTGTCGCCCCCGTCCTGCGGGGTGCGGCGCTTTTGCGGCTACATGATACAACAAAGCGCCAACCTTGTCAATTGCGAATTAAACGCCCCGATGCGGGTAAAATATGCGCAAAGGAGTGTGCAAAAATGAGGATAAGGAAAAAGACCTTTATACTGATAATAACCTATTTCACCGCCGCAGTTATAGCTCTCGGAGCATACGCCTGCGTGCAGTGCGCAAGGAACACCGCCTACGCCCGCAGCGCAGGCTACGGCTACGGTCACGCCTTCGAGGAGGTCGTGCTGTCGGTGTCGAATCTCGACTCCGCCCTGAAGCGAGGCTCCTACGCCAAGGGCAGTGAAATCAGTATGCAGATCTGCGGAGAGATATATTCAAACTGCCTTGCCGCCGAGATGACCATGGGCGTGCTGCCGTTTTCGAGCTACGAGCTTGAAAAGACGGCGTCGTTTTTGGGCATATGCGGCGACTATGCAGCTTCCTTAATGAAAACCTGCGCCGCCGAGGGCTTTACGGACGCAGAGCGTGAAAAGCTCTCGGAGCTTTCCGAGACGGCGGGGACGCTTAAAGAGTCGCTCGAAAAGCTTCAGAGCGACGTAAACGACGGAACGGCGCTCATGGATGCACCGGGCGAGCCGTACTTCGACGGCGACGAGAGCAGTCTCGTAAGCTCACGCATGAGGGCGTTCGAGGAGGACTTTGGCGAGCTGCCGGAGCTTTCCTACGACGGCGTTTACGCCAAGGCGGAAAAGTCCGCTCCCGACAAAACCGTGAGCGAGAAAGAGGCGCTGGCAAGCGCAATGGAGTTTACAGGCAGATCGGACTTAGCGCTTGAGTTTGCGGGCGAGAACGGGAGCTACTGCTTCGGCTTTGAGGGCGGAAGCGTCATGGTGAACGCCGCAGGCGAGGTCATGAGCTTCAGTCAAAACCGCAGCGTTGCGGGGGATATGAGCGACGATGAGCTGATCGCCAAGGCGGAGGAGCTTCTGAAAAACGCAGGCTACCCCGATATGCGGCTTCTGTCCACCTATCGCATAAACAGCGTGCTTACCGCAAGCTATGCGCCGGAAAGCTCCGACGGTGTGCTGCTCGACACCGAGAAGGTCACCGTCTCCGTGGCGGCGGACAACGGGGAGCTGTATGCGTTCAACGCAACGGACTACCTCGAAAATCACGGCACCGACTTGTCAAAGCCGGAGATAACGCAGGAGAAGGCGCAGCTTGCCCTGCCGGACACGCTCACCGTCACCGACTGCCGCTTAATGCTCTGCCCGACCTACACGAGCGAGCGCCTGTGCTACGACTTCGGCTGCACATCCCCCGACGGCGACGAGCTTCGCATCCTCGTCGATGCCTCCACCGGCCGCCAATTCGAGATCGTGCTGAAATAAAGTAAAGTCCCGACAGCACTGTGCTGTCGGGACTTTTCGTCACCGCTGAAACTCGGCTTTCATTTTGACTCGCTGCTCGGCGTCGCCGCCGCTTCCGCAGCAGCCGCCCATAGCGCAGCCGGAGCATTTGCCTCCGCAGGCACTTCGTCCTGCTTTCTTGTCCCGAACGAGCTTAATTATAACTAAGGTCACGACCGCAACGAGTATCGCAATGATAATGATGTTTGCGGTGTTGGCAGCTATCCAGTCAAGCATTTTTATTCCTCCTTCTTTTAGATTTGCTTCGGTAAGTTAAGCTCAGCGTACTGCGCTGTACTCTCTTGCTTCGAGGGTCTCTGCCTCCTTGTAGGGGCGGAAAAGCATGTAGAGCATGAACGCAAGGATGATTGCCGCAACGATGGTTCCGATGACGTTGCCGCCGCCTGCGGTGAACCGGGAGCCGAACTGGTAGACCATGAGGGAGATCGCATATGCGAACACGCACATGTAGCCGATTGCTGCCCAAGTCCACTTTGCGTTGTTCATTTCCCTCTTTATTGCGCCCATTGCGGCGAAGCACGGTGCGCACAGGAGGTTAAAGAGCATGAAGCTGTAAGCGGAAAGCTCGGTGTAGTGCTTGGAAACCTCGACAAGCAGACCCTTGGCGGTCTCGTCGACCTCGCCGCCGAGTCCGAACAGGACACCGAAGGTGGTAACGACGTTTTCCTTTGCGATAAGTCCGGTGACGGTTGCCACGGTGGACTGCCAATCGCCGAAGCCGAGGGGTGCAAAGATGAAGCATACTGCATTGCCTACTGCTGCAAGCAGGGAGTCGTTGTTGTCCTCAACCATCCGGAAGGTGCCGTCCACAACGCCGAAGCCCTGGAGGAACCACAGCACGATCGCAGACAGAAGGATGACGGTACCGGCCTTCTTGATGAAGGACCAGCCGCGCTCCCAAGTGCCTCTGAGAACGTTGCCGACTGCGGGAACGTGGTATGCGGGAAGCTCCATAACGAAGGGAGCGGGTTCGCCTGCGAAGGGCTTGGTCTTCTTGAGCATGATGCCGGAGATGATGATCGCCGCAACGCCGATGAAGTAGCAGGACACGGAGACAAGTGCGCTGCCGCCGAAGAGTGCGCCGGCAAACATGCCGATGATGGGCATCTTTGCGCCGCAGGGGATGAAGCAGGTGGTCATGATCGTCATACGACGGTCACGCTCGTTTTTGATGGTACGGGATGCCATGATGCCCGGAACGCCGCAGCCGCTGCCGACGAGCATGGGGATGAAGCTCTTGCCGGAGAGCCCGAACTTACGGAACACACGGTCAAGGATAAATGCGACACGGGCCATGTAGCCTACGTCCTCAAGGATGCAGAGCATCAGGAAGAGAACGAGCATCTGCGGAACGAAGCCGAGGACGGCGCCGACACCGCCGATGATACCGTCAACGACGAGTCCGGTCAGCCACTCGGCTGCGCCCCAGCTCTCCATGAGCTCTTGGGCGTTGCCCTGAAGGAACTCAGCGGCAAACACGTCGTTGGTCCAGTCGGTGAGCATGGAACCGAAGGGTCCCATTGCGATCCAGTAAACAAGGAACATTACAACCGCAAAAATGGGGATCGCAGCCCAGCGGTTAGTGACGACCTTATCTATCTTGTCGGAATTGGTAAGCTTTCCTGCATTCTTTTTCTTGTAGCACGCCTTGATGATGGATGCTATGTAGATGTAGCGCTCATTGGTGATGATGCTTTCTGCGTCGTCGTCAAGCTCCTTTTCGGCAGCTTCGATGTCGGCGTTTATGTGTTCGAGAGCATCGGGCTTGATGTTCAGTCTGCTCAGGACCTTCTCGTCATGCTCGAAGATCTTTATCGCATACCAGCGCTGCTGCTCTTCGGGCATATCGTGCAGAACGTGCTCCTCGATGTGAGCGATCGCATGCTCGACGGCGCCGGAGAAGGAGTGCATCGGGATGGTCTTGGAGTTCTTTGCGGCATCGACCGCAGCGGCTGCGGCTTCGGGAACGCCGGTTCCCTTGAGTGCCGAGATCTCAACGACCTTGCAGCCGAGCTCTCTGGACAGCTCTTTGATGTTGATAACGTCTCCGTTTTTGCGAACTATATCCATCATGTTGATGGCGACGACTACGGGGATGCCCAGCTCGGTGAGCTGAGTGGTCAGGTACAGATTTCTCTCCAGGTTGGTGCCGTCGATGATGTTCAGTATCGCATCGGGACGCTCACCGAGGAGGTAATTGCGAGCAACGACCTCCTCAAGCGTATAGGGAGAGAGGGAGTATATGCCGGGAAGGTCAACGACCGTCACATCGCTGTACTTTTTAAGTTTACCTTTCTTCTTTTCTACGGTAACGCCCGGCCAGTTGCCGACGAACTGATTTGCGCCGGTCAGGGCGTTGAACAAGGTGGTTTTACCGCTGTTCGGGTTGCCCGCAAGGGCAATTTTGATTTCTTTTTCCTTACTCATTTATTGCACCTCGATCATTTCTGCGTCTGCCTTGCGCAGCGACAGCTCATAGCCTCTCACGGTCAGCTCGATGGGATCTCCGAGCGGTGCGACCTTGCGAACATAGATCTCGGCGCCCTTGGTGATTCCCATGTCCATGATGCGGCGCTTTATGGCGCCTTCTCCGTGGAGCTTTTTGACGGCGACCGTTTCGCCGATCTTAACATCTCTCAGTGTCTTCATTTCCTTTTGCTCCTCATACATATATTTTCTGCGCCATTTCCGCACTGATTGCGATCCTGGCTTCCTTGACTTTGACGATCACGTTCTCGCCGATCGAGTTAAGCACCGTGACGTCGCTCCCGACTACGAAGCCGAGATTTTCAAGATGCTTTTTTACTTCCGGCTTTCCGGCAACTCTTTTGACGGTATTTTGTTCGCCGACACCTGCCAATGTTAAAGGCATCATTCTCTACCCTTCTCTCTGCGGTTAGCGCAGGCTAACCGTTCTCTCGAAAAATCAGTTAGCTCTCGCTAACCTCACGATGATAGTAGCACTTTTTTCGTCAAAGTCAATCGTTTGACGCATTTTTGTAAGCTTGCACAGTTGGTTAGTCTACGCTAACCCACTGTTTTGTACACTATTTCCAAGCCACTTAGTAGGAATTGGCCGGCACTTGAAAAATCGGGAAAGACGTGATATAGTTGCTTTATTAAATTCACGGGAGAATAATATGAATCTTCAGGAATCCGGGGAAATGTACCTCGAAACCATCTACATACTTTCAAAGCGAATGAGCGGCGTTCGTGCGATCGACGTATGCGAATACATGGGCTACTCCAAGCCGAGCGTGAGCCGTGCCGTGGGGCTGCTCAAAAACGGCGGCTACCTCACCGTTGAGGATAACGGCTACCTCCGCCTGACCGAGGAGGGGCTGTTCGTCGCAAACAAAATGTATGAGCGCCACACCACCCTCGCCGGCTTTCTCACCCGTCTCGGCGTTTCGCCGGACGTCGCCGCCGAGGACGCCTGCAAGATGGAACACGTCATCAGCGACGAGTCCTTTGATGCGATAAAGCGTCACGTCGCACGCAGCGAAAACTAAACATTATATATGTAATGGGCAGTAAGCATACTGCCCATTGTTTTTTGCGCATTTTCGTCTCTATGCACAAAAAATTTTTTCATTTTCCTGTTGACAAACGCTGCGGCTTGCATATAATAACATATGAACAGATGTTCATATGTTAAAACGATTCGGAGGAGCATACCATGAAAAAGACCTACAAAATAGACGTTGACTGCGCAAACTGCGCAAACAAAATGGAGCAGGCCGCAAAGAAGACCGAGGGCGTTCGTGACGCCGTCGTGAATTTCATGGCGCTCAAGATGACCGTTGAATTTGAGGAGGGTGCAGTCCCCGCCGAGGTCATGAAGAAGGTTCTGGCAAATTGCAAGAAGGTTGAGGACGACTGCGAAATCTATCTCTGATAGGTGGTTTGTATGAATAAGAAGCAAAGGAAAATGCTGCTGCGGATAATCGCAGCGGTGGCGCTGGCTCTCTTATCTCTTATCCCGGCGCTTGAAGGCACACTCGAAAAGCTGCTGTTTTTCGCCTGCTACCTCGTTATCGGCTATGACATTCTGATAAAGGCGGTCAAGGGCGTTTTAAACCGTCAGCCCTTCGACGAGAACTTCCTGATGGCGGTTGCGACCGTCGGCGCAATTGCGCTCGGCGACTATGCCGAGGGTGCGATGGTCATGCTGTTCTATCAGATCGGCGAGCTGTTCCAGAGCTACGCCGTCGGCAAGAGCCGCAGAAGCATCAGCCAGCTCATGGACATCCGTCCCGACTACGCCAACATCGAGGGCGAGGACGGTGAGCTTCATAAGGTCGATCCCGACGAGGTCGCCGTCGGCACCGTCATCGTGGTGCGCCCCGGCGAGAAGATCCCCATCGACGGCGTCGTGACCGAGGGTGCGTCCTCGCTCAACACGGGTGCGCTGACCGGCGAGAGCCTCCCCCGTGACGTGAAGCCCGGCGACGAGGTGATAAGCGGCTGCATCAATCTTAGCGGTCTTTTGAAGATCCGCACCGAGAAGGAGTTCGGAGAATCCACGGTGTCGAAGATTCTCGACCTCGTTGAAAACGCAGGCTCCAGAAAGTCCCGCTCCGAGAACTTCATCTCCCGCTTTGCAAGGATCTACACCCCTGCGGTGTGCATCTCGGCGCTCCTGCTTGCGACCGTACCTCCGCTGGTGCAGCTCATCGGCGGCGGAAGCCCCGACTGGGGCGACTGGCTGTACAGAGCGCTGACGCTGCTTGTCATAAGCTGCCCCTGTGCGCTCGTCATCAGCATTCCGCTCAGCTTCTTTGCGGGCATCGGCGGCGCAAGCCGTGCGGGTGTTCTGATAAAAGGCTCCAACTACATGGAGACTCTGTCCAAGGTGAACCGTGTGGTGTTCGACAAGACCGGCACTCTCACTCAGGGCGTGTTCCGTGTCAGCGAGCTTTGCCCCGTGGGTGTATCGGACGACAAGCTCCTTGAGTATGCCGCCCTTGCCGAAAGCTTTTCGACTCACCCCATAAGCCGCAGCCTGTGCGAGGCGTGGGGGCAGGAGATCGACTCCAGCCGTATAAGCGACGTGCGTGAGATAAGCGGCAGAGGCGTCTGCGCCAAGATCGACGGCGTTGAGGTCGCAGCCGGAAACGCAAAGCTCATGGCGGAGCTTAACATCGACTGCGGTGAGGTCTCAAAGGTCGGCACCGTGGTGCATATTGCGATAGACAGCACTTACGCCGGACACATACTCATCTCCGACAGCACAAAGCCCGGTGCAGCTCAGGCGATAGCCGATCTGCGCAAGGTCGGTGTCTCGAAGGTCGCAATGCTGACCGGCGACTCTAAAGATGTCGGCAAGAGCGTTGCATCTCAGCTCGGCATAGACGAGGCGTACTGTGAGCTGCTTCCCGCCGACAAGGTCAAGAAGGTCGAGGACTTCCTCGCAAGCGGCGACAAGCTCGCCTTCGTCGGCGACGGCATCAACGACGCTCCCGTGCTCTCCAGAGCGGACGTGGGTATCGCAATGGGCGCTCTCGGCTCCGACGCTGCGATCGAAGCCGCCGACATGGTGCTTATGGACGACGACCCCCGCAAGCTCGTCACCGCAATTCGCATCTCGAAAAAGTGCCTGCGCATCGTCTATGAGAACATCGTGTTTGCGCTCGGCATAAAGCTTGTGTGCCTCGTTTTGGGCGCACTCGGCATTGCGGATATGTGGCTTGCGATCTTCGCCGACGTCGGCGTCATGGTCATCGCCGTACTCAATGCGATCCGTGCGCTGAACGTAAAAAATCTGTGACAGCGGCGGAGAAACGTGCTATAATATGAAAAAATTCGGAGGTATTTACATGAATAACGAACGCACAAGCGAATGCTGTGAGACCACGGAGGTACACTCCGAGCTGCTCAAGATCATCAGAGAAAAAATGCCCCCGGAGGAAAAGCTCTTCGACCTTGCGGAGCTGTTCCGTGTGTTCGGAGACACAACGAGAATGCGTATCCTGTTCGTGCTGTTTGAGGCGGAGGTCTGTGTCTGTGACCTCGCTGCGGCGCTCAACATGACGCAGTCGGCGATATCGCACCAGCTCAATCAGCTCAAGCGCAGCAAGCTCGTAAAGAGCAGGCGTGAGGGCAAGTCGGTGTTCTACTCTCTTGCCGACGACCATGTCCGCACAATCGTAAGTCAGGGCATGGAGCATATCGACGAGTAATAAGCAAAAACGAACAACGCCCATGCGGCTTTTACCGCATGGGCGTTTCCATTTTTATTTAGACTCCGTGACCCACTTTATGATGTAGTCGGCAAAGCGCTTCGTCGCAGGACTGCGGCGGCTTATCTCCGGCATTGCAAGGGCTATCGTCCGCTTCGACGGCGGCACAAGCTCCCGTATCTCAAGGTCGTCGTGCCGACCCTTCAAAAGCAGCTCCGGCATTATGGATATGCCCAAGCCCTGCTCCACCATTGCGATTATCGCATAGTCGTCCTTCGTCGAAAAGCGCACCTTCGGCTCGATGCCCGCCGATGCGAGCGCACGCCGTGCGTCGTGGTTCGAGGTCTCAAGCAGCGTAATAAACGGCTCGTTTTCGCACTCCACGAGTGGGAACTTCGGATACGACGCAAACTTGTGGTCGTGCGGCAATATGGCAAGGAGCCTGTCCTCCATGAGCGGGATGCTCTCGCAGGAGAGCTTGTTCGGCACGGTCACGAAGCCGAGATCGACAAGCCCCTGCTCTATCCACTCCTCGACGTCGTAGTAGTCGCCGTTCAAAAGCTTTATGTCCACGTTCGGGAAGTCACGGCGAAACTCCTTTATGACGCCGGGCAGCCAGTGGACGGCGACGGAGGTAAATGCGCCGATGCGCACGGTGCCTGAGTCAAGCCCGCGCACCGCACTGACCGTCTGCCGAAGCTGCTCGGAGTAGTTCAGGATCGCCCGCAGCGGCGGCATTATCCGCTCGCCGTCCGGCGTGAGCTTTACCCCCGCTCTTGAGCGGGTCACGACGGCAAAGCCGAAGTCCTCCTCAATGCCGCTTATGATGTGGCTCACCGCCGACTGCGTTATTCCGAGTTGCTCCGCCGCCCTCGTAAACGATCCGGTCTCCACCACTTTAGACAAAGTTTCGTACTTGGATATGTTCATTTTGCTGCACTCCATGAATTTCTTTCATGTTGACATGAAAATAATTAAGCACAATAATAATATACCCTACTTTTTTGAAAATGCAAGGCTTTACGGCGATTTTCCGTCTTGCGGCGGTAAAAATCAACGGCTATAATTCAACTTGTTTTTCAGAGTTTTTCAGAGATAAGCATAAGCATAAGGGGGGCATCCAAACCCCGTTTTTAAGCGGATATGAGCGCCGCAGGCTTCGTTTTGCTCAATCACAAGGCGACAGCCTTCCTCAATCGCAAAGCCTTGCCTGCAACGCACATCTCTCGCTTAAAAATCTACGACCTCTGCCATTGAGTTTTTGTTCTTTATCAAGGCGGAGGACGAAGGAATACTGTCGTATTTCAAGGAACGACAACGAAGAGAAAGGACAAAAAATCATGGCAGAGGCGGAGTTCGGATGCTCCCCTTATGCTTAAGGGAGAAATCACTATGGGTTCCACGGAAATTTTAATGCTCGTTTCAATATGCATATACCTCGTCGGTATGCTCGTCATCGGTATTGTGTACTCAAAGAACCAGACCAGCGCAGCGGAGTTCTACCTCGGCGGCAGACGCCTCGGACCTCTGGTCACGGCGCTGTCCACCGAAGCCTCCGACATGAGCGCATGGCTGCTCATGGGCGTTCCGGGTCTTGCATTCTTCTGCGGCATCGCAGAGGCGAGCTGGACCGCTATCGGTCTCATAATCGGCACATACCTCAACTGGCTGTTCGTCGCAAAGCGTCTGCGCCGCTACTCGGTCAAGGTCGGCGCTATAACCGTCCCCGACTTCCTTGCACGCCGCTTCCGTGACAAGTCCAAGGTCATTGAGACCCTCGGCGCTCTTATGATAATCGTGTTCTTCGTACCCTACACCGCCTCCGGCTTCGTCGCCTGCGGCAAGCTGTTCCACGGTCTTATGGGCTTCGACTACACCACCGCAATGATAGTCTCCGCCGCCGTCATCGTGGCGTACACCTCCACGGGCGGCTTTATGGCGGCATCGATCACGAGCCTCGTGCAGAGCCTTGTCATGACCGCAACCCTCGTCATCGTCGTCGTGTTCGGCATAAACGCCGCCGGCGGCTGGGATCAGGTCGCACAGAACGCAAAGGAGATCCCCGGCTACCTCGATATGTTCACGAGAACGGCGATCGACGGCAGCGGCGCAAAGGCGTACAACCCCCTTGACATCGCCGGTACCGTCGCATGGGCGCTGGGCTACTTCGGCATGCCCCACATACTCACCCACTTCATGGCGGCAAGCGACGAGAAGAAGCTTTCCACCTCCCGCAGAGTCGGCACCGTGTGGGTCGTCATCTCCCTTGCCACCGCAGTCGTCATCGGCATCGTCGGCTACGGCATGGCAAAAGCGGGTGCCATCGAAATGTTCGGCAGCGCCTCCGCCGCCGAGACCCTCATCCCCGCAGTTGCACAGCTTATCGCACAAAACGGCGCCGTGTTTGCGATAATTGCGGGCGTCCTGCTTGCGGGCATACTCGCAGCAACGATGTCCACCGCCGACGCTCAGCTTCTCGCTGCGGCCTCCGGCGTCACGCACAACCTGCTGACCGACGTGTTCGGCGTAAAGATGTCCGACAAAAAGACCATGTTCATCGCCCGCATCGCGGTCATCTGCATAGCGATACTCGGCATACTGTTTGCCCTCGACCCCGAAAGCTCGATATTCAAGATCGTGTCCTTTGCGTGGGCGGGCTTCGGTGCGACCTTCGGACCCGTAATGCTGTTCGGTCTGTTCTGGAAGCGCTGCAACCGCTTCGGTGCGATCGCCGGAATGTTCGGCGGCGCTGCTACCGTGTTCGTTTGGAAGTATGCGATAGCCCCCCTCGGCGGCATCCTCGGCATCTACGAGCTGCTGCCCGCCTTCGTGGTTTCGAGCCTGCTCATTGTGGTCGTGTCGCTCCTCACCCCCGCACCCGACGCCGAGATCACGGCGGAATTCGACGCCGTCAAAGCGGCAAAATAATTGTAAACATAAAAACAACGCTGCACCGTGTGCAGCGTTGTTTTTATGTGCCGTCCTCAGTCGCGGCGGCGGGAGCCGGAGACGATTATTATGAAGCGCAGGAGCTGCATGATGGTCACCGCAAGGGCAGCGACGTAGGTCAGCGCCGCAGCGGTCAGCACCTTCTTTGCTCCGCCGTACTCGTCGCCGACCAAAAGATTGGTCTCCCTTATGCACGACAGCGCTCTGCGGCTTGCGTCAAACTCCGTGGGCAGCGTCACGAGCTGGAACACAAGGCACAGCGCATAGCACGCCACGCCTGCGTATGCGATGTACACGAACACCTCGCCGAGCGAAGCCAGCACCAGACCGATGATGATAAGCGGCACCGAGAGCTTTGCTCCGATGTTCGTTATCGGCACGATGGCGGTCCTTATCTTGACGGGGGTGTAGTTCTCGGCGTGCTGTATGGCGTGTCCCGTTTCATGGCAGGCAACGCCCACGGCGGCGATCGAGGTGCTGCCGTACACGCTGTCGGACAGCCTTATGACCTGTGCCGTGGGGTCGTAGTGATCCGTAAGCTCGCCGGAAACGTGCTCTATCCTGATATGCTGAAGCCCGCTGCGGTCGAGAATGTACCTTGACGCAGCCTCCGCCGTTATCCCTCGGCGGTTGCGGTACTGCGAATACTTTTTGTATGTGCCGTTCACATGAGCCGACGCCCACATCGAAAACAGCACCGCCGGAAGCACAAGAATGATGTACGTCCAGTCTATTCCGTAATAGTAACCCATAGTTTGCTCCTTTGTCCCTTAAATTTTTACGGCTCCACACGGAGATTGTCTATACCGTTTTTCTCAAATTCGTCCATGTATTCGTCCATGCGCCGGGCAAGCTCGTCGGTCTCCCGCAGCCCCTCGTAGTTTAAGTCCCTGCGGGCAAGCTCCTCGGCGAGGATGTCAAAGAACACCGCATCCTCGTAATCGGCTATCGCCTCGTGGATACCGCCGTTTTCGTATGCCCTCGACGGGAAAACATGCCCCTTCCAGCGCTGGATGAGCGAATCCATGCCGCAGCGGGTGCATTGCGAAAACAGCTTCTCCTGAACGATGTCGTAATCCTCGAATCTGTCCGACGCACGGGTGGAGTTGAGGATCCAGTTGCCTATATATACAAGGTCCAGCAGTCTTCGGAATTCCTTTTCGGTGAGATCAATGTTCATGTTGCCGGCCTCCGTTTCCTTGTTGTATCTCTATTATAGCATATCGCCTGTCCATATTCTACTCAAAAATATTCTTGTAATTCTTAGTATTATAGCATATTATATTATGTTAGTGACAAAAAATCTTTTCCGACGGAGAGTTCGTTATGGACAACAGACCCGTGTGCGTTTTCGACTCCGGTCTCGGCGGGCTTACCGCCGTGCGGATACTCAGAAAACTCATGCCAAATGAGAATATAGTTTATTTCGGCGACACCGGGCGTATGCCCTACGGCGGCAGGAGCGCCGCTCAGATACGGCTCATTGCGCAGCAGAATCTCGACTTTGCGCAAAGCTTCGGCGTCAAGGCGATCATCGCCGCCTGCGGCACCATATCGAGTAACGCAGCCGATCTTCTCCTCGCCTGTCCGGTAAAGACCGTCGGCGTTCTCGCCCCCGGCGTGAGGGAGCTTGCGCAGACCGGCAAAAAGCGGCTCGGCGTCATCGCCACCGCAACAAGCATCAAAAGCGGCTCGTTCCAAAGGGAGCTTTCCGCTCTTGCCCCCGATGCGGAGGTCTGCGCCCTCGCCTGTCCCGACTTCGTTCCGATGATCGAGAGCGGGCGCTATCTTCCCTCCGACCCCGAAGTCAGGGCAACGGTCGCTCGTTCGCTCTCGGAGCTGAAGGAGCGAAAAACGGAGGCCTTGCTTCTCGGCTGTACGCACTACGGGCTTATCGCCGATGCGATACGGGACTTCCTCGGCGACGAGGTCGAGCTTATCGGCGCTGCCGACGCTGCCGCAAGGGAGCTGTGCGCATACATAGAGGGTGCCTCCGCTTTCGGCGACGGCGGCAGTGAGGAATACTACACCAGCGGAAGCATCGCAGATTTTGAGGCTCTCGCCCCGCTCATGCTGGGCTATGAGCTGAAGTCGGCGGTGAACCACGTTCCGCCCTTCCCACTGGAGGTTTTATGATGAAGGTCCGCATAAACATTGACGGCGTTTCGGGTCTCGGCAGAGACGAGGACACCGTGAGCATGATGACGGAGGGCAGCTACTCTCCGATCGAAGGCGGCTGGCTCGTGCGATACGAGGAAAACGAGGCGGCGGGGCTTGACGGCACCAAGACCGCAATTAAAATTTACGACGACTGCGTCGTCGTCGACAGGCACGGCAAGCTGACCGCAAGGATGGAGTTCCGTCCCGGAAGCAGCAGCCGCTTCCCGTATAAGACGGAGTACGGGCTTTCACTGCTGGGCATCCACACCCGCAAGCTGAAAACGGACTTTAACGAGGACGGCGGCAGCCTGAGTATCCGCTACATGGTTGACATTGACCACCTCGTGTCGAGCGAGAACAGACTCGACATGACGGTGAGAAAGATTTGAGGTACAAACGATGAACATGATACAGTGCGCAAAGCAGCAGATCACGGAGCTTATCGGCAAGGCATACGCCGCCGCTGCCGAAAAGGGCGAACTGCCGGAGGGCGTTGCACTTCCCGGCAGCGTTGAGATCCCCAAGGACACCGCAAACGGCGACTACGCCGCAAACTACGCCCTCGCCGGTGCGAAGGCGATGCGTATGCCGCCCCGCAAGGTCGCAGAGATATTGCTCGCAAACCTTGACCTTTCCGGCTCCTGGTTTGACTCCGTCGAGATAGCGGGACCCGGCTTTATGAACTTCCGTCTCGGCGAAAGCTGGTACTCGGACGTTATAAAGACCGTCCTCCGTGAGGGGTCCGATTACGGACGCAGCAACATCGGCGAGGGCAAAAAGCTCATGGTCGAATTCGTCTCCGCAAACCCCACGGGTCCCATGCACATGGGCAACGCCAGAGGCGGCGTCCTCGGCGACGCACTGGCGTCCGTGCTGGAAAAGACGGGCTACGACGTTACCCGTGAGTTTTACGTCAACGACGCAGGCAATCAGATAGAGAAGTTTGCCGTCAGCATCGAGGCACGCTGCCTCCAGCTCCTCCTCGGCGAGGACGCCGTCGAGTTCCCGGAGGACGGCTACCACGGCGACGATATAAAGGAGCTTGCCGCCGCCTTCTGCGAAAAGTACGGCAGAGAGATACTCTCGATGGACGAGACCGAGCGCCGCAGCATGATGGCACGCTTCGGACTTGAGCGCAACCTGCCCAAGATGAAGAGCGACCTTGAGCGCTACGGCATACACTACGACCGCTGGTTCTATGAGTCGTCCCTGCACGAAAGCGGCTACGTTGAGGAGTCCGTGAAGCTGCTCTCCGACCGTGGTTACACCTACGAAAAGGACGGCGCTCTGTGGCTTGCGACCTCCCGCATACTCGGAGACAAGCTCCGTGCCGCAGGCAAGAGCGAGGAGGACATCGCAAAGCTCGATCTTAAAGACGACGTGCTTCGCCGCAAAAACGGCTTTTATACATACTTTGCCGCCGACATCGCATACCACCGCAACAAGTTCGAGGCGAGGGGCTTCGACAAGGTGATCAACGTCTGGGGCGCAGACCACCACGGTCACGTCGCAAGACTCAAGGGTGCAATGGATGCACTGGGGCTTGACGGCGAGCATCGGCTCGACATCGTGCTTATGCAGCTTGTTAAGCTCATGCGTGACGGCGAGGTCGTCCGTATGTCCAAGCGCACGGGCAAGGCGATCTCCCTATCCGACCTCCTCGACGAAGTGCCCGTGGATGCGGCAAGATACTTCTTCAACTCCCGTCCGGAGTCTCCCGTCGAGTTCGACCTCGACCTTGCCGTGCGGCAGGACAGCGAGAACCCCGTGTACTACGTTCAGTATGCGCACGCAAGGATATGCTCGCTCATAAGCGCCGTCGGCGTCGAGATCCCCGCCCCCGATGCGGCTGCGCTTTCGCTTCTAAGCACCGCACAGGAGCGTGAGCTTATAAAGCAGCTTGCGGCGCTGCCGGAGGAGCTGCGGCTTGCGGCAAGGGACTACGACCCCAGCCGCATAAACAAGTACGTCACCGAGCTTGCGGCTCGCTTCCACCGCTTCTACACCGCCTGCCGCATAAAGGATGCGGAGCCGGAGCTGCGGGATGCCCGCCTCCTGCTTTCCGACGCCACACGCCGTGTGATAGCGCTCTCCCTCTCCGTCATCGGCGTCTCCGCCCCCGAAAGAATGTAACGAAAAACCGATGCTTTGCAATTGCAAAGCATCGGTTTTATATTTTACTTACTCACCTTATCCAAAAATGCCGTGCAGCCGAGGCTTATGTCACGATACGTCGTCTCGAAGTCACCCGTGTACCACGGGTCGGCAATGTCCGTCGGCTTATCCGTGAAGTCAAGCAGCAGATGAAGCTTTCCCTCCGGGTCGCCGCCGAAGATCTTTCGCATTTCACTCATGTTCTCCGAATCCATGCCGATGATGTAGTCATAGCGCCCGTAGTCGGCGGCGCAGAGCCTTATCGCACGACGCTGCGAGCAGTCGATGTTATGCTCCTTTAAAAGCCGCTTCGTGCCGTAGTGGACGGGGTTGCCGATCTCCTCGGCGCTCGTTGCGGCCGAACGCACCAGAAATTTGCCCTCAAGCCCACGCTTCGCTATCATGTCCCTAAGTACAAACTCCGCCATCGGGCTGCGGCATATGTTGCCGTGGCAGACAAACAGCACCTTTGTCACTTTAATACTCTCTTTCGTTTACGCCGTGCGTCACGGCTTTTTTATTAGCATACCACCTTTGTGCGGAAAAATCTGTATACAATTTTCAAAAAATACAAAAACACCGTTGCACTTTTAAATCGAATGTTTACTTAACAACACATATATGATACAATTTTTCCAATATATGAGATGATGTATTTCGTGAAAAAAACAATTGCTTATGTGATAAACTATTGGAGGAGCAAAAATGGAAAAGCTAAAATATGCGACTGACACGCAAGGCAAAAGCTCGGGTTCTCAACAGCCTATCAGAGAACATGGACACGCTGCTGCAAAAGGCGCACAAAAGGTCGGAAAAGCGGCGCACGCAGTTGCGGAAAAAACGAAGGAAATTGCCTTAAAATCTCAACAAGCAGTTTTGGATGCAATTGACCAAAACGGAAATGGCGAAATCGACATTGAAGACGTAATCACCTTAGGATTAAAAGTTCCCGGTATCCGCATTGAGCGTGAAGCCTTTCTTAGAAAAGAGCTGCAATCACGACTGCCCAAAGAAGTCGTCGATGATGCAATTGCATTCTATCCTCTCCATGCGAACATCCCTGCAAGCACAATAGATAAAATAGCAGACGAAGTTATTAAATATGAGCGAAATTGTGTTTCCGGAATTTCAACCGCACTCGGTATGCCAGGCGGTATTGCAATGGCGGCTACCATCCCGGCTGATATTGCACAATACTACGGATATATGCTTCGTGCAGCTCAGAAACTCATGTATTTATACGGTTTTCCCGCCATTGACTTAGAAGAAACAGGGTCATCTTTTGATTCCGAAACAATGAATATTCTGATTATTTGCCTTGGTGTTATGTACGGTGCGGCGGGGGCAAGCAACGCCCTTAAAGCTATGGCAAAGGCTCTTGGGTCTGGGGTTGAAAAACAGCTTAGGCGCAGAGCGCTTACCAAGGGCGCAATTTATCCGATTGTAAAGAGCGTCGCTAAGTGGTTCAATGTTAACATGACTAAGGAAATTTTTGCTGGATTCTTTAAAAAGGCGCTTCCTGTTGTGGGCGGCATAATTGGCGGCGGAATTACATTCCTGTCCTTCAAACCGTGTTGTGACAAATTGAAAGCCTCCTTGCGGAACACCATGCTGAGCAATCCCGACTATATTTCGGTGCCAGACGAAGATGTTCTGCTCGCTGATGACGAACAGGCTCAAGTCGTCATTGTGCCTACAGACAAATTAGAATAACGGGATTTCCGTTAAACCCCGAAAAAATATAAAAACACCGTTGCAAACAAGGTGTTCAAAATGGTATCATTTGCGTCGGGTGATAACATGATAAACACGACCCTGTGCTACATATGCCGGGGCAGCGACTACCTTATGCTGCACCGCACGAAAAAGGAAAACGACTTAAATCACGACAAGTGGATCGGCATCGGCGGAAAATTCTTGGAGGACGAAAGTCCCGACGACTGCCTCCTGCGTGAGACGCTTGAGGAGACCGGGCTTACGCTCACGAGCTACCGATACCGTGGCATCGTCACGTTTGTGAACACGAAGTACCCCTCCGAGCTTATGCACCTGTTCACCGCCGACGGCTACACCGGCGCCCTGCGTGACTGCGACGAGGGCGTGCTTGAGTGGATAGACCGGGACAGGCTCTCGGAGCTGACGCTTTGGGAGGGCGACAAGATCTTTCTCGACCTTCTGCGGCGGGACGCGCCCTTTTTCTCGCTCAAGCTCCGCTACGACGGTGATACGCTGCTGGAAGCCGTTTTAGACGGCAAGCCGATGCAAATATAGCCTTGTATTCTCATATCATTTACCGAGGTGATGATATGAGAATTTTTATTGTCCGCAGGGGCGACAGCCTGTACTCCGTCGCCCGACGCTTCGGCGTGAGCGTCACGGAGCTTGCAAGGATAAACGAGCTTAGCGCACCCGACAGGCTGAGCGTCGGGCAGGCGCTCGTCATACCCGACGGCGCTACCCCCGACTCCGAGATCGAGGTAAACGGCTACGCCTACCCCGGCATCGGCGGCGAGGTGCTGCGGCGCAGTCTGCCGTCGCTTACCTTCCTCTGCCCGTTTTCGTGGCAGGCAAACGCCGACGGCAGCTTAAATCCCATCGACGATCAGCGGCTCATCGACGCTGCGAAGGACAGCGCCACGGCTCCGCTGCTGACCGTGACGAACATCGGCTCTGCGGGAGGCTTTTCGAGCGACATTGCGCACTCGCTCCTAACGAACCCCGACGTGACTCAGCGCTTTATCGAGAACATACTGACCGTGCTGCGGCAGAAAAAATACTACGGTCTGAACCTGAATTTCGAGTACCTCTACCCCTTCGACCGTGAGGCGTACAACGACTTTCTGCGGCGCATATCCGAAACGCTGCACCCGCTCGGCTACTATTTGAGCACTGCAATAGCGCCCAAGACCTCCGACACGCAGCAGGGTGTGCTGTATTCCGCACACGATTATGCGGCGCACGGTAAATATTGTGACAGAGTGGTTATAATGACATATGAGTGGGGCTACACCTACAGCTCGCCGAGGGCGGTGTCTCCGGTCGACCGCATCCGTGAGGTGCTGGACTACGCCGTCACACGCATTGACCCCGGCAAGATACTCATGGGATTTTCAAACTACGGCTACAACTGGCGGCTGCCGTGGAAGCAGGGCGAGGCGGCGCAGGTCATATCGAACGCAGCGGCAGCCCGGCTTGCCGCCTCCGTGTTTGCGGAGATACACTTCGACCCGAACGCCGAGGCGTCCTACTTTAACTACACCGACCCCACGGGCATACGTCGGGAGGTCTGGTTTGAGGACGCACGCAGCATCGCAGCGAGACTGAAGCTCGTTTCCGAGTACGGGCTTGCGGGGATCAGCTACTGGACCCTCGATCAGCTCGGCGTTACGGGTCTGTATATCCTAAACTCCATGTACAATACGGAAAAAATACTGTGAAGCGCTTTACAAAACGTCGAAAAAAGGGTATTATACTTTATTATCAATAATTCAAACTCCAAATTACAGAAAGGTACACTCGGTGCGAAAGGTACGGTCCATGGCAAACAGCGACAACGAAAGAAATTATAAAGAGGAAATCAAGCAGGAGGCGTTTACGCTTCCCAATATGTTCAGCTATCTGAGGCTCATCCTCATACCCGTTTTCGTGGTCTTGTATGTGAAGGATCACTACGCCTACGCACTCGGCGTACTCATCGTCTCGTGGGTGAGCGATGTGCTTGACGGCTTTATCGCAAGGCGTTTCAACATGGTCACGGACCTCGGCAAGTTCCTCGACCCCCTCGCCGATAAGCTGACGCAGGCGGCAATGATAATCTGCGTTGCGACGACGTATCACACCATGTGGATACTCGTCGGTCTCCTTGTCATAAAGGAGCTTGCAATGTTCACCATGGGTCTTTACGTCCTCAAGGTGACGAACGAGCTCAACAGCGCCCGCTGGTACGGAAAGCTCTGCACCGGCGCACTGTACATTGTTATGATGCTGCACGTCATCATCCCCGACCTGCCTGCGCCGATCTCCCTCGGCTCCCTACTCGCCTGCGCCGTTCTTATGATGTTCAGTCTTGTCATGTACATGATAATGTACATGAAGATACTCAACAAGTCGGAAAATGCCGACAAGCTCGAAAAGAACGACAAATGATACGAAAGCTCTCCGGGTGGATCCGTGCGATCCTGCCCGGAGTTTTTCATATGAGGTCTTTTTATGAAAATACTTATTTTGAGCATAGGCACCGGCGGCAGATATGACGCCGCAGCCAAGAACATAAGCGACTACTTCTCCGAGCGGGGACACATCGTGCGCACCGTCGATTATCTGACGCTTGCCGCCCCCGTCAGCGATGCCTTAAAGCAGGGGCACGCCTTTGCGTCCCGCCATATGCCGCACCTGTACGGCATCGGCAGGAGCATCGGCGAGATGAGCGCACCCGCACCCGCAAAGCACGTCGTCGGCGCATTCAAGGCGCTTTTGGAGAGCGAAGGCTTCGACGTCGTTATCTGCGTTCACATCTCCGGTGCTCTGCTCGTCTCCGCTTACCGCACGCAGTATGCATCCTCGCCGCCCTCGTTCTTCTTCACGACGGATTTCTACTGTCCCGCAGGCTGCGCCGAGCTTAACATCGACCTCGTCCTGCTGCCGCACGCTCTGCTGCACGACGAGTTTGCGTCGGCGGGCGTCGCCGAGAGCAGACTTTGCGTCACGGGAATGCCGCTTTCCGCCGACATTCTCGACTCCGTCCCCGAACACGAGGCGAGGCAGGCGCTCGGACTTCCGGAGCACGGCAGGGTCATCCTGCTTTGCAGCGGCACCCTCGGAGTCGGTCCCATACGGCGCACCGTCATGCGGCTTGCCGGGGCGCTCGGTCCCGACGACAGGCTCATCGTCCTGTGCGGCACGAACCTCCGTCTAAAGCGTGAGCTTGAGCTGTTTAACTACAATGACACCCGCATCAGCTTTGAGGGCATGACCGACCGCATGAGCGTTCTGCTCGACGCCGCCGACATTCTCGTCACCAAGGGCGGGAGCATGATAAGCGCCGAGGCCGCCTACAAGAATCTGCCCATCGTATATATCGACGCAATTCCCGGTTCGGACGCCGAAAACGTCCGCTTCATGACGCACCGGGGCTTTGCCGCCTCCGGCGAGACCGCCGAGGTCGTGGCACGGCTCACCTCGTCCTGTCTCAGCGGCTCACTCGACCCCGCCTCGATGCTTGCGCTGCGCTGCGAAAGCTTCAAGGACGGCTCCGCCGCCATATACAAGGCGGTCAACGACTTCTGCGAGGCGATGCCCGTCGAGCGCCGTGAGCGCAAGCTGCTGTTTGTTATGAACCCCGTTGCGGGGAAACTTGCCGTTCCGAAGCGCTTAAGCGACATTCTTGAGGTGTTTTCACGCAACGGCTGCATAAGCACCGTTTTTCCGACCGAGGGTGCAGGCGACGCCGAACGCTTTGCGTCCGAGCTTGCCGGGGACTTTGACCTCGTCGTATGCTCCGGCGGCGACGGCACCATGAGCGAGACCGCCGCAGGTCTCATCGCCGGCGGACACCACGTTCCCGTGGGCTACATACCCTGCGGCAGCACGAACGATTTTGCGGAGTACCACGTCATCCCGTCGGACGTCTGCGCCGCAGCGCAGCTCGCCGTCACGGGCGGGACAAGCCCCGTCGATATCGGCAGGCTCTCCGGCAGGTGCTTTATAAACGCCGCCGAGTTCGGATTGTTCACGAGAGCCGCCTACTCCACGCCGCAGAAACGCAAAAACTTCCTCGGCTTTTACGCCTACGTTCTTGAGGGCATGAAGGAACTCGGCGAGATTAAAAGCTCGCACATGACCTTCACCGTCGACGGTGAGAGCATCGAGGGCGACTTCATCTTCGGCATCGTTGCGGCGGCAAGCTCCCTGACCGACAGTGCGCTCGAATTTTTCGGTCAGCCCGTCATTTCGGGCGACGGACTGTTTGAGCTGGTGCTGATCCGCCAGCCCTCCTCGCCCTTGGAGCTTGAGGGCATACTGCGGAGCCTGCGCATGAAGGACCCGAACTCCTCGCTCGTTTCTTTCCGTCGAGGCAGACACATTTCGGTCACGCAGGAGGGTGAGCTTAACTGGGTCGTGGACGGAAACCTCCTCGTAACGAAGGACAGCTACGACATCGAAATTCTTCCCTCACGCATCGACCTCATCTGCTGAAAAACATAAAACTTCATGCCTGAGCGCCGCACAAGGAAAATGCGCAAATGCCGGTGCATGAAGTTTTTGTGCATCATTTTCGGTTGTCCCGCAGGGACGAGGAAATGGCACATTTCTTTTTTGCTATGTTTTTGCATAGCAAAAAGCCTCGGAAATGCAAGCATTTCCGAGGTTTTTCGTTTGTCTTGTTATGCCGCCTTCGGGGTCTGGGCGGACTTCGAGCTGAGCTTCTGGTAAACGACCACTCCGCCGACGAGAACGATACCGATAATGTCGGTCAGCGTTCCGGGGATTATGAGGGTCAGACCACCGGCAGCAAGCAGGAATCTGAAGAACCAATTGACCTTCTTGTACAGATGTCCGCACAGTGCGGTCGCAACGCCGAATATGCCGATCATCGAGGTTATAGCAACCTGTATCGCTTCGGGAACGGTGGTGTCCACGAGCAGGAGGCTGGGGCTGTAGGCAAAGACGTAGGGTACGATGAAGGCTGCGATCGCAAGTCTCGTCGCCGTGAGTGCGGTTTTCATCGGGTTGGACTTCGCTATTGCCGAGCCTGCGTATGCCGCAAGTGCGACGGGAGGCGTGATGTCGGCGACGATGCCGAAGTAGAACACGAAGAAGTACGCCGCAACGGGGTCGATGCCGATGGCGGGGTCGATGAGGATGGGAGCGCAGGTGGTCGCCATGATGCAGAAGTTTGCGGTCGTGGGAACGCCCATGCCGAGAACGATGCAGCAGAGCATGGTGAGGAACAGTGCAACGAACTTAACGTTGCCCGCAAGTCCCGTGACTGCGCCGATGAGCTGGCTGCCGAGGCCCGTCATGGTGATGGAGCCTGCGACGCAGCCCGCCATTGCGCAGGCGGCGATTATGGAGATGCAGCTCTTGCCGCCGTTGGCAAGGGAGTTGAATATCATGAAGCCGGTCTCTTTGACGATGACGCCGCCCTTGGAGCCTTCCGCCGGAGCGGGGGCTTTTATCGTGGTGCGGCAGATCTCAAACAGTCCGACGAATATCGCAAGGACTATCGCAACGGATGCGGAGAACGCCATGGTGTAGGTGTTCGTGGAGACGAGAACGACAAGCACCACGAGGGGGATGAGCAGGTAAATGCTGCGCTGGAGCTTCCAGAAGGAAGGCAGCTCGGATCTCGGAATGCCCTTCAGTCCGACCTTTTTCGCCTCAAGGTGAACGGCGACGTAGATGCCCGCAAAGTACAGGATGGCGGGGATTATCGCATAGACGATGATCTTCGAGTAGGGCTGACCGAGGAAGTCGATCATAAGGAAGGCGGCTGCACCCATGATGGGGGGCATGATCTGACCGCCGGTGGAAGACGTCGCTTCGACGGCGCCCGCAAATTCGGGCTTATAGCCGGTGCGCTTCATCATCGGGATGGTGACAGAGCCGGTGGTGACGGTGTTGCCGACGGAGGAGCCGGAGACCATTCCGCACAGTGCGGAGGACAGGACCGCAACCTTCGCAGGACCGCCTGCGGAGGAGCCGGCAACGGAGTTTGCAAGGCTTATGAAGTAGGTCGAAATGCCCGTGCGCTCAAGGAAAGCGCCGAAGATGATGAACACGACGATGTACTTCGAGCAGACGTCGATCGGCGTGGTGAGCAGACCGGTGGTCGTGTAGAAAAGATTGTACACGAC
>SFFW01000032.1 GCA_004556755.1 Clostridiales bacterium | reverse complement strand
CGGAGTGATGTTGTCGGCGAAAAAGCCGACCATATCATCATCGCCTTTGATGTCGGTAAGAGTACGACCGTACACCGACTTTTTCCAAAGCGTGATGAAAAACACGCCTCCGCGATTGGTGATACGCATTCTGTTCGGAGCGAAGTCGCAGCGAGCTTCGGCAGCGTCGAGTTCTTTCCACGCCTTGCGTTTCTTCTCCTCGAACAAGTCCTTCGACTTGTCGGAATGCAAAAGAGCGCCAAGTTCGGGCACCTCGAGCGATGGCACTTCGATGTCGTTCAACATCTCGTCCAAAGCAATAGCCCCCGGCTTGGCGTTCTGTTCAATCATCTTATGCTATTGAAAAACCTGTTACATAATAGTCAGCGTCTGCCCCGACGGGATAGCCGGGAACAGGTTGCTGATGCCCGAAGAAGTAAAGCCGTTCACGGTGCTGACCTTGATTTTGCTGTCGGTTATCGACCTTACGTAAAGAATCAAGTCGCTGCTGCTCCGCGTCGTGCCGTCAGCCTCGTAGCCCTTGATGCCCGTAACAGCGACAAGGTCACCCACGCTGAAAATGCTTACATTCTGGACACCTATTGTCTTAATAGTGTCATCCGGCAAATACATGCCGTCATCCGGCTCTGTGACAGCTGTAGTCGTCACTGTCGAGCGTACTGCGGACGAGCCGCCCGATGTCGGCACATTGCCGTCCGAAACGAGGATGTCGCCGTCGTCCGTTTCGATAGTGCCGACGTAGAACGGAGCAGGCACTTCGTCGGTCGCTTCAACGCTGATAGTCGTCGAAGTGGTGCCGGTGGCACCTTGACCGAGGTCTTGGGCGACGGTTGACTTCGTGCTCCACTTGTCGTTGCCGAGCACACGATAGTTGCCTTTCATATCCTCGACGATAAAGACGTTGTCGGAGTTGTTGATGTAGGCGGCAGCGGCGGAAGCTTCAGCACCGACGCCCGGGTGAACGGCAGTTAACTTGTTCAACTGGGTTTGGCTCGGGAGTTCACCCTGCGCCTCCGAAGTGAGCTGCGACTTGTCGGGAAGGATGTCGATATACTTCCACTTTTGGTCGGCAAGGAGAGTGAACGAGCCTTTAAGAACAGCCGAAGTGACACGGCCGTTGGCGTCACGCGGCAAGGTCGGGAACGCAGCTATCGCACTCTTGGCGAGATAGTAGATTCTGCGTTTCACGCCCGGCAGTTCAGGCGTACCCTGACACCAGCCGAGCGATTTCTGTATTGACATGCAGTTTGTAGCCATATTATTACCGATTTATGGGTTAAACAGGTTGACCGAGCTGTCTGTCGGCGTTGAAGCCGTTAAGACCGAGAACAAACATATCGTGCGACTCGATGCCGAGGAACTGCACACCGAAGAACATAGTGGCGACGTAAGAAAGCACGAAAGGAGCATACTCCTTGACCATTATGCTTTCGAGGTCGCTCATCTGGTCGAAGCCCACGAGCATATTGCTCTTGGTGGTGATGTGGATTAGCTTCGAGTCAGCCTTGTTAGGCAGCGGAATGAACGTCATGCGGTTGTTCGAGCCTTCAACCGAGGTTTGGTTGTAGGCTGTGTTGTACGAGAGGCCTGAGTGCGTAAGCATATACGCCTCGTTGTAGAAGTCCACGATGTACTGCGGACAGAACACGATAAGGTCTTTGGCACGCAAATGCGGGTCGAGACCCCAAAGAACCTCCTTGAACACGTCAATCACGTTGTTCACTGTGATGTCCTCGTTCAACTTCGCATAGTTCTTTTTAGAATCCGAGATGTTACCGGCTTTGATTTCACGAGCGGTGATAGTGTCGAAACCGTCGAACAGGTCTTTCGTAGTGTCGCCGTTGGCGTTACGAATACCGTTCCAGATAGCATCGTTAAGATGCTCCGAGAGACCGCGAGCGATAAGAGCGAGGACGTGCTTTGCCGTCGGTGTTGACATCTGACCGTCTCCCTTTGTGGCACCAGTGCCGAGCAAAGTTGAGATAGCCGAGTTAGGCTCGAAATTGGCGACAACCGAACCGAAATAAGTTTGTTCGGTGAGTGAGGTCGAGATTGAAGTCAACCGCACGTTTCGGGTTGTAAGGAGCGAACTGTGCATCGCCTGTAAGCGTGCCGACGCTTTCCTTGTAGCGGATGCCGGGGCGAGAAGTCATATACTTCAGAGTGTCCTTACAACCGAAAATCGGCAGATAGAGCAACTCCGAGCGGTATTTGTGAGCCGCCTGTTGATATTCTTCCGGCGAGAATGAGAATTTACCAGCCATAGGATAAAATGGATAAAGAGTTAGAGAATTTCGTTGTAGAGTTCACGCGCAGCGTTCACCTTGTTGCAGTAGTTGTCGAAGTCCGATGTTTCAGAGGGCTTGTAGTCCTGCTTAGTGTCATCGACAACGGCGGTAGAAGTAACAGCAGGAGCGGCCTTTAGTGCAGCAATCTGCGCTTCGAGGTCGGAAATGACTTGAAGTTTCATTTCGACAGCCTTGTCGAGGGCGGTCAACTGTTCATCGGTCAGCGAGGCTTTGCCGTCGGTGAGTGCGATGCTTTCAATGGAGAGCAGCGCACAGATGGATTTGTA
>SFFW01000031.1 GCA_004556755.1 Clostridiales bacterium | reverse complement strand
GCTTACGACCTTGCCCTTGTCGTACTCGATGCTGCTCCACATATCCTCGAACTCGGAGTAGGAATAGTCGTCGCCGCTGTAATACCAAAGCATATCCTTTATCGCATCAATGTTTGCGGCATCAAGAGCCGCATCGGTGTCGCACTCGATAAATGCCTTCATGTAGGCGACCGCCATGCTTTCGGGGTCCATGCTAAGCTCTTCTTCTCCGCCGCAGCCGACCGCAAACGGCATCGAAACCGCCGACTGCGCAGTCTCGCTCGACGTCGTTTTTGACATTGCCGACGCCTTGGATGTAAGCCCCGATCGGCTGTTTGATTTCAGAAGCTGAATCGAGGCGCACCATCGAGTCCGTTTTGGACTCGATTTACTTTTTCTTTGAGCTGCGACGGAGAATGTGGTACAATCGAGACGGTAGGGTTTTAAGGAACCGCCCTCGTGCGGAGCGATAATGTAAAGCACGATTGGGTACGGTGCAAAAAGTCGCTGAGTGATGCAAAGTGATCTCCGCACCCAATGCCTTTTGCCGATGTAAAACGACCGCCATTCTCATGGCTCCCTCTGACGAGGGAGCCATGAGATGGAGCAAATTTTGCAATGGCAAAAAGAACGAGCTGCCGTACAATTTCAGAAAAAGCGGCAAGCATTTGCCCACGCCTAAAACCCTTCCCATCGGTGCAAAAGCACGGGGACACAAAAATCAAACTCACACATTACCTATACCAAGGCTAACGGAGGGATCGTTTTGAATTGGTACGTCATTGATAAAACGCTTAGACCGTCGGACGCAGAGCCGGGTGCCGACGCATCGGCGGTGCTGCTTTTAAGCTCCGAGGAGCTGTCGCACGCAGGCAAGATCACCGGACTCGAAAAGGTCATTTACCACACGCCGCCCGCCAGAGACGCACGAGTCTGCAAGGCGGAGCTGCGCCCCGACTGCATCAGCGGAACGCTCGTCGTGCCGCACGGCGCATCCGGCGGCGGCAGTCTGCACTGCGGCTACCTCATCTGCCCAAAGCGGGTCGTCCTCGTGAGCGACGACGGCGAGCTGCTCTCGATCCTCCAGCGCCTCATCAAGGAACGGCGCAGCACCGCCGCCAGCGTCGGGCGCTTCCTGTTCGACCTCTTTGAGGAGCTGATCGCAAAGGACCTCCACCGCCTTGAGGAGATGGAGTACAAGGCGGAGCGGCTTGAGGACCGTATCCTCTCCGGCAATTTCGACAATTTCAGCGCCGAGATGAAGTCTCTGCGCAAGGCGGCGATGAGCCGCTTCCGCTACTATTCGCAGCTCGATGACGTCGCCTGCCTGCTGCGTGAGAACGAAAACGGCTTCTTTACCGCCGACGAGGAGCTGCTATTCAAAATGTTCGAGGGGCGGCTCATCCACCTGCGGGAGGAGTCGCAGCTACTGCGTGAGTATTGCGTACAGATACAAAGTATGTTCCAGGCGGAGGTGGACATCCGTCAAAACCGCACCATGCGTATCCTCACCATCGTGACGACGATCTTCCTGCCGCTGACGCTCATCGCCGGCTGGTACGGTATGAACTTTGTCGGGATGCCGGAGCTGCACTGGAAATACGGCTACCCGGTCGTCGTGCTGGTCAGCGTCGTGACCGTCGTCGTGAGCATCATAATCTGCAAAAAGAAGAAGTTTTGACGCAAAAAACACCGGTAATGCAATGCATTACCGGTGTTTTCGTCATTTCACTCGCCCTGCTGTATCTTGCCGTGCTTTTCCTCGAACTGCTCGATGCAGTCCCGAATCAGAATGAGGATCTGACTGTTTGCGGAGCGCCCCTCGTAGTCGGCAACATAGTGCAGTTTATTGAGCATCTTGTCGTCGATTCTTAATGACATGCTCTTAATAGCCATAATATCGCTCCAATCTGGAATAAATTTATGTTTATTTTAAACGCAAAGTGTGATATTATGTTCAAAGAGAGCACAATTAAACTTTAAAGTGTGCTTAAAATGAGGTTATAATTATGGATTACAAAGAAATGTATCTGAAAATGATGCGTGCATCCGAGGATGCGATCAGAACGCTCATCAAGGCTCAGCAAGAGTGCGAGGAAATGTACCTCGACGCAGCCGAGCCAGACCCGGGCGAAAACTGAAAAGCAGATAGGCAACACCTATCTGCTTTTTAATTAAACTGCATATATGCAAAAAGACCGCAGCCAAAGCTGCGGTCTTTTGTGTTGGCAGGTCCGTCTCCAGACAAGTATTGTCGGCACTGGTGAGCTTAACTTCTGTGTTCGGAATGGGAACAGGTGGACCCTCACCGTTAAAAACACCAACTTATAGGGCTTACACCCTGAAAACTGAACAGAAAGAGGAACAAGGCAGCCTGCATAATATTGTAGGTCAAGCCCTCGGGCTATTAGTATCGGTAGGCTGAACACATTACTGCGCTTACACCGCCGACCTATCAACCATGTAGTCTACATGGACCCTTACTCCATAAAGGATGGGAGATCTTATCTTAGGGGGAGTTTCACGCTTAGATGCCTTCAGCGTTTATCT
>SFFW01000022.1 GCA_004556755.1 Clostridiales bacterium | reverse complement strand
GCCCATCGTAGGTGTAGCTCAGCACACTTCCGCTTGCGGTCGTCGTCTCCGTCGAGATATTTCCCCGTGCGTCATATGCGTACTGGTACCCGGCTATGAGGTCGGAGGTTGCAGACACTCGGTAGTTATAGTGTTTTACCTGATTCGTCCGCTTCCTTGCTTACACTATACTTGAATTTTTTCCTATAATCAACATATTTTTTGCCATCTTTTGCTCTTTTTGCTCAGAAAAGCGGTTGGGGTCTCCCCCAACCGCTTCTTGGTTTAGTTTTTTACACCGAATTTACCTCAGCAGTCATTGTATCACCGTCGATGGTCAGCTCTGCGCCCATAAGATGCGCAAAGGTCCGCATGTCAAGTACATCAACAATGACCTTACCGTCAATTGTATACGAAATTTTTGACGTTCCCGCCATCCAAACCAACAGCAGGTCTTCGGTTTTTCCGTCCTCGAAAAGCTGTCCCCTATCGGTGTAGTAGGTATAGCCCTTGCCATTGTACTCAATTCTTACGGTGTTGTCGTCGATCCGCTGAATCTTTGCTCCGAGTTCTTCTATTATCGGCAGCACCTCAAAGCCAACGCCCTTGTCAAAGAAATTTACATATACTTTGTCTCCGAGGTTTTTCCCGTTGACCGACACGGTACCGTCCGCACCGAACATTCTTTCTTTAAACTCGCTCTCGCTGAAAAGCCTGATTTCGTATTGTCTCTCCTTGTCCGGTCCAAGATATTCGATTTCGGCGTAACAGCTCCTATCGTTCAGTTCGATCCATAAGAAATCCGTCGCTTGCGGCGTTGACACAATTGCGAAGTCTATCACTTCACCGTCGATTCCTGAATCTTTAAGCAGCTTATTCAGCTCCGCCTTGCTTCCAAACCTGCGTATAAGCTCCGTTCGAATATTGTGCATAGCTCCGTATTGAAGTTCTTCGTCATCTCTCACTATCATTGGCGGCACTGAGGGGTTATACAACCGTTCAATCATGACGGTGCTGTCATTATCCGGGGATATGGTGTAAAAAAGAGAATTGTACCCGTGTCTCTCCAAATAGTCGATCGACGGAGATTCCATAAATTCAAGTACCTGACCTTGTGCAATTCTAAAAGCGTATAGCGACTTTACTTCATCAGGATCAACATAATCGGCACCATCTTTACCGTCGCTTGCTCTTTCCTTGTCTTTCTGAGATGCACAGCCGAAAAGTGATAGTGCAACTGCAGTACACAAGAGAATATATATTATTCTTTTCATGTTGTACTCCTTTTCAGTTGATTGCAAAACATCCAATCAGTGGTTGGTCATAAGATTGATTTGTAGTATGATGTATCAAAAATTCAATAAATTCTTGATAATCTTGACAATCATTGGGGTTATTCGTAAAAACGACATTATGCTTTAAGCTTACACCGGTAACCAACACCAAGTGGCCTACAGAGCTGTCAAGTTCCCTATAGAAAGCATAAACTGGACCATCTTGCAATGCATCATACAACGTTTCAATACTATCAACTTCTATGTAGTCGCCTGCATTAAAAGGCCAACCCGGATCCGACCAATGCGCCTCGCCATTTAGCATTATTCCAAGTTCTTTAGCTCTGGCATCAGCCGCACTTTGAGTATGTATTCGATCGTCTCTGTAAGACTCATACATCACTTGGCAGTATGCCCAGCACAATTCAGTGTCCCCTTGGTCGAACAAGTCAACATTATAGTAGATTGTGCCATTGCCTCTGTCGTCAAGAGTATAATATGTATATTGAACTCTGTGAACCGCTTTTTGTATTGCTTCTCTCAATGCGCTAATAGCGTCACTAACTGACATATTGTACGAGAGAAGTCCTGTTGAATCGGTGCTGAGGTAGCCATCTGCGTTGATGAAGCGAGCAATTGCCGGGTCGTAGTAGCGGGTTTGGAGGTAGTAGAAGCCCGTCTCGATGTCGTAGCAATAGCTCAGCACGCCACCTTACTTACATTATATTTGAAATGCTTCTTATAATCAACATATTTTTGACATATTACGGTATAACAGATTTTATATAACCGAAAAATGACGTCCGAATATCGGACGTCATTTTTCTTTTTGATATGCTCTTATCTTTGCTTACTTCATTCCGTTCTCGTAAGCTTCGATCATCTTCTTGACCATCTGGCCGCCAACGGAACCCGCCTGACGGGAAGTCAGATCGCCGTTATAACCGTTCTTCAGGTTCACGCCGACTTCGTTGGCAGCTTCCATTTTGAACTTCTCCATTGCCTCGCGTGCTGCGGGGATAACAAGACGGTTACTGGAATTGTTAGACATTCTTTTACATCTCCTTTTTGTTTTTTGGGTCTTATTTCATCGCCCGTTCTTATCATTGCCGCTTTTTCGCCGTCTATTCGCCGAAGCCTATGCAATAATTTACAATACGCTTTTTCGCTCGTCCTTTTTCTCCCGCTTTTGCAAAGCTTTCGCTATATATTTAAATATGTATGTTCGCCGAAAAATGACGTGTAATCTTTTGTTTCCATTTTGTTTCTTTTGGCTCAACACCATATCTTGTATTTAGCCATTTTTCTACCACAAGCAGCAAAAAATTTTGTCGTGTTATGTACTTATGTCTACTTGACAATTATGTTCCTTGCCTGTACAATGACACTGTATCTAAATCGTAACTATTTTGATATTTTTTCGAGTGTTTTGATTAGCCACTCTTTTCGATAGGAGTATTGCCCGATATGCGTAATGTATTCAGAATCTTTCGCCACGACCTGTACTCGCTGAGCAGGCACTTTTTTGCTTTCCTTATTATAATAGCAATCTGCATCCTGCCGGCGCTCTATGCGTGGTTCAACATCTATGCTTACTGGGATCCTTACGGCAAAACCGGCAACATCAAAATTGCGGTCGTTTCCGACGACAAGGACTACTTGGACGCCGACGGCAACATCGTCAACATGGGAAGCGAGCTTGTTAAGGAGCTTCGTGAGAGCGATCACATCGGCTACGTCTTTCTCGACGATGCGGACAAGGCGGTAAACGGCGTTTACGACGGCACCTATTACGCTGCGGTCATAATCGAAGAGGACTTTACATATAATATGTACAATTTCCTCTCAACGGATATGTTCAAGCCCACCATAAAGTTCTATCAGAACGAAAAGACGAACGCCATCGCCGTCAAGATAGTCGAGGCGGCTGCCGACGACGTCAAGGCGAAGGTCAACGAGAAGTACATTCAGGCGATCGTCGAAACGCTGTTCGGCAAGCTCAACGCCTTCTCCTCCGACGTTCAGGGCGACACCTCCGCCGAGTTCCTCAAGAACACGCTTATAAAGATCCGTGACAACCTCGGCAGCTACAACTCCACCATCGATCAGTTTATCGAGGCAAACAACGCCCTCATAAACACCCTGCGTGACACCAACAACACTCTCGGCTACTCCATATACCTCATCGGCAACGAGCGTATCAACATTTCCGATCAGATATACTACATAGAGCAGACGCAGGGCGACCTTGCTCTGTTCAACGAAGAGATGAACAATCTCCTGCTCGGACTTCAGGATTCCGTGCAGGAGGCAATATACAAGCTCGACAGGCTCTACAACGGCAACATCGACGACGCCGAGGCCGCAAAAGAGGCTTTGGCGGAGCTTGAGCGTCAGTATCAGGAGCTTATCGACTACATCGAGCATTCGGGTCTCACGGGTGACGAGCTTGACGATGCGCTCAGCGCTCTCAATAAGCTCGTTGACAAGATCACCGAGCTGCGCAAGAAGCTCGGTCTCGACGGTCCCCTCACCGACCCAAACGCCGCAAATCAGATCCGTGTGCTTGCACAGCACAACAAGGATGCTATAAAGAGCATCAAGAGCGACTTTGATCAGGTCGCCGTTCCCGCTCTGTACAAGGCGATAACCGGCTACGATTACGAGGATCTGACCGATCCCTCTGCCAGCAAGCAGAACATTGAGGGTCTTGTCGCCTTCATGTCCGAGGACTCCTCCGACAGGATTGACAGCATCCGAGAGAATATTGCCAAGGCAGCAAAGACCAAGGACAAGTCCGAGCGTGACGAGCTGCTTTATGCCGCCAAGAGCGACGCCGCAGTCGTCGAGCAGGAGATTGAAGCTCTCAGCGTTGCATACGATGCGATAAGCAGCGCAGACAACGCAGGCGCCGACGCCTCCGTCAAGGAAGCGCTCGACTCCACGGCGAAGGACACAAGGGACGTGCAGGAGGTCATCGACGACATTCTGAACGGCAACCGTGACATCGACCTTGTGCGCGACCTTCAGATCATCAGCGACGTACTCGGCTCTGCGAGAGTCACCCTCACCGAGGTCATTTACCCTGCGATCGACACCATGCTCGACAATCTTCAGGACACCTTGGGCGACCTGTCGTCCCTGCTGCTTGAGCTGAACGGCATCCTCGGCAAGACTCAGCCCATAATCGACCAGCTCAGCAACACCTTCGGCACGGTAAACAATGCGCTTATTCAAGTCAAGGACCTCCTGTCCTCGTACATAAGCAGGCTGGACGACTTCATCGACATATTAAACGGCGATACCGACGACGACAAGATCCAAGCCGTGCTTGACTTCTTCAACGTCGATCCGGCTTCCATCGGCAGCTTCCTTGCAAGCCCCGTCGCCGTCGAGTCCGAGGTCGTGTTCCCCGTGGAATCCTACGGCGCCGCCATGGCCCCGTTCTACACCATGCTGGCGATCTGGGTCGGCTGCGTTATCCTAAACGCCATTTTGAAGGCCGATCAGAACACGATAGAGCTTGCCGGCGCAACGGGAACGCAAAAGTTCTTCGGCAGATACCTCATCTTCTTCCTGCTCAGTCAGGTGCAGACACTTATTATAATAGCAGGCGACCTTGTTATCATGGGCGTCGACTGCGTGCATCCGGGGCTGTTCCTGCTTACGGGCTTCTTCACCTCACTGACCTGCTCCATGCTGGCGTACTCCTTCGCCGTCGCCTTCGGCAACATCGGCAAGGCGATATTCGTCGTCATCATGATAATGCAGATAGCAGGCTCCGGCGGCTCTTACCCCATAGAGCTGCTCCCCGGCTTCTTCCAGCAGGCATACCTGTTCTTCCCCTTCCCCTACGCCATCAATGCCATGCGTGAAGCGATCGCCGGACTTTATCAGAACAATTACCTTATCTACACTCTGCAGCTTCTCCTGTTCTTTGCGGCGGGACTGTTTATCGGTCTTGTGCTGAGGCGGTCGCTGAGCGGACTTAACAAGTACATGGATGAGCAGCTTGAAAAAACGGAAATGATGTGACCACGACCCCACAGGAGGAGTTGACGACATGAGCAAGGAATCGGCATACGAAAAGCTTTATAAGGACCTCATCGAGGATCTTGAGGAGATGCACCGCAACAACATCCGCAGGACGAGTGCTGCGCTCAAAAGTCTGCTCATCGTCCCGACGATATTCCTCATCCTTCTCTTCCTGACCAACAGCAGCAAGACCATTTTCCTCGTGCTGTGGATAGTTTCGATGTTCATCATTGCGTCGGTGCTTATAGTCATTGAGTATCAGGACTACAAGCTCCAAAAGATGTTCAAGAAGAACGCCGACAACGAAATTGCGGTCAGCACCGAGATCGCCGCACCGCAGAGCGACTCTCCCAGCAAAGAGCGTATCGAGGAGATACGGCGCTCCATACGCAGCCGCATCCCGACTTCCCCCGCCGAGAACACCGCTTCCGACTCCGAAAAGTCCGAAACGGTCAATGTCTGACACGAACGAAAGTACGATGAATGCTTATGAAGAGTTTTAAACAGTCAATTTCAAATATCTTCGCCGTCGTGAAGTCGGACGCAAAGCGTCTGAGCCGCAGCGTCGTTGCAGTCGTTTGCGTGTTCGGACTTGCGCTGGTCCCCTGCCTTTACGCATGGTTCAACATCATGTCAAACTGGGACCCCTACACCGTGGAATCGACGAAGAATCTGAAGATCGCCGTTGCGAGTGAGGACCTCGGCACGAACTTCCTCGGCATGGACTTTAACGTCGGCGACATTATAATCGAACGCCTAAAGGCAAACGATCAGATCGACTGGCAGTTCCCCGAGTCGTCTCAGGCTCTGCTTGACGGTCTCAACAGCGGCGAATACTACGGCGGTCTCGTCATTCCCGAAGACTTCAGTGAAAAGGTCCTCGGCTTCACCGACGGTGAGGTTGAAAAGGCGACCATCAAGTTCTACGATAACCAGAAGCTCAACGCTGTCGCATCCCGTGTCACCGACAGAGCCAAGGGTATCGTTGAGGATCAGATAAACGGCATCTTCCTTGCGACCATCATAGACGAAATGTCGTCGTTCACCTCGCTTTTCTCCGGCATGGGCATCGACGCCACGGCGTCTCTCGACGAGCTTAACACACAGCTTGAGAATATCAAATCCGACCTGCGCACATACATATCCATAATGGACTCCATGTCCTCGGTAACACAGTCAGCGGCAGCAGTCACGACGATGACGAACGACCTTCTGCCCGACGTTCTGCGTCTGCTCTCCGAAAGCCGCAAGAGCGTGTCCAATATGCAGGACAGACTTGCGACCACCAAGGAGGACGTCATTTACGCCGCAGACTCCATCCGCAACACCTCCGAGGAGCTGCGCAACGCCATTGAGAGGCTTGACGCCGCAACCGGCGGCAACCCCGGTGAAGCGGGCAACTCCTACATCGACTGGGACGCTCTCTACGGCGAAGGCGGTATAACCGACTACGAGGCGGAGATACTCGACGACCTGTACTACGACGTCAACAAGCAGCTGCACGACAGCGCCATCCGCTTTGACGACATCATCCAGCAGACCAGCATCGACAGTAACCTCATTGCTTCGATCTCCACTCTTCAGGAGTCGCTTACAAACCTCGACTCCCTGCTTGCCATGATCGAAAGCGACATCGACGGTCAGTCGCTCACCCTCTCGCAGTTTACGCAGGCGCTCAATTCCTGCACCGCAAGCATAAACGGCACCAGAGACGTTATGAGCTATATGCTGAACATGGTCACGAACATTCAGTCGAACATCAACGACCTGCGCTCCAGCGAAAGCTTCAGCAACATCATCGACCTCATGAACGACGACGTTGCGGGTCTTGTGGATTACCTCTCCTCCCCCGCAAACCTCGAAGTCGTCAAGGTCTACCCGCTTGAGCATTTCGGCTCCGGCATGACTCCGTTTTACACGGTGCTTGCCATTTACGCCAGTGCGCTGCTGTCCGTCAGCCTTCTGCACACGCACATAAAGCGTCGGGACGACCTCCCGGAGCTTAGCCACTCTCAGGAATACTTCGGACGCTACTTCACCTTCTTTGCCATCGGTCAGTTCACGGCGCTCATCACTGTACTCGGCAACCTGTTCTACATCGGCATCCAGTGCTATGAGCCGTTCCTGTTCTGGCTTGCGGCAGCGGTGACGAGCCTACTGTTTACGATAATCAACTACTCGCTCATCTTCGCATTCGGCAATATCGGTGAAGCGATCAGCATCATCATCCTCGTCATTCAGGTCGCAGGCTCCGGCGGCACCTATCCGATGCAGATGCTCCCCGGCTTCTTCCAGACGCTGTACAAGTTCATGCCGTTTAATTACGCAATGAACGCAATGCGTGAGACTATCTGCGGCAGCTACGATCACATTTACATCAAATGCATACTCGTGCTTCTGCTGATGTGCGTGGTGTTCGTGCTGATCGGCATCTTCGGCGGAAAGCTGTTCGATCCCATGCGTCTGCGCTTTGCACAAAGCAAGGAAAAGACCAAGATCATGCACGGCGGCTAAAAATACTCATAAAAATACGATCACCGGACATACTAAGTCCGGTGATCTTTTTATGAAAAAAACGGGCAAACAAACGATAATTTTCTCCGCTCCCCCGGTCATTGCGGCGTCTGCCGCCGTGGTGGGTGAAAAGGAGGGGCAGGGACCGCTCTCAAAGTGCTTCGACTTTGTGTCCCCCGACGACTACTTCGGCGAAAAGAGCTGGGAGAAGGCGGAAAGCGCCATGCTCACACGCTGCTTCACGCTGTGCTGCGACAAGGCGAAGCTCTCCCCCTCCATGCTCGACTACGTCTTTGCGGGCGACCTTTTAAACCAGTGCATGGGGTCGGCATACGCCTTTAAGGACAGCGGCGTACCCTACTTCGGGCTGTACGGCGCCTGCTCGACGATGGGCGAAAGCCTTTCGCTTGCGGCAATGGCGATAGACGGCGGCTTTGCCGAGACCGTTATGGCTGCGACCAGCTCGCACTTCTGCTCAAGCGAGCGCCAGTTCCGCTTCCCTCTTGAATACGGCGGTCAGCGCACGCCGAGCGCACAGTGGACGGTGACGGGCGCAGGCTCGGTCATCCTCAAAAGCTGCGGTGAGGGCGCAAAAATAAGCGCCGTGACCACGGGCGTCATCACCGACGCCGGGATAACGGACGCAAACAATATGGGCGCTGCGATGGCTCCGGCGGCATACGCCACCTTGAGTGCGCACTTTGCCGACACGGGCAGGACCCCCGCATACTACGACCTCATCGTGACGGGCGACCTCGGCGCTTTCGGACACGACAACCTTGAGGAGCTGTTCCGCCGAGACGGAACGAGCCTCGGCGAGCATTACACCGACTGCGGTCTGCTCATATACGACCGCACTGCGCAGGACGTCCACGCCGGAGGAAGCGGCTGCGGCTGTTCGGCGTCGGTATTCTGCTCCTATATTCTTGGCGGTATCGCCGACGGGCGCTGGAAAAAGGTACTTTTCGCACCGACGGGTGCGCTGATGTCCCCCACCAGCACGCAGCAGGGCGTCAGCATTTCCGGCATATGTCATGCCGTTGCAGTGGAGGCGTAAATGGACTGGTTAATGTATCTCAAGACATTTCTGATAGGCGGCGCTCTGTGTGCCATAGCTCAGATACTCATCGACAAAACGAAGCTCACCCCGGCAAGGATACTGACCTCCTATGTCGTAGCGGGCGTCATACTCGGTGCGCTGGGTCTGTACGGGCCTCTCGCAGACTGGGCAGGCGCCGGAGCCACTGTTCCTCTGACGGGCTTCGGCAACGTACTTGCCGAGGGCGTCAAAAAAGCGGTGGCAAAGGACGGCTTTTTGGGCGTATTCACGGGCGGACTTACCGCCGCTGCCGCCGGAATATGTGCCGCAATATTCTTCGGTATCATCGTTGCGTTGTTATGTAAACCCAAAGCAAAGAAGTAAAAGCTTCTTTGCTTTTTTACTTCTTGTTTTACTTCTTTGATTTGGATTTAGTGCATCCCTAATCCGGCGTTTTCTCTCCCTCCGTCAAAACCTTACGGTTTTGCCACCTCCCTCGGAAGTGTGAGGCATGAGAATGGAGGGCGTTTTGCCCTGTGAGGAGCGGTTTCGGAATGCAGTACGTCTCACCTTGCCGCAGTCGGATCCTTTCCGAAGCGGTTAGCGTTTAACTTTCGGCGTACTCCTTCAAAACGGAGGCGGTCAGCATAACAAGGCGATAATAATCCATAAGTTCGGTTCGTTCATATTCGTCTGCGGTGTCGATAAGCTTCATGAGACACTCTCTGTCGTCTGTCGTCATGATGCTCTTACTTGGGATTTTCAGGAATTTGTCTTTTTTGATAAGCTGCTCACAGCAGCTTCCGATAACCGAGTCCGTCACTATCAGTGACGGCGCTTTTTCTTTTAGCGTGTTTGGAATTTGTACTTCGAGGAAAGCCCTTAAAACGTATTCATGATACCTGTTAAGCACGGGTATCACCCGTATATCCCCCGGTATGCATTTACATTTTACCCCTTTCAGGTGCTTGCTTTTATTGAATTTCCATAGTATTAGACAAATAAATTCCAAAAAATGATACAGATTTTTTGCTATATTAACAAAGCATAAAGAAATCAGCAAAAAGTGTCGAAATCGGTTGAAATTTCCTTGCAATAAATGTATAATTTATCGTTATAATCATTCTTTGAGGTGTGATAAAGTTGCTGGCATTTTGTACGGCAATGATTGAGGACCCCGGAGACAGCAAGATATTTGACGATATTTGCTCAAATTACCGCAATCAAATGTACTTCATAGCAAAGGGCATTCTGAATAACGACAGCGACGCCGAGGATGCGGTGCAGGATGCGCTCTTTGCGATTGCAAAGCAGATCGACTCTCTGCCTTACCAATCTACTCCGGCATTAAAGGCGTATGTGTTTACTGCGGCAAGGAACTCGGCGCTGAACATTCTCGGCAAGCACACAAGACACCGTGAAGCGGCTCTTGACGTAAACGACTATAAGCTGACGTCGGATGACCGTCTTTTTGAGAAGGTGTGCGCCTCGCAGGACTATGCTTTGCTTATGAAGGCACTCATGCAGCTGCCTCTGAAATACCGGGAGACCCTCATGATGCATTATGTTAATGAAATGAAAACGAAAGAAATCGCAGATGCTCTCGGCCGCAAGCCTGCGACCGTACATCAGCAGATAACGAGAGGCAAAAAGATGCTGATAGAGCTGTGCAAAAAGGAGGGAATGTGCTTTGACGACTACAAATGCGATGTCGACGTTTAAGCAGGCTCTGCTTGATTCCGTGCTTTGCGAGTACCGCTCCGTGCCATACGAGAACGATATCTCGCCCGGCTTCTCCGACGATTTTTACCGTGCCGTGCGCAGTATGGGGAAAGCCGCCGGAGGCTCCGTCGTGCATATCTCATGGGCGTGGTTTCGGCGTGTGCTTGTTGCTGCGGTCATCTGCTGTCTGATTGCGTCAAGCGCCGTTGCGACGCCGTATAAGCCTCCTGAGCAGGTCGGTCTTATTATAGGCAAAGACGGCAATAGATATAGTTATTCAACCGTTTGGCAGGAAAGGGGTTCCATGCCGGACGATCTTTCGTTCCAAGCTCCCTGCTATCTTCCCGAAGGCTTTGAATTGTGTCTTGACAACAGCATTATCGACAGAATTCTTCTCTACTTGGAGTATACGCGCAGCGACGGCGAACTCATAATGTACCGGCAAAACATATTGGCAGAGTACCATGACGAGTATTTTACGCCGCATACAAACTGTGGTATGTATGGCACAGGAATATACTCGGATCATGCCGAAATATACAACGATGTGATCAACGACTTGCGGGTTTACTTCATATATGATCCTGATTGTAAGGACACTCTCGCCGTTTGGACGACGGATGTCTATGTTTTCAGCATCTATTTTTCTCCCGGTATCAGCAAACAAGACATGGAACACGTTATCCGCAGCGTGGTTCCGGACAGCAGCTTAAAAGACTTAGAATAAATAAAAGACACAGGCTCAAGCCTGTGTCTTTTATTTCGTGTTTCTGTTAGGTTCCGTTGTAGTATGCGCTTGCTGTCTTTGTATAAGTCTTTGTAGTGTCACCGTAACAGGTGATCACCGCAACGACTCTGTATGTTCCGGCGTTCGGCACCGTGACCCTCAAGGTGCGGCTCAGTGACGAAGCGTTTTCCGTAATTACGATCTGATTGTCTACTACCTTAATGTACACTCTCGTCCAAAAGCCATTTGTGTACCGCTCAAAATACACCGTCGCCGATATTTTGTAGACATCGTCTCCGCCGCTGAAATTCAGCTTCGCAGTGGCAACGCCGCCGCTGGATATCTTCAGCGAAACGCCGTTATTTATAGCTCTGTCTTCTGCATCCGTAACGGCAAAACAGGGACAAACTATGCTGAAAACAAGCAGCAAACTGAGTATTAAGCTAATGGTTCTTTTCATTTGTGACCTCCTGTATTTTTTGCCGAAGCTCAGGGCAGCGCAGGGGCTGCTTTATCGGTAGTCTCCGACGTCGTCCAAAGCTCTGGGACTTTTCTTTTTAAGTAGGCAATATTATACCGTCTGCATTCTTCGGTAAAGCTTGTAAGTATCTTGAGGTTCTGCCTGTTCAGCACGTCCCTCGCCACGAATGCGGTCTTTACCTGCCACAGTCGCCAGTCACGCTTTAAGCGTTCGGGCGGATCGTCGCTGTCGTAATACATCGGGTCGATCACCGATGCATTTTTGAGCGCTATGCGCAGCGTATCAAGATCGCCGTTTTCATAGTAAAGGCATATGCGTTCGGGCTTCCGCCCCTCGTTCACGTCGAGCGCCGCAATGTCGGCAGGCGTGTTCACCTCGTCCAGCGCCATGATCGCATAGTCAAGGTGACGGTGCAGCTCCTGCGTTTTCGCCCAAATGCTCCAGCTTCCCGAATCAAACACGTCGTTCATCGTGAAAACGTCAAGCCCGAACTTTCTGCGCACGTTGCAGTAATGCTGCCCGACAATGCCGTCCATGCCCTTGTGTTCCCTGTAGTCGAACCACTGAAACTCCGTCAGCAACTCGGAGTAGAAAAACACTTCGAGCCAATAATGGTATTCGTAAAACAGGATTATCTGCACGATCTCCCCGTTTTTCAGACGCAGCCACTCGGTGCAGTCTCTGTACGGTATAAAGCCGTTTTTGCGAAGCTTGTCGGCATATTGCTGCTCAACAAGCTCGTTTAAAGCCGCTATATTTTTTCTTCTCATCCCATGTCTCCGTTTGCCCACAAAGCCGCACCGCACGGTGCGCAACTTTATTCCCATATAATTATAGACAGCCGCCAAAGGAAAAGTGATACAAACTTTCTCAAATTTCGGTTTTTTGTATAAGTTTTTACAGCATTTATGTTCAAAAGGCTGATTTTTATAGGATGCGTTGCGGCGCAAAATTTTATTTGGTATAATGTTACTGGCAAAAAAAGGGAGGCGTTCTCGATGAATCTCAGAAAACGTATACCCGCTCTGCTGCTTTGTCTGCTCATGCTCGTCTGCCTCGTTCCCGCAGGCGTCGCAGCCGATTCCTACTGCGCAAATGCGGTCATTTTGAGCGCCTTCACAAGCTGCTCACCACCGACGTGCCGGGCGTTCTCACCGTTTACACACTCGATAGAGGCGACGTGGCGTCCTCGCACAGCTACCTGCTTATGAAGGACGACGCAAAGCTCCTCTCCGACCTGTTTGCGAGTATGTCGGCGAATAACTTCTCCTTAAAAATCTCCCTCCGTCACCGACGGAGGGAGATTTTTTGCTGCGCTTTGTGCGCTGTATTCCGAGGAACAGGATACCGTTACAGTCTTGTTTATCAAGCAGAGATCAGAATGAGGACAGGCAGCTTGTGGCTATGTGGAATAAAGTATATCGATAGCTAATATGAATCGCTTTTGTCTCAAGATAACATAAAATAATTAACGATAAACATTAAAAATCTCTTGACAAAACGTATGTATCGGTATATACTGCGAGCATAACGTTAAACGTTAAATAATTTATGTTTTGCGTAGGAGGCGTTCTTATGAATTCTAAAACTCTTTCAAACTTCCACAAGTTCGGCAAAGTGGGCAAGATCACAATGACCGTCTTAATGGTCATTGCGATCTTAGCGGCTGCGGCGAGCTGCGTAGCTACAATTTATGTGTCTACGCTTCCAAAGGATGCGCTAACAGTTCGTGTTACCAATCATGCCGAATTCAGGATCAACGAAAAAAATTTCGATTCCCTGTGGGATATTCTTGCAGATGGTTTTTCTTATGCGGGGGACGCAAGCCCCGAGGCAATGCTGAGCGGGGGAAATGATAAGATCATTCCTCCTGAAGATCAGGATTTCAATACGGAACTCTCATTTTTCAACCAGTCATTTTCTTTGTTTGCTGCTTCTGCTGCCTCAGCTCTGTTTATGCTGAAAAGACTGTTTGCGGTGCTTGCAAAGTGTGAATCTCCGTTCTGCGAAGAACTTGTGACAAAGATGAGAGCATTCGGTTTTTCTCTTCTTCCCGTTGCGCTGTTTGCCACCATTGGTGAAACGCTGTCTACCGCGTTCCTGTCTGCCGGAAGAGACACCGGGATCAGCATTCAGTGGGGCGTCTTAATTGCTTTCGCCGTAACAATGTGTTTGGTGACTGTATTCAAATACGGGGTTCAGCTCCAAAAAGAATCGGATGAAACGCTGTAAGGGGGCGGACAATGGGACATATTGTTTTAAGGCTGGACCGCGTAATGGCGGACCGGAAAATGAGCCTGAATGAGTTGTCGGAGAAAGTCGGCGTTGCAAATGTGAACCTTTCCAAGATGAAGAACGGGCATATCAGCGCCATCCGGTTTTCTACATTGGCTGCGATATGTGACGTGCTGCAATGTCAGCCGGGTGACATATTGGAATACAGCCCTGAAGAATAAAATGAACGT
>SFFW01000030.1 GCA_004556755.1 Clostridiales bacterium | reverse complement strand
AGCGCGATGCACCAATACCCGGTACTGTGTCACCGGTCGGGCCACCGCAATAAAGACTCATTGAAGCCTTAATTCGCCTCTAAAAAAGCGCCTCTAAAAAGAATTATTTCTTTGCAAGACCCTTCTGGCGAGCATACTCTGCTGCGCCGAGTGCGCCCATGAGCTGCGGGTCGGTCTTCAGGTTGACAACCTTCAGCTTCAGAACGTGCTCGATTGCTTCCTTCAGGCCGTCGTTCTTTGCGCAGCCGCCGGTAAGGGTGATGCTGTCGGTTGCGCCGGCCTTCTTGGCCATAACGAAGCAGCGCTTTGCAACTGCCATCTCAACGCCTGCTGCGATCTCGTCCATGGGCTTGCCTTCGCCGACGAGGGTGATGACCTCAGACTCTGCGAAAACGGTGCACTGTGCGGTGATGGGGATGACGTTCTTTGCGGTCAGAGCGAGCTTCGAGAACTCGGGGAGGCTCATCTCGAAGGAACGTGCCATTGCCTCGAAGAAGCGGCCGGTACCTGCTGCGCACTTATCGTTCATTGCGAAGTTCTTTACGGTGCCGTCGGTGTCAACGGAGATGCCCTTGACGTCCTGGCCGCCGATGTCGATGATAGCCTTGACGGAAGGATCGGTGACGTGTACGCCCATTGCGTGGCAAGAAATCTCGGAGATATTCTCGTCTGCGAAGGGAACCTTGTTGCGGCCGTAGCCGGTACCGATGAGGTACTCGAGATCCTTCGAGCTCTTCAGGCCTGCCTTCTCGCACACTTCTGCCATTGCCGCTACTGCGGATGCCTCGGAATTGATCTTGCTGCGTATGGTGGTGTCTGCTACCATCTTGCCGTTCTCGTCGAGTATGACTGCCTTTGTGTAGGTCGAACCTACGTCACAACCGCCAAAATATTTCATTATAATTTCCTCCAATTAATTATTCATTGTTGGCGCTTTAAGCGCCGTCCGGGGATGGCATTTTAATTTTACTGCCATCCTCGGAGCATAGCTCCTGCAGTAATTGCTGCAAACATGCCACCGGTATGTTTGCTTAACGCACGAGCTGCCATCCTCGGAGCATAGCTCCTGCGGTAATTGCTGCAAACATGCCACCGGCATGTTTGCTTAACGCAATTACATGCAGACTTCGTCCTCGAACTCTACGAGGGAAGGATCGACAGGCTCTGCGTTCTTAACGGTGCGCATGTACTCGTTGACCTTGTCGCGCATGGTGCGGCGGGAAACGGTACGCGGGTCCATAAGGTCGTGCTCGATCCAGATAAGATCGTAGCCACGCTCACGGCCCTGATCGTCAAGCAGGCCCTGAACAGTTGCCATGTTCTTACATGCAACGTTCTGATACATGATGATGAGCTTTGCATCCCATGCTTCGCACTGACGCCACAGCTCGGTTACGACGTTGTGGTAACCGCCGTTGGTGTGACGGCGCATAACCATACGCTCGTACAGGCGAGCCAGGTCGCGCAATGCCTCTTCCTTGTCCTCGGTCTCGAGGGGCTTGGTGAAGTTGAGAGACTCCATCTCTACCAGGACATCGATGCCCCAGCAGTTGGCAGCCCAGTTGGAGAAGTTTGCGTAGTAGTGAGCCGGGCAGGACCATACGATCGCACGGTACTTCATCTTGCCGACCCAAGCTTCGTCGCGATCCTCATATGCCTCGCGGATCAGCTTGCTGACCTTTTCGCAGGTGGATATGACGCGGGGATCGATACCGCCGTCCATCTCGTAGTTCCATTTGCGGAACAGCTCGTAGCAGGGGCCGATAAGCTGCGGATACTTGGTCTTGTTAATTTCCCACTTCTCGAGCTCATAGGAAGTCTCCTTGTTGAAGCGCTTCATAGCCGTGAAGTAAGCATCCCAATTCCACTTCGCACCGGTCTTATCCTCGATAAACTTTATGCAGGCCTTGATATCCTCGGCTGCCGACTGAAGGACGGATTCGTCCTCGTAACGTACGGGGAAGCAGAGGTGGAACACGGGAGTGTTCGGGAAGCGGCGTGCAAAGTAAGAGGATGCCATGGTGGAGCCGTCGCAGGGCATGGAGCTGGAGATGAAGCAGGAGCCCATATCGGGCAGTGCGTCGATAACCAGTGCGCCGCATTCGGAGGAAGGAACCGGGCAGCAGTCTGCGGGCAGACCGAAGGACTCGACTGCGTCGATGTAAGGTACGCAGGTGAGCTGGTCGATCTCAGAGACGAGGAAGACGGGCAGCAGCTGATACGGAATACCGCACAGATCGGGGAAGCCTGCCATGATCTGACCCATGGTCATCTCGTCAAAGGTTACGAGCATCTTGTTGAGCTCGTTGCTGTTGCCGTTCTTGCGGTCAGCCTTGGACAGAAGAACGAGGTTCTCTGCAACATAGCGGAATATATCGTAGATAAGCAGGTGGCTCATGCGGAGAGCGCGGCCGCGCTGACCCATGATGTTCTTATCCATAAAGCCGTGGCAGCAGAAGTAGGAGATCATCCAGCGGTAGTGCAGAGCACTGTTGAGTGCGGGGATGAGGTCCTTGGAGAAGGTCATAAGGAGCATTCCCCACATACGGGCCCACTC
>SFFW01000021.1 GCA_004556755.1 Clostridiales bacterium | reverse complement strand
CAAGAATCTCATTGCCGGTATCGTCGGCGTTGTTGTGGTCATCGCTCTTGTGATCGTCCTCATCAGCTCCTGCGGCGGCGGCAGCCCCGAATCCATGGCTGAGGACTTCGTTGACGCAATATTCAGCGGCAGCGGCGAAGACGTGTGGGATGCAGTCAACATGGACGCATACCTCGACCTTTCCATCGAGTCCGGTGAGCTCTGCGAGGAGCAGTACGGCAAGGACTGGGACTATGAAGTCGAGGTCACCAAGGTCAAGGATCTCAAGAACTCCGACCTTCGCAGCTTTGAAAACAGCATCAACGATGATGACTCCGACTTTGAGGTAACCGAAGGCGTTGCCGTCACCGTTAAGGTCACCGTCACCGGCGACGAGGACGACGACTTTGAGAAGTACGTCTTTGAATTCTACAAGGTCGACGGCGAGTGGATCATGGATCCCTCCTCCCTTTACATTTTTTATTGATCACCGACTTTAATAAAAAAGCAGCAGGAAAACCTGCTGCTTTTTTATTGCAATAAACGCCGACGGAAGGTATAATAAGGGAAACTATACCGAAACGGGAGGTATTGCGTGATGTTCTGCGGAAAATGCGGTGCAAGCGTTCCCGACGGCGAGGAGATCTGTCCCTTCTGCGGTGAGCGTGCAAGGGGTGGAGAGCTCGTCAGTGCGGAAAAACCGAAAAAGCCCTTTCCGAGGCTCAAGCCCGAACACAAAAAATACGTCATCATTGCGGCGCTGCTGCTCCTGCTCGTTGCGGTGCTTATAATCGTCATCTCCGCCTGCTCGACCGTGACCCCGGAGGACATTGCGGAGGATGCGCTCGACGCCTACATGGATAACGACGCCGACGATTACTTTGACCTCTACGACGAGGACTACCTCCGCCGCTACTACGAATACAACTACAACGCCTATCTACAGGACTGCGAAAAGCATAAGGCGGACAGTGACTGGGACAGCTTCGACGAGTTTTACAAGGAGCTTCAGAAAAAGCGCCGTGACAACTTTGAGCTTGACACGAAGCCCGACAAAATTAACATCGCCGAAAGCCTCGACAGCAAATACTCGGAGCTTGACTACGAGATCGACGACGACAGCATCAGCGTGCGTCAGCTTCGCAAGTCCGAGCTTTCCGACTGGCAGGATCGCTTTGATCTCATCGGCTTCCACGGTGAGCTTACCGAGGGCGTGAAGCTGCGCCTGTGGGTGAGCTTCATCTCCGCCGACGGCGATCAGCGCATTGAAAAGCCCATGAACTTCTACATTCTGAAGGTCAACGGCAACTGGTGCCTGTTCCGCTGCGATGCGCTGTACAGGGCGCAGGACTGCGGCTTCATGTTCGGCTGATAATAAAGCAAAAGACCGAAGGCTTAAGCCTTCGGTCTTTTGCTTTATTGCTTTACTTATTCTTTGCGTTATATGCCTCGATGCCCTTCTTGAGAAGCTCCATGGAGCGCTTTATGTCGTCCTTGTTGATGACATACGCCATGCGGATCTCGTTAACGCCGGTGTGCGGGGTCTTGTAGAAGCTCTCGGCGGGGGTGAACATCAGGGTGTCGCCGTTGTCGTCCCACTCCTGAAGCATGAAGAGCTGGAGCTTTTCGGCGTCGTCAACGGGCAGTGCCGCCATGACGTAGAATGCGCCCTTCGGCTCGGAATACACAACGCCGGGGATCTGCTTTAAGCCCTCGACGAGGGTGTCCTTGCGCTCCTTGTACTCCTTGCGGACTGCGTCGAAGTATTCGGGACCTACGCTGTACAGCGCAGCGGAGGCGATCTGGTCTATCGTGGAAGCGCACAGTCTGCCCTGGCACCACTTCATTGCGTGATTGTACAGCTCCTTGTTGCGGGTTATCATGCAGCCGATGCGGGCGCCGCAGGCGGAGAAGCGCTTGGAAACGGAGTCGATGACGACCACATTGTCATCGTATCCCTCAAGCTGCAGAAGGCTCATAAGCGGCTCGCCGCCGTACACGAACTCACGGTAGACCTCGTCGCCGATGATGAAGAGGTCATGCTCCTTTGCGATGTCCGCCATGAGCTTCAGCTCCTCGGCAGTGAGGACGGTGCCGGTGGGGTTGCCGGGGTTCGTGAACATTATCGCACGGGTATGCTCGTTGATGCACGCCTCGACTCTCTCACGGATGGCGAACTTGTAGCCTTCCTCGGGCTTGGTGGTGATGGGACGCACCGTTGCTCCGGTGAGGGTCACGAAGGTGCTGTAGTTGGGGTAGAAGGGTTCGGGAATGATGATCTCGTCGCCCTCGTCAAGTATGGAGCTGAGCGCCATCTGCAGCGCCTCGGAGCCGCCGGTGGAGATGAGGACCTGCTTGTTGGTTATGGGAGCGCCGATCTTGCCGTAGTAATCGACGATGGCATCGATCATCACGGGGACGCCGTCGGACGGAGCGTACGCCAGAACGGGCTGAGAAAAGTCCTTTACCGCCTCGAAATAAGCCTTGGGGGTGGCAATATCGGGCTGACCGATGTTAAGATGATAGAGATTTTTGCCCTGCTTTGCTGCCTCGTTTGCGTAGGGAGCAAACTTTCTCATGGGAGAAAGCCCGCATTTTTCGATCTTTCCGGAAAATTTCATTGGATAAGATTCCTTTCTCTTAATAATGTTTTGCGCCTTTGCAAAATCACAAAGTCCGATTTGAGTGGCTTTTGCATCGAAATCGGTGCGATTTGCAGGTCGGCAATTGCGGTTTTTGTGGAAAACAAATATATTTCCGCTTTCTTTAGCCTGTATATTTTATCATTATGACTAAGTCTTGGCAACAGCTTAATCGAAAAAAAGATTGTCTATTTTCCGTCACACTCCCAGGCAATGCCGCCCTGCGTATTGCGGTGCGGCTGCGAATTTGGTACAATGTAGGCAATAGGACGGTGCTTTAAATGCTACGAATTTTCAGCGGCAGAGCCGGAACAGGCAAAACCGCCGCAATAATGAACGAAATAAAACAATCGGTGCAGGCTCGCTCCGGCAGGAGCATCCTCATCGTGCCTGAGCAGTACAGTCACGAGGCGGAGCGTGAGCTTTGCTCCGTCTGCGGAGATACCCTGTCGCTTTACGGTGAGGTGCTGAGCTTTACGGGTCTTGCCCGAAAGCTGAACGCCGAGTTCGGCGGCGGCGCTGCGCCCGTCATCGACAAGGGCGGTCGGCTTCTGTGCATGGCGCTTGCGGTCGAGGGGCTGTCATCGAGACTCAGGGTATACTCTGCCGCACGGAAGCGTGCGGAGCTTCAGAGTGCGCTGCTGCGTGAGCTTGACGCTCTCAAGGCGTCGTGCATAAGCTCGGAGCGGCTTTTTGAGGCGTCCGCCGAGTGCGAGGGGCTTTTGTCCGACAAGCTTTACGACCTTGCTCTCGTGCTTGAGGCTTACGACGCCGTGACCGCAAGCTGCGGCATCGACCCCTCCGACCGCCTCGGCATCCTCGCAGACAAAATTGCCGGCACCGGCTTCGGCGTCGGCATAAAGGTCTATATCGACGGCTTTACCGACTTCACCGCACAGGAGCGCCGCATCATCGAGGCGCTGCTGCTAAACAACGCCGAGGTCTGCATCTGCCTCGGCTGCGACGAGCTTTCCGGCGGAAGCGAGGTGTTCGAGCCGGGCAGACTGACGGCACGGCACTTTATCGCCTTTGCCGAGGATAACGGCATCCCGCACCTTGTCAGCGTTTTTGACTCAACGGGCGCAAAGGCTCCCGCACTTTGCGAGCTTGGCGAGAGTCTGTTTGAATACTCCTCGAAGCGCAGCGAGACAAGCTCCGACTGCATATCGCTGCGTGTCGCAAACGGCATTGCGGCAGAGTGCGAATTTGCGGCGGCGACGGCAAAGCGTCTCGTCATGGACGGCTGCCGTTGGCGTGACATCGCCATTGCCGTCAGGGGCTTTGAGGACTACCGCCCGGAGCTTGAGTGTATGCTCTCGCACTACGGCGTCCCCTTCTATTCGAGCCGCAAAACGGACATATTCACCCGACCCCTGCCCGCTCTCATTTCGGCGGCATACGAGATAATCGGCGGCGGCTGGGAGGCCGACGACATATTTGACTACCTCCGCACCGGGCTTGCTGGGCTTTCCCCCGACGAGACGGACGAGCTTGAAAACTACGTCATCATGTGGCAGCTCCGCGGAAACGCATGGCGCAAGGACGCCGACTGGCGGCTGCACCCGGACGGCTTCGGCGGCGAATACGACGAATCGGCGCTCCTCCGCCTTGACAGGATAAACGCTCTGCGCCGCCGTGTGACGGCTCCGCTCCTTCACTTTGAGGAACGCAGTCTCTCCGCCGCCACCGCCGTGGAACAGGCGGAGGCGCTGGCGCAGCTTCTCACGGAGCTTGAGCTTGACAGGCTGCTTGACGAGAAAACGGAGCTTTTGAAGGCATCCGGCGAGAGAGCCGCTGCGCAGGAATACGCTCAGCTTTGGGACATTTGCGCAGGCGCCCTGGAGCAGTGCGCCTCGATACTCGGCGACAGCGCCTCGGACGCTGCCTACTTCGGCAGGCTGTTTATAAGCGTCCTGTCAAAGTACGATGTCGGCAGCATCCCCGCAGGGCTTGACGTATGCTCGGTCGGCGACTTTGACCGTATGCGCCGCAGAAGGATAAAGCACCTTTTCATCCTCGGTGCAGACGACGAGCGTCTGCCCTCGCAGAACGCAGAGCCGGGACTTTTCAGCGACGACGAAAAGCAGCGCCTAAAGGAGCTGAGCCTTGAGCTTGGAGGCATGGGCGACAGCGAGCTTTGGCGTGAATTTTCACTCATATACAACACCGTGAGTCTGCCCTCGGCCACGCTCACGCTCGTGTACTCCGCCTTCGACCGCAGCGGTGAGGCGCAGCGTCCCTCGATCATCGTAAACAGAGCGGCGGCGCTTTTCGGGCTTACGCCGCAGACGGTAAACGTCTCGGAGCTGAGGCTCCTCTCCCCTGCGCCCCTGCTCGATGCGGCGGCTGCGGCATTAAGCGGCAGCGGCGATACGGCGGCATACGCCGTCTGCCGTGAGCGCTATCCGAGCGAAACGGAGAAGCTCGTCGCCGCTGCGGAGCTTAAACGGGGCAGCCTTTCGCCCGACGCCGTGCGTGCGCTGTACGGCGAGAAGCTCCGCCTTTCCGCTTCGAGGATAGACCTCTTTGCTTCCTGCCGCTTCGGTTACTTCATGCGCTACGGCTTAAAGGCAAAGCCCCGTGAGCCTGCGGGCTTTACGCCGCCGGAGCTTGGCACCTTTATGCACTTCGTGCTTGAGCGTACAGCCTCGGCGGTCATGGAGGCGGGCGGCTTTAAGAAGGTCGGCGACTCGGAGCTTGACGCCCTGACCGACCGCTTCGTCAGCGAGTATATAAGAGACAATCTCAACGATTTCCGTGAGCGCTCAAAGCGCTTTGAATATCTTTTCCGTCGGCTCATCCGTGACGTTCGCCGCATCGTCCGTGACACGGCGTCGGAGCTGCGCTGCTCCGACTTTGTGCCGCTGTCCTTTGAGCTTGACATGGGCAGGGAGAAAAATCTTCCCCCCATCCGTCTCGGCAGGGGCGAGGACACACTGACGCTTACGGGCATCGTCGACCGTGTCGACGGTTGGGTACACGACGGAAGACTTTACCTCCGTGTGGTCGATTATAAGACCGGACGCAAGAGCTTTTCGCTCTCCGACGTGTGGTACGGCATGAACCTGCAAATGCTGCTGTACCTGTTCAGTCTGTGCCGCAACGGTGAGCGGCTCTACGGCAAGGAGACCGTTCCTGCGGGCGTTTTGTACGTTCCGGCACGGGACGTTATGCTGTCCTCCCCCGCCGAGCCGAGCGAGGACGCAGCGGCAAAAAAGCGCAGCTCGGAGCTTAAGCGCAGCGGTCTGCTGCTCGGCGACCCCGATGTACTGAGTGCCATGGAGCACGGCGATACGCCGAGGTACCTGCCGATAAGCATCCGAGGCGGCAAGCCGACGGGCGACAGCTTGGCAAGTGCAGAGCAGCTCGGACTGCTCGCACGTCACCTTGAGGACACGCTGACGGGCATGGCGTCCGAGCTCCGGCGGGGCAGCATTGCTGCCGACCCCTTCTACCGCACCCAGCAGGAGACCGCCTGCACCTATTGCAAATACCTCGAAGCCTGTCGCTTCAGCGACGGCGAAAACGGAGAATGTCACCGCAGACTGCCGAAGCTTCCGGCAAGCCGGGTGTGGAACTACATGGAAGGCGGTGAGCAGGATGGCTGAGTTTTCCCCCACCCCGTCGCAGAAAAGTGCGATAGAGACCTCCGGGCGCAGCGTCCTTGTATCCGCTGCCGCCGGAAGCGGCAAGACGAGAGTTTTGACCGAACGCCTGCTCCGCAGCGTCTGCGAGGGCGGCAACATAGACGAATACCTTGTGATAACCTTTACGAAAGCGGCGGCGGCGGAGCTTAAAAGCCGCATCGCCGACGAGCTGTCACGCCGCATATCCGACGACCCCGAAAATCGGCGTCTGCGTCGGCAGAATGCGCTTTGCCGCCGTGCGCAGATAAGCACCATCGACGGCTTCTGCACCGCTCTTCTGCGTGAAAACTGCCACGCCGCAGGGCTTTCGCCGGAGTTTCGTGTTATCGAGGAGGACCGGGCGCTGCCCCTGCGCCAGCGCATAATGGACCGTGTGCTTGAGGAGCGCTACGAGGACCCCGACGACGATTTTCTCCTGCTTGCCGACACCGTGGGCAGGGGCAGGGATGACTCACGTCTTGCCTCCCTTGCACTCGAATTGCACCGCAAAATGCAGAGCCACGCCCGTCCGGAGCTTTGGTCGCAGGAGCAGCTTCGACTGTACGAGAGTGCCGAGGGTGACGCTTCCAACACGCCCTACGGCAGAGAGGTAATGCGCAGGGTCTCGGATTCTGCGGCGTACTATGCCGCCCTGCTCTCGGAGCTTGCGGCAAAGGCTGAGAGGGAGTCTGCCATAAGCAAGGCTTACGGCGCTTCGCTCGACGCTGTCGCAACGGCGTTGCGTGATCTTGTCCGTGCGCTTTCCGTGTCGTGGGATAAGGCCATTGGCGTTCTGCCGATAGAGTTTCCCCGACTCGGCACGCTCCGCAACTCCCCCGATCCTGAGCTTTCGGAGCGGATAAAGGAGGTCTGGAACGCCTGCAAGGACGAGGCGAAGGGCTATGCGGAGCTTATGCCCGCTCCCTCCGAAAAGCTCATGCGTGAGCTGCGTGAGACTGCGCCCGCCATGCGAGCGCTGATCGCTCTCACCTTTGATTTCGACCGTGCCTACGCCGCCGAAAAGCGCCGCCGCAGCGAGGTCGATTTTGCCGACCTTGAGCATATGACGGTGCGCCTGCTCACCAACCCCGACGGAAGTCCCAGTCCGACGGCGCTCGCCGTGGGGAGGCGCTTCCGTGAGATCATGGTCGACGAGTATCAGGACGTAAACGGCGTTCAGGACACGATATTCCGTGCGCTCTCCTCCGAGGGTAAGAATCTCTTTATGGTCGGCGACGTAAAGCAGTCTATCTACCGCTTCCGCCTTGCCGATCCCGGCATCTTCACCGAAAAGTATCTGCACTACGCAGACCTCGATACCGCCCTCCCTAATGACCCCGTCCGCATCATGCTGCGTGAAAACTTCCGCTCACGGCGTGAGGTCATCTCCGCCGTAAACAGTGTTTTCTCCTGCTGTATGTCGGAGAAGCTGGGTGAGATTGACTACGACGAAAACGCCATGCTGCGTGCTGCGGCGGACTACCCCGGCGCCGTTCCTTTGCCGGAAATGACGATCTACCCGCTCCCCGACTCCGACGACGAGGACGCCCCCGATATAGCAGAGCTTGAGGCGGCAGCCGTCGCCGCAAGGATACGCAAGCTCGTGGACGGTGCTCTCCCCGTGACCGCAAACGGCATCGTTCGACCGCTGCGCTACGGTGATATCGCCATCGTGATACGCTATGCAAACAGCGTCGGACAGGTCTACCGCCGTGAGCTTACAAAGGCGGGCGTCCCCGTCGCCGGAGGTCTGCAAAGCGGCTTTTTCGCCTCCGTCGAGATCTCGACGCTCATAAGCCTGCTCGGTGTCATCGACAACCCGCATCAGGACATTCCGCTCATCGCCACTCTGCGCTCGCCCGTGTTCGGCTTTAACGCCGACGAGCTGTCGCAGATCCGTGCCTGCCGACCGAACGACGACTTCTACACGGCGCTGTGCGCCTGCGCCGAGGAAAACGAAAAGTGCGCAGACTTCCTTGCGCTTCTTGCCTCTTTGCGTGAGAAAGCGTCCGAGTCCGACGCCTCTGCGCTGCTGTGGCACATCTACCGTGAGACCGACATCATGCCGGTCTGCACCGCACTCGGCGACGGCGAGGAGCGTCGGCGCAATCTGCTGCTCATGCATGAGTACGCAAAGCGCTTTACGCAAAGCGGCTTTTACGGGCTGCGCCGCTTCGTGCGCTGGCTTTTAAAGCTCTCCGAGCGCAGCGACGAACCCGGCAAGGGCGAGACGGGCAACGCCGTGCAGATAATGACCGTCCACAGCTCGAAGGGGCTTGAGTTCCCCGTCGTGTTCCTGTGCGACACCGCAAAGCGCTTTAACAAGAAAGACTTCCGCTCCCCCGTTTTGGTGCATCCGGAGCTTGGTCTTGCGCCGAAGTACACCGACCTTGAGCGTCGGCTTGAGTACCCGACCCTTGCGTTCAACGCCGTGAAGCTTCGCTCGGAGAGTGAGCTGCTGTCCGAGGAAATGCGGCTTTTGTACGTTGCGCTTACCCGTGCAAAGGAGTACCTGTTTGTGACCGCTGCAATGAAGGACCCCGAAAAGAAGCTTGCAAAGCTCATGTCCTGCGCCGACTTTCCCGCTCCGCCGGAGGAGCTGCGGCGGGCGTCCTGCCTTGCCGACTGGCTCATCACAGCCTGTCTTGCCGACGGCGGAGAGAATATACGGCTAAACGTCTCCGCTCCCGACCGCATAAGCACAGACGACGAGTGCGTGAGGACCACGCAAAGCGACGTCGATGCGGAGCTTAAACGCCGCATCGAGGAAAACCTCGACTATGTTTACCCCCACGCCGCAGCGGAGAGCTTGCCGAGCAAGCTCACCGCAACGGAGCTTAAAGACGAACCCGACCTTGAGGCGCAGGCGCTTGCGCCTACGCCGAAGTCAAGCTTCCGTCTGCCGGGACTTCGGGGTTCGGAAAAGCTCACCCCCGCCGAGAGGGGTACCGCAACGCACCTCGTGCTTCAGTACATGGACTATAAAAAGGCTTGCGGCCTTGCATCCGTAAAGGACGAGATCGCACGGCTCTGCGCCTCCGGCTTTATCACCGCCGAACAAGCCGAGGTCGTGGACGCCGACGCCATTCTGCGGCTTTTTGCCTCCGAAACCGGGCGCAGGATACTGTCCTGCGACGAGCTTCGGCGTGAGTTCCGTTTCTCGCTTTTGGCGCCGAGCGGACTGTTCTTCCCGGAAAGCGGCGGCGAGAAGGTCCTGCTTCAGGGCGTCATGGACTGCTGCATCGAGGAGGACGGCTGCCTTACGGTCATCGACTACAAGACCGACCGTGTGCGTGGCGAGGCTCTGACCGAGAGGGCAAAGCTCTATTCCGGACAGCTTCGTGCATACGCCTACGCCGCCGAGCATATATTCGGCAAACCGCTCCGTGAGTGCGTGCTATACTTTCTGTCTGACGGTACGGCGGTGCATTTCCCCGCCGAGGACCTTCTTTAAGCATAGGGGAGCATCTTGCCCTTGAAATTAAACAGATTATATGATATTGTATTCTAAATCCATTCTTTTTGTAGGAGAGATCACATGAAATATGCGTTTCTCGCAACCTTCATCATCGCATCCGTCATTCACCTGTACGCAAGCCTAAAGTGCGACAAAAAGCTTCGAGGCATCACAAAGCCCTTCCTGCTGCTTGCCCTCTTGGGCTGGTACCTTTGCAGCGTTGAGTCCCCGCTCACGATCGTCGTCGCCGCAATAGTCACGAGCTGGCTCGGCGATGTGCTGCTCATCCCCAAGGGCGTCAAGTGGTTTTCCGTCGGCGGACTGAGCTTCTTTGCGTCCCACGTCTGCTTCATCGTTGCCTATGCCTACCACGTTAACTTTGCCGCCATCCCCGTGTGGGCGATAGTCCTCGCCGGGGCGGTGTACGTCGGCATAAGCGTCATGCTGTTTACGAGGCTGCGTCCGCATCTGCCGAAGCTGCTGTTTCTGCCCATGTTCTTCTACCTGCTCGCAAACGGTACGATGAACTGCTTTGCGCTGTATCAGCTCATTTCGCTGCCCTGCCTTGCAACGGCGGTCACCTTCATCGGTGCGGTGCTGTTCTTTGCGTCGGACTCCACGCTGTTCTTCGTCCGCTTCAAGAAGGACGGTCTCTTAAAGACCCACTTCCTCGTCATGCTGACCTACATACTCGGTGAATTTCTCATCGTGGAGGGCTTCATCCTCCTCGCCGCACACTGAGCGATATAAAAATCCCGCCGGGTCAAGTGACCCGACGGGGTTTTTTCACGCCCTGTGCCAGAGCATTTTGTTGTTTTCAAACTCGACGGCAAGCGCCCCGGTGTCCTTCAGCCATGCAAGGTACGAGCGGACAGTGCTGCCCACGAGCGCATACTGCTCAAAGCTCATTGCAAGCCCGTATTCCGCAAACTGCCTTTGCAGAATGTCCTCAAAGCAGATAGGCTCAGCGCAGATCTCCTTTATCTTCTCCGCAATTTCGTTTACCGTGTCGATGTTGTACTGCGCAAGCTCGGCAACGCTTTCCGTCACCTCCGTGTGCGAGGGGACAAACATCTTCGCCGTCATGCCCTTGACCGCTTCAAGGGTCTTGAGATACGCCGCAACGTCGTAGATAAAGCCGATGCGGTACTTAGCCAGCACCTCCCTGCTCGACAGGCAGTCGGCAAGGAAAAGCACGTCGTCCGGCGTGCGAAAGCCCACCATGTCGAAAAAGTGTCCCGGCAGCTTTACAAGCTCAAAGCCCTCCGGCAGGCAGCCCTGCATAAGCTCCTCGGCATTGCTCTCCTGCGCAAGCAGGAACTTGTGCCGCAGCTCCTTCGGCGGATAGCCCCCGTACAGAAACGACGGCTCCAAAACCGTGTGACGGGTAAAGTCGCAGTCGATCCCCGGAGCGTAGATCTTACACCCGGTCTGCCCTTGCAGGTAGCGGTTGCCGCCGATGTGGTCGGCGTTGGAGTGGGTGTTGTATATGGCGGTCAGGTGCCAGCCGTTTGCGTCCAGTATCTGACGTATCTTGCGCCCCGCCTCCTTGTCGTTGCCGCTGTCGATGAGGCAAACGTCGTTGCCGGAAAGTCTCACAAGTCCGATATTCGTGGGGCTTTTGATGTAATATGTGCGCTCTGTGAGCTGTATCAGTTCGTACATTGCCGCCGCTTCCTCCGTATTGCGATATAGTACGATTATTGCACATTTATTCCTCGGATTCAACACTCAGTTTGCTGAGCCCGTTCCACTTTTCAAATATCAGATGAACGACGCTATGAGGCTCATCGCCGGACACATGACGAGGATGATCCCCGCCTGCCGCATAATACGGCAGAAGGTTCACCATATACTATGCAAGTAAACTGATATTAACGAGTTTGGGGAGTTGTATATCAAAATTCAATACACAAACTGTGTTCCCTGTGGTATACTGAAAGCAGAAGCAAAAGAAGGATAGAAAATATGGAGGATCATATACGGAGTCTATGGTTGCCCAGATTTTGAAATTGGAAGGCGGCACCATCGCAGTCGAAAATATCCCTGCCGGAGGATGCCGCTTTACTGTGACGCTCCAAAACAAGAACCATTAACGCAAACGAGGAGGAATGGCATATGTCTATGCACAACGATGATGGATTGTCTTTGCTTGAAAAAGGAAAGATTGGTCTGCTTCGTGTTCTATTTGGCAAAATGGGTATTGTATTGTTGCTCCTAGCCCTGCAACTCGTAATCCTGTTTGGCATTTTCTTACGTTTTGAACAATTCCTGCCTCACATTTACGGTGGCACTACTGTGTTCACTGTGATTATGGTTCTATATCTGATTAACAGTGACATGGATCCCACCGCCAAAATCACTTGGATGGTGCTGATTATGCTGCTCCCTGTCTTTGGTGGACTTCTTTACTTGTTCACTGAAAAAGAATGGGGTCATCGTGCTATGAAAAAGCGGCTAAAAGATTCCCTTGCATTAGAGCAGAAGGAGCTTCCGCAAGAGCAGCAGACGATGGATGTGCTAAAACAAGTGGATGCAGGAGCTGCCAACATGTGCCGCTATGTAAGATCCACAGGCTATTATCCGGTCTACCAAAATACAGCTGTCACATACTTCCCCCTGGGAGAGATGAAATTTGATAAGCTTATGCAGGAAATGGAAGCTGCTAAGCAGTATATCTATCTTGAATACTTCATCATTGAAGAAGGCCATATGTGGGGAAAAATGCTGGATGTCCTGGTGCGGAAGGCTGCAGAAGGCGTGGATATTCGTGTTCTTTACGACGGTACTCTGGAATTCACCCGTCTACCCAAAGGCTATACCCAGATGCTGGCGGAATTAGGTATTCACGCAAAGGTGTTTTCCAAAGTGACCCCCATTGTTTCTACCCACTACAACTACCGGGATCATCGTAAAATCGCTGTCATAGATGGACATACCGCTTTCACTGGTGGAGTCAACATTTCTGACGAGTACATCAACTGGACACATCCCTACGGACATTGGAAAGACACCGCTGTCATGCTGAAGGGTGAGGCTGCGCAAAGCTTCGCTCTGATGTTCCTGCAGATGTGGAATCTGGATCAGAAGCAGGAACACCTGGAACTTCCTGAGATTCCCCAGACCAATGTTACAAGCACCGGCTTTGTCATGCCCTATGGCGAATCCCCTCTGGATGATCACAAAATTGGTAAACGAATTTACATCGATATCCTCAATCGTGCACAGAACTATGTTTACATCATGACGCCCTATCTCATCATCGATGCCGAGATGGAGAATACATTGAAGTACGCAGCCAAACGCGGTATCGATGTGACCATGATTCTGCCTGGCATCCCCGATAACCCTGCCGCCCATTCTTTGGCACGAACCCACTATAAGACATTGCTGGATTCCGGTGTGAAGATTCTGGAGTACACCCCGGGATTTGTCCACGCCAAGGTTATGGTGGCAGACGATCAGGAGGCAGTTGTCGGTACCATCAACTTCGATTATCGTAGCTTGTATCATCACTTTGAGTGTGCCACCTACTTGAACCGCGTGGATGCCATTAGTGAGATCAAGAAGGACTTCCTGGAAACAGCCACAAAATGTCAGACCTGGAATCACGAAATGCTCCGTGCTGACAAATGGTATATCAAAGCCATGGGACGTCTACTTAAAGTCATTGCTCCCCTTATGTAATACAGCCCGCAAGGCGGCACCTATTTGAATGGGTGCCGCCTTTTTCAATGCATGTTGACTTTGAGTTGAGATTGGGTTGTAAATCATGTTCTATACTGGCTCTGTATGGTCCTCCAGCCATCGCAGGGCCATATACGCATATACGGCGCTGCCGCCGGGAAGAACGCTTTCATCGAACTTCGCCATAGGGTGGTGCTGGGGATAGCAATAGCCCTTTTCCGGCTGTCCGGCGGCCAGGGCCAGCATGACAGAGGGGACCTCCTGGCTGACATAGGCAAAATCCTCGGAACCGGCGGTCTTGGAGCCGCTTCCTCCACCCATGGCATTCAGCTCCTCCACAGAAAACGCCTTCTCCGGTCCCAGCAGCTCTTTCGCATAGATCTCACAGCAGCGGGACAGCTCCTTGTCATTG
>SFFW01000029.1 GCA_004556755.1 Clostridiales bacterium | reverse complement strand
CATTGAAATTCCGGATAAGACTCCGGAGAACGAGCACCGCATAGAGGTGCTTGAGCACGATAATGCGGCGGTCAAACGGGAAAATGAGCTGCTGGAACGCTCATATGAGCAGCACCGGCGGGCACTGCGGGCAAAGGACAGGCTGATCTACTGTCTGACCTTCGTCGCAGCGATGGCGATCATCGCGCTTGTCCCGTATTTGAGACTTGATATCATAGACCCCGACTTCGGCCTGTGGCGGGGCTCCCCGTCCGTAGTCGGAGCAGTCGTGATCGTTGCGCTGACGGCCGGCGTCGCCGCGACGGTGTACTTTTTTGTCATCAGCCGCAAAGAGCGGCGGGGAAAGTAAATTCATGCCGGTGCCCGATTCGGGCACCGGCGATTTTATCAGGAGGCGATGAGGATGAAGTTGAAGTGGAGATATCTGCTCATTCTGATTGCTGTTCTTGGTGTTCTGATGGGCACCATGTCAAAGAAGCCGACCTCCAGTGTGCAGCCCGTGATGTCAACCGCTGAGCCCGCAACACCCGAGCCGACACCGGAAGACGATCTGAGAAATTATAAACTTGCTATAGCTTCGGCATTTAACGGGGACTTTGATGCTGTTGTCGTTCAGGCCGATTCTAATAGCCGCGGGGTTTCATTCACGGTGTACCTTGCGGACACAACGATAACACAACAGGCGATTCAGCTCTACGCCGAGCACAACAACCAAGACGATGGTTGGACGGCGCTTAAGGACTCCTTATGCGCTAAGAGTAAAGAGCTGACTGATAAGCTCGTCGCCGACGGCTGCACCGACCCTGTCATTAACATTCTTGTTGTCAATGACAATGATTTCGTGGCGTTCCGCAACAGCAACGGGAACACGGGGCTGCATACGCTGATTGAGCTCTACGACGGGGCAGTCTCTTACGATGTTCTGACTTATTTCGATGAAATATCGTCCGGCGACTCAACATCCTCGGCTAAGCTAAGAGCAGCCGAGACCGTTGGGGAAGAAAACGCGCTCAAGTCCGCGCTGTCATACCTGCGGTCTTCGTCTTTCTCGTACACCGGCCTGATCGGACAGCTCGAATATGAGGGGTATACTCATGCCGAAGCTCTGTTTGCTGCCGACAACTGCGGCGCTGACTGGTACGAACAGGCAGCAAAGTGCGCGGAGTCGTATCTGAAACACTCCTCGTTCTCGAAGTCAGGGCTGATTGACCAGCTCAAATATGAGGGATTCTCTCAGGAACAAGCCGAGTACGGCGTCGCAAAAGCAGGATATTAACAGATTACAGCCTGTGCCCAATTAGGGCACAGGTCAATTTATAGGTGAGCCTATGCCGAAGAACAATCGCCCGGAATTTCACTGGGACGACAACCGAAAAGCTTATAAAAAGGTGCTCAAGCACCCGATCACCGGTCGCTGGAGCGTGACGGTTTGGGGGAAAACAAAGCCCATACTCCGGGAGAAGGTCGCCGAAAAGGAGGCCGAGCTCGCAGCTCTTAAGGCTGAGTACGACGCCGGAAATGCGGACGGGAAACTGTATGTCTACCAGTACGCGCAGACATGGTATCGGCTCAATACCGGAGGCGTTGCGGAGCGCACCCGCAAGGGCTATCAGAATGTTATAAATAATCACATCTGTCCCGTCATCGGGGGGATGGAGCTGTCGGCCGTCACCTCGGACGATGCAAAGAAAGTGATCTCGGCTGCGGTCGAAAAGGGACTTGCAATAGAAACGCAGAAGAAGATCATATCGACGATGCAGAATATCTTCGAGGCTGCCGTCGACGCGGACAAGATACGTAAGAACCCATGTAAGAACCTTGAAGCGCAGGGGCGAAAGCCGCCGAAGAAAAAGGCGCTGACGCGAGAACAGCAGCAGACGGTCGTCGCTGCGCTCAAGGGTGAGCAGATATACATCTTTGTCATGCTCTGCCTGTTCTGCGGACTGCGGCGTGAGGAGGCGCTCGGGCTGCAATGGCGGGACGTGCATCTTGACGAGACGGGAAAAGCGCCATGGCTTGAGGTCTGCCGTACTTGCACATGGCCGCATAACAAACCGCATGTAACGGAGTACACGAAGAGCGCCGCCGGACATAGACGGCTGCCGATACCGGATACGCTGGCGGAGGCGCTGAGGGCCGAGCCCCGAACCGGTGAGCATGTCTGCCATACGGCAAAGGGGGCCGCATACTCTGAAACCTCTTTCCGGAACGCCTGGGCGGCGGTAACGGATCGCTTCGAGCATACCGTACAGTATAAGCAGCGCGTCAAAGGCGAGGACGGCGTGAGCGTGTGGAAGATCGTAACGGAGACCCTCAAGGTGGGCGACGCGGTCCCGCACAAAGACCGGGTCGTAGCGTTCGATTTTTCATTCACGCCGCACACGCTGCGGCATACCTATATAACCGAGCTGATATATGCTAACGTCCCGCTAAAGACTGTGCAGTACCTCGCTGGCCACGCGACGCCTGATATAACCATTTCCATATACACCGATATCATGCTCAATAAGCCCGAGGACACCATCGCTCAGGTCAACGAGGGCTTCAAACATTTTCAAGCACAAAGCCCAAGCACAAATGACGAGAAAAACGCCGAAATTCCCTGAATACCAACACTTTCCGCTTTTCTAACTGTTTGCTTGGTAAGGATGAGGTCCCCAGTTCGAATCTGGGTAGCAGCTCCAAGGGAAAAAACCTGTAGTCGTTGAAACTACAGGGTTTTCTCTTTTCTCAAGCCA
>SFFW01000028.1 GCA_004556755.1 Clostridiales bacterium | reverse complement strand
TGGCAGGTTCTGGGCGGGATGCAGTTCCCTGAACTTCATCCTGAAGGACTTAATGAGGTCGTTGATGGCTGTCCTGACCTCGCTTTCCTGCATCTGTGTATCCTGCCCGTTTATCCATCGGATGACTCCCTCCATCCTCTCAAGAGTTACTGCATTCGTCGTTTCCATATCGTCAGAGTTTTATTGTTGATGTCCGCCGGACATCCCGTCGGAACGGTGCAGACAAGGGGGACGGAAGGGGCACCGCAGTGACCGGACCGAAGGCAAACGATGCGGCCCTTGTCCGTGTCGGCTTGCCGAGGGGATGCGAACGGAGGAGCTGTGCGGCCCCAACTTCGCAAAGTGCAGACGGATGGCGGGCGTGGAACAGAAAAAAGGGCGGCAGCACACTTGCCGCCGCCCTGGTCAGGAGTACCTCCGTCATTCCTCTTTCTTCTCCGTCCGGGTTCGTCTTCTCCTCGAGTGACCGCGCGCTGCGCACCGGAGGATATCGAGTGACCACTCAACCTCGCTGATGGCCTCGTCAATGCTCTTTGACTCCGCGAATCCATCTACAACGCTGTTAGCCTTGCTTCGCAGCTCTCTGAGGGTATCGAGGAACGCTTGCGCATCCTCGAGGCAGTCGGATGCCGATGTCCTGCATCCCCGCATCTCCTCGATGGCGGCGATGGCATTGTCGGCTTCCATCAGGGCATCCCCGATGATGTTGAACTCCGTGCATCCGCCGTGTGCGGATGCGGTTCTGCGTGCCGCCATCAGGCCTGCCTGGTAGTGTCTTCCACTTTCTGCGGCTTCTTCAAGAAGGTGATAAATTACTTCTCTTTTCATAAAAACAATGTTTTAAAAGGTTATTATATCCGGCGGGAACCGTTCCCGTCCGTTTTTCGCCCAGGTGGCGGAAGCCGTGTCGGAAGGGATGCTCTCGGCGGATTGTCGTGTATGTCAGCGTTCCCTGACGGGAAGTATCGTGTTTCCTTGCAGGTGAGTGTGGCAGGAGGCTTTCCCACAGATGCGCACAGGCTCCTGCGGGTGTCCGGGCAACGTGTTGCCGGGACACGACCCGCCAGCATTAGCTGTCCGCAGCGGGCCTGGAAGCAGATGTGGAGAAAGACAGGGAAGCATGTTCCGGACGGCGTGTCCCAGCGTCCCAGAGCCTCACCCGCTTCCGCGTTAGTCTGGATAACGCGAAAGCATATGAGAAGGGACAGGGACTGCCTTCCTAACCCGTTCCACGCACGGCAGGAGGCCGAAGGGAACGTCGGCGAAGGCAAGACTTCCGGAACATGCGGCGGGAGAGGGTCTCCACATTCACTTCCAGGATGGTCTGTCCTGTTGTCGGACAGTTCGTGACAGGTGAAAGTATTCAGGGTATCGTAGTTAGTGGTTTGCATCGTCTTTTGGTCTTGAGGAATCTCCCTAAGCGCTTAAATAGTGCGTCGCAGGCCGGAATCAATGTTAAAATTACAAAATAGGCGCGGGAAAGCTCCCGTCTTTAAACGGGGTGGATGAAAGCGCCCACATTCGTTTTCATAATTCAATGGTTTTTAGTATATTCGTACCATGTTGACATACAGGTACAAACTCTACAGTTCAAAGCGCAACCGCAATATAGATGCGATGCTGCGCGAGGCCTGTTTTGTCTGGAACCACGCCCTCGCACTTCAGAAACGCTACTACCGTCTGTTTAACGGATACATCGGTTTGAATACAATGCAAAAGCATTTTGCAAAGCGTATCAGCCGCTGCCGTCTGCACAGCCAGACCGTCCAGGAGATATTGGAGAGGCTTGATGCCTCGTACCAGCGTTTTTTTCTGCACTTGTCGACCAGACCGCCGAAGTTCAAGCGCGCCGAGCAGTTCCGAAGCATCGTGTACAAGCAGGGCGGATTCAAGCTGAACTCCAACGTGCTTGTCCTGAATTCCATAAAGCAGCACTTCCAGTTCTCGTATTCCCGTCCGTGGGAGGGACAAGTCAAGCAGATCCGGATCAGGCGCAGTCCTCTCGGCGAGTACTACCTGTACATCGTCACCGATGCGGTTGCGCAACCCCGCCGAAAGACACACGATGGTGCATCGGTCGGGATGGACTTCGGTCTGAAGACCTACCTCACCCTGAGCGACGGGACGAAGATTGATAATCCGCTGTTCCTCAGGCAGGGACTGAGCGACCTGCGCAAGGCCTCCCGCCGTCTGTCCAGGTGCGAAAGAGGCTCGTCTCACCGCCGTGCGGCGAGGCTCGCCCTTGACCGCATCCACGAGGAGATCACGAATCGCCGTGACGACTGGCAGTGGAAGCTCGCCCACGAGCTGTGCCGTGCCTACGACACGCTCTGCGTGGAGGACCTGCAGCTGGCAGGGATGTCCCGTCTGTGGGGTAGAAAGATGGCGGACCTCGCCTTCGGCTCGTTCGTGCAGAAACTCGAGCATACGGCATCCAAATACGGCTGCGAGGTGCGCAAGGTGGACAGGTTCTATCCGAGCAGCAGGACCTGTTCTGTATGTCAGTATGTCAATGAACATCTGAGTCTTCGTGACAGGCATTGGACCTGTCCGGAGTGCGGAACGCATCACGACAGGGATGCGAACGCAGCAACCAATATCCTGAGGCAGGGCATTGCCTCGTCAGGGAGTACCCGTAAGACGAAGGTTCGCCTTCGCAAGGTGCGCTAGCCACCTGAGAATCTCCGTCCTTCAGGGCGGGGAGTATGTCAATCAGTTATCAGGCACGGTGAGCCATATCAATAAAAAATCCGTGGCGATTCACATCGTCACGGACCGTCGGCATATTGCCCCTTGAGCATTATCTGTGTAGAATGAAGAAAAATGTGTTTAGTAC
>SFFW01000027.1 GCA_004556755.1 Clostridiales bacterium | reverse complement strand
GCGGGTGCATGAAACAGGGCGCGTTTACGCTGCGGATATGGATGATATACTCCAAAATCAGGAGCGGATCTGGCAGGCGGCAAGCGGTATCCTGTCCCGCCTTGCCGCCATAAAATAATGGGGTATTTATCCCATGTGGGGGCGGCTTGCTGCGCGCAGGCCGCCCCTGCTTTTTTGTTCCCCGTCATCCTTGCAATCTGGAGCATATTCCTGTATCCTGTTCTCACAATACAAAACGAATGGAGGAAAAAGAGATGCGCTTTCTTTTGAAACTTCTGTTTGCGCCCATCCTCGCGGTGCTTGCCGTCGTCACATGGTTTTTCGTGTTCGTCGTCAGCCTGTCCAGCGGCATCCTCTGCATCCCCGCCGCCATTCTCGGCTTCTTCGGTCTGTTCATCATCTTCGTGGATTCCGTCAGCTACGGCGTGGGGCTGCTGGTGATCGCGTTCCTCATAAGCCCCTACGGACTGCCCATGCTGGCGACATGGCTGCTGGCAAAGCTCCACGTCCTGCGCTATGCGATTCAGGACTGGATTTACGGGTAGCGTCGTTTTTAGAAACGCGCAAAACATTTCGAAAAGCTATATTTTTGTGCAATTTCAGAAACGCCATATTACGCAGCAAGCGCGGAGTGTTATGCTCCGCGCTTGTATTGTTTATTCGATCTCGTAGTCCTCGCTGTCGTCGGCCTCGCCGGTGGTGCAGGTGAAGCACAGGTACGTCCCTGTGACGCCGCTGCCTGCCGCCCAGATGGGCGCGCCGCAGATCATGCACCTTGCGCCGTTTTTCTTGGCGGCAAGGGATTCCCGCAGTGAGGCGATCAGCTCCTTACGGTTGGTATTCTTGTTGTTTTTTACTACGCCGTCCGCAAATTCTTCAATGGAAATATAGGTGAACATATCATTCCTCCGGTTTGACCGCAACATATTTTTGATTGCGGCTGTTGGGCTTGTCGGGAATGGTCATGCGAAGCTGCCCGCTTTCCAGCAGGGGCTTCAGGTGTGCTTTAATAAAATGGTTCTTGTTCTTCAGTCCGCACATGGACATGATTTCCTCACGGCTTTTAGGCTGCGCACAGAAAGCTAAAATCGTTGCGACTGTACTGGTATCTGTGGCGATAACTGTGGTGGTGACTGGTGTGGTTCCACCACAGTTATCCTCCGACTTCGTATTCCGAATGGTGGCGTATAGCATAAACGCCTCCACGCGATACTCCGGCTGCGGCAGCCCCGCCGTCTCCATGACCTCGTACAGACGGTCTACGCCCTCGCCAAACTCCTGCACATATTCGTATTCATGCAAAAACTGCGCGATCTTCGGATTGCGGGAAAAGTGGACGTGCCGCATATTGTTCAGCCGCACGATACCGGGCAGCGTACCGGGGCTTTCCACCGTCAGCCGGTCATCGAACATTTTGATTTGAATGTCCGTACCCTTGATGCTGTAATCCCGGTGCGCGACGGCGTTGACGATCAGCTCCTTCCACGCAAACTCCGGGTATTCCGGCTCTGTGACGAACCGGGTATCCGCGCCGAGATAGGTGCGCTCCTTGATCTGCCCGCGCACAAACTCCAGCGCCTTTTCCGTCACCTGCAAAATGCGGCCCTCGAATACCACGTCCTTGATGACGTTCATCTCCGCGCCGACCTTCGCCTCCGTACCCTCATATCGGACAAAGCGGATGCGGGCGCGGGGAAAGAAACGCTTCGGATTCCTGCCAAACAGCAGCATGGCGGCGGCGCTGACTGCCTCCTTGCCGCCCTTTTCCGAAACGAACTCCTTGTTCTCCCGCAGGTATTCCTCCGGGCTTTTTCGGTAGCCCAGCTTTTCCGTGTACGCCTTGACAAAGCCGAGGTCGATGTCCTCCATCGCCGCGTCCGGGACAGGCGTATCCTCAAAATAGCGCGTCCCCTTTGCGTACATGAGCTGCAAGCGTTCCTCAAAATTGAGCTTCTTGGACTTATCCCCGACGCGGAAGAAAACCTCGTCCGCCTGATTGGCGTGGAGGTCATTGCTCTGCAACACCTCGATCAGCAGGATGTGGTCGGGCGTTCCGTCCCTGTTCACGCAGGAGATCCGTTCCGTTTCCACCCGCACGGAGGGCTTGCAGAAGTCAAACGGCGCACGAAGCAGCTCGTTGATATGCTCCGCATGGCCGTCGATGCCGGTGATCGTACCGTCATCCTCCACGCCGACAGCGATCATGCCGCCGTCCGCGTTGGCAAAGGCGATCAGATGAATCGCCAGCGTTTTTGCGTCGATGCGGGCGCTCTTTCGGTCAAAGAGCGGCGATTCCACCGCACCGCAGATTTGCGCTATCGTCATTCTGTGATTCATGTGCCGACCCCCTCGTCATAAGAAAAATCCAGACCGTGCTCCTCGCAGTATTTGCGAATGACGAACACCGTCATTTTATTGGGCATCGTCCTTCCATTCTCCCAGCGATTGACGGAGGTGAAGCTCACGTTCAATTCCTCCGCAAGCTGACGTTGGGAGATCCTGCGCTCGCTGCGCAGCTTGATGATGGCTTCGCCAAAGGTCATTTCGCATCACGCTCCTTATATCATAGTATAGCACATGGCAGCGCAAACATACAAGAAAAATACGGAGGACTTCAAAAAAGAAATTACAAATCCATCCCACTGAAAGGAGGCCCCATGGCGACCACACGCATCATTTCCATGCACGTCAGTCACGGCAAGACGATTGCCGACTGCCTGTTACTCCAAGCGGCAGTACCAGACCATCACAGGGCGGGAGCAGCGGCACGACGTGATCGCCTATCAGGTGCGCCAGTCCTTTAAGCCCGGAGAGATCACGCCGGAGGACGCAAACCGCGTAGGCTATGAGTTTGCCGAGCGGTTTCTGAAAGGACGACACGCCTTTTTTGTGGCTACCCATACCGACAAGCGGCATATTCACAATCACATCATCTGGAACTCCACCACGCTGGACTGCAAGCACAAGTTCCGCGATTTCCTCGGCTCCGGCAGGGCGGTGGCAAGGCTCAGCGCTGGGCGACAACGCGAAGCCCACCCATAGGGAGCTGCTCTGCGGCCTCATCGACGCGGCGCTTTTGCAGAAGCCCGACAGCTTTGACGCGCTTTTGAAGCTGCTGCGCGATGCTGGCTGCGAGGTCAGACGGCGCGGGAATACGCTGTCCCTGCGCCACCCCGGCAAAAAGGGCTTTGTCCGTCTTTCCTCCATCGACGGCTATACGGAGGACGCGCTGTGCGCTGTCCTTGCCGGGAAAAAGGAGCATACGCCGCGCAAAAAGCGCAGTCAGACCGCGCAGAGAAAGAATACGCTGCTCATCGACATCGAGGCGAAGCTGCAAGCCGGGAAGGGCGGCGGTTACGAGCGCTGGGCAAAGGTGTTCAACGTCAAGCAGATGGCGCAGACCTACAATTATCTCCGGGAGCATGGACTGCTGGACTACGGGGAGCTGGAGGAAAAAGCCTCTGCTGCAACGGAGCAGTTTCACGCGCTGTCCGCGCAGATCAAGGCGGCGGAAACGCGCATGGCGGAGATCGCCGTGCTGAAAACCCACATCGCCAACTACGCCAAGACCCGCGACGTTTACGCGGGCTACCGCAAGGCCGGTTACTCGAAAAAGTATCTCGCGGAGCATGAGGGCGACATCCTGCTGCACAAGGCGGGAGATGCGCGAGCTGCTGCTCCACAAGCAGAACGTGGATCGTATGCTGGGCAAGGATGAGCGCAGCGAGGAAAAGAAACAGGAGCATGATCGCCAGTAACGGCCATGCTCCTAAAGCGTTTCGCAGAAACGCGCAGCCACACATTTATGTGTGTTCAAAGGGTTTCAGGGGTGCTGCCCCTGACAAGCAGAGGGCAGTTTTCGCGGCGGCGGAAATTGCCCGAAAAGCAAAGTGGGTACCTCTTTGCCCTGCTTGCCGGTTTGTTCCGAGTTCGCTACAACCAATGTGCAGGCAATTGGTTTGCACCTTTGCGATTTAGCCTGCGAATGATTATAGTGTTATATATAAGGTATTTTGAAAGGAAAATCGCCATGTTGTCTTTTGAAAACGTACTTGATTGTTTTGCGCTGGTTATTCAGACAGGAATCTGCGAAGT
>SFFW01000013.1 GCA_004556755.1 Clostridiales bacterium | reverse complement strand
GGCAATACCGACATTAAAAATTCCGGCAGCACACGGGGTGCTGCCGGAACTCGTTTATATTATGCGCTTTCGGCACTCATTGAGCGTCGTTTGAGATCAGTTGACAGCGTCAAAGATCCTTGCAAAGACGGTTGCAGCCTGGCCGCGGGTTACGGTCTCATCCGGTCCGAAGTGGCCGTCAGCGAAGCCCTTGATGTATCCCGTGTTAGCCATGACGTTGACTGCCTCGACAAACGGAGCTGCGATATCATCCTTGTCGGTGAAGTCATAAGCTTTCTTCAGCTCGTCGGGTGCTGCGCCCCATACGTCTTCAAGCGTGAGGTAGCGGTACAGCATGGTTGCCATCTGAGCACGGCTTATTGCCTGGTTGGGACGGAAGGTTTTGTCCTCGTAGCCCTTGATGATGCCGTTCTGAACGCCCCATGCAACAGCCGTCTTGTATTCGTCGCTGATGGTGTCAGCGTCGGTGAAGCCAAGCTCTATCTCGGTCTTGCCTTCGGGGATCTCAACTTCGGGAGAGCCTGCCACACGGTACAGCATGGTGATGAACTGTGCACGGGTGACCTGTGCATCGGGCTTAAAGGTGCCGTCTGCATAGCCGTTGATGATGCCCTTTGCTGCTGCCAGCTCGATGCCCTCGCGGTAACCGGAGTTGTCGATGTCGCTGAAGTTCTTGATGGTGATGCGGCCGTCGGGCTCTGCATACTTCTCACCGATAACGCCGTTCAGCTCTTCCTTTATGTAGTCCATAAGGATGGTGTCGAGGGTGTAGCCGGTGTCGATGCTGCCTTCGGATCTTGCTAATGCATAGTAGGTGTCGCCGCCTGCTGCGGTGAAGTTGTTGGTCGCAACGGCATAGGTTGCGTTGGGATCGAAGGGCTTGCCGTTAACCTCGTCGATGGTGACACGGTTGATGGACTTGGGGCCGTGGTAGGTGGAGTCGGGGTAGGTCTCTTCGTTTGCGTCATACTGTGCCTTGGTGACAACGGTGATCTTCATGCCTGCGATCTGGGGGAAGCCGCCGACTGCAGCGGGAGTGCAGTAGGTGGAAGCCTCAAGAGCCTCAAGAAGGTCAGCGCCCTTGACGTAAACGACGGTCAAGGTGTTGCCGAAGGGCAGAACGGTGAATACGTCGTTCTTGGTGATTTCGCCCTTGTGGATCCATGCACGGATGCCGCCGCCGTTGGTTACCGCAACAATGTTCTCTGCGGGAACCGCAAGGCTGTCTGCGTCCTTGAGGATCTGCCACATCATGGAGTCGGTGATGAGGTCGCCGAGGTTGGTCTCCATGTTGCGGTTGCCGGGTGCCTTGTCGCCGTTGAGCTCGACTTCGCTCTTTGCGAAGACTGCGCCGTACTCGGCGGTGATGCGCTCAATGATGTCCGCTGCCGCTACTTCGACGGCCTTGTCCTTTGCGGACTCTTCGGTCACTGCAACGAGCTTGTTGCTTTCGATGGTCTTGGTTGCGTTGTCGATAACGATAACGCCGATGTTCTTAAACTGGGTGCCGGTGGACTGGATGGGTTCATCGGAAGGACCCTTCTCCATGACGGAGTGAGAGTGACCGTCGATGATGAAGTCGATGCCCTCGACCTTTGCGAAGAGGTCGACGGAACGGTTGGGTTCGGATTCGCCGTCAACGCCGAGGTGTGCGAGGCAAACGATGATGTCTGCGCCGGCATCCTTGAGAGCTGCGACCTGTGCCTGAGCACACTCATACATCTTCTCACCGCCGAGGAACTGGAGTCCCTTGATGAGAGCGGGGTTTGCCTTGGTCTGGGTCTCGGGAGTCTCAAGGCCGAAGAAGCCGATCTTCACGCCGTTGACTTCCTTGATAGCGGTTGCATCAAAAATGCTGTTGCCTTCTGCGTCGAGAACGTTTGCGCAGAGGACCTTGAAGTGAGCCTCGCTCATGTTGCTCTTGAGCTGCTCATAGCCGTAGTCAAATTCGTGGTTGCCGAGGGTTGCAAAGTCGTAGCCTGCGACGTTCATCATCTTGACTGCGTCAAGACCCTTGGTGCTGCTGACATAGGTGGTACCCTGGCTGTAGTCGCCGGCATCAACGAGGATGACGGTTGCGCCCTCTGCTTCGTACTCAGCCTTGAGAGCTGCGATGTTGGCATAGCCTGTGATTGCGCCGTGAACGTCATTGCTGTGGAGAATGACGGTCTTTCCAGCAAGGGGCTTGTGCTGCTCCTGTGCCTTAACGGTACCTGCGATGCCCATCTCATAGATGTAGAGTGCGCCTGCGTTGGTGCCCTTGCCTTTATCGTTAGGCTTTGCGCCCTCGGTCTGCATGAGGCGGAGGTAGAGGGTCTCCTGATCTGCTGCAGCTGCGGGGAGTGCGACGGTGGTAGTTGCAGCACCGTCAATGGTGTTCTGTGCGGTTGCGTTTACGGTGGTGTCAACAGTGACCCAAGTCTCATTGTCGAGGGAGTATGCCCACTTGTAGGTGAGAGGCACACGAGCATTGCCGCCGAGAACGGTCTTGAGTTCAAGGTTCTCGTATCCCTTGGTGCTGAGAGAGAAGGTCACATACGCAAACTGGGTGCCTTCGGCATAGTAATCGGTTCCGTACCACGGAGTGGCGGAAAGATTGCCGTAGTTTGCGCCCAGCTTGAGCTGGTGATTTGACAGCGTGCTGTCGCTCTTTACTGCACCGACTGACAGCTCGATACCGCTAAGCACGTCACCTTCACCGTTATTGGTGAGGCTGGAGCCGCCGGTCCAAGTTGCAAGAGATGCCGCAGTGGTTTCGCCCTCTGCCAGTACGGGAATAGCAAGGGAGAATATCATTGCTATCACGAGCAGCAGAGAGAGAAGTTTCTTCGTACTCTTCATTTTGTTCCTCCTGATATAATTTTTTAAGGATGCTGACTATATTATAACATAAGGCTCGTCCTTTTTGAAGATTTTTAATTCTGAAAGTTTTGATAGATTTTACTTTATATATTTGTGTGAAATGCCGATTAGTGCTTTACATTGCTAAACCGTGCGTCGGGCTTTGCCTTGACAATTCTTTTTTAAATGGTATATTACTCTCAGAGAGCCATCGGGGGGCGGTCTCTCAAACAGGGAGTGAATCGAGGAAAAATGCGTACAATATTTAAAAACAAGCTTTTTAAAATACTGCTCATCGTTATCCTCATTGCAGCCGTGCTGACCGTTTTGGGAATGTCGCTTTACGGCAGCTTTGAGATCATCCAGTTCAATTCCAACTCCATAACCGACTGGCGGCTCGACGGCTCCGTCGAGGGCATCTCCTCTCCCGAAGAGGGCGAGCGTGCCGACATCCCCGGCTTCTTCTGGTTTGAGGACGAAGACGGCTCCATGGGACTTCAGGCTTCCGACGGCACCCGCTACTACATGGGCTACTACCCGAACGACAGTCTCGGCCGCTTTCACGTTGTCGGCTTCGGATCCTCCGAGAAGGTCTACTCCGTTCTCGACATCCGTGTCGGCGACAGCATCACCGACGCAACGACGCAGCTCATGGACTGCGGCTACTCAATGGACGGCGGCGGTCTGAACATCTGCAAGGCGACCAAGGGTCACATCAGCGTTATCATAAGCTTTGAACACGGCTATGTTACACATATCGAGGCTTCTCTCGACCGATAATTTTTTCAAAGGAGAATCAGCATGAACACTTATCTTGACGTTTCACCCGAAGTAAGACAGGCTCTCGCCGAGGGTAAGCCCGTCGTTGCTCTCGAAAGCACGATAATTTCCCACGGTATGCCCTACCCCAAAAACGTAGAAACGGCTCTGCTCGTTGAAAAGACCATCCGTGAAAACGGCGCCGTCCCCGCAACCATCGCCATAATCGGCGGCCGCCTCAAGGCGGGTCTCTCCCCCGACGAGATCGAGTATCTCGGCAAGGCGGGACCTAAGGTCGCAAAGGCAAGCCGCCGTGACCTTGCAGCCATCGTCGCAAGGGGCGCCGACGGCGCTACCACCGTCACCACCACGATGATAATCGCTCACATGGCGGGCATCAAGGTCTTTGCCACGGGCGGCATCGGCGGCGTTCACAGAGGAGCGGAGGTCACGATGGACATTTCCGCAGACCTTGAGGAGCTTGGCTCCACCCCGGTCATGGTCGTCTGCGCAGGCGCAAAGAGCATCCTCGACCTCGGTCTGACCCTTGAGTATCTTGAGACGAAGGGCGTCCCCGTCATCGGCTACGGCACCGATGAACTGCCCGCCTTCTACACCCGCAGGAGCGGCTTCGGCGTTGACTACCGTGTCGATTCTCCGGAGGAGCTTGCTACCATGTTCAAGGCGCACCTCGCCCTCGGCATGAAGGGCGGTATGCTCGTCACCAACCCCATCCCTGAGGAGTACGCCATGGACAAGGCGGTCATCGACGCCGCCATCGAGCAGGCGCTTTCCGATGCGAAGGCAGCCGGCATCCACGGCAAGGAGACCACCCCCTTCCTGCTTGCGAAGGTCGTGGAGCTTACCGGAGGCGACAGCCTTGAGAGCAATATAAGGCTCGTCCTCAATAACGCAACGGTCGCAGCAAAGACCGCTGTGGAGATGTGCAAATAAGCAAAACTGCGGCGTCCGAAAAACGGACGCCGCTTTTTGCTGCCCAAAAATATAATTTGCAAAATAATTTATATAAAACACTTGACAAAAGATTAAAACAAGAGTAATATGCAAATATAAAGATGAGAAGGAGTGCGAAGAATGAAAAAGACGCTATACAGCCTGATGCTGAACGAGGAGGTCGTAAACGAGATCGACCGACTTGCGCATAAATACGGCACCAACCGCTCAAATCTCATAAATCAGATCCTTGCCGAACACGTCAATCTCGTGACGCCGGAGCGCAGGATAAACGACGTTTTCCGTGCGATAGAGCAGCTCATGTCTCCGTCCCGTGAGATCGTCCCCTTCTTTGCTCCTAACACGATGACGATGTCGCTCAAAAGCTCCCTTGAGTACAAGTACCGCCCCACGGTCAAGTACGAGGTCGAGCTGTACCGGGGAAACGACAAAGCCCTCGGTGAGCTGAGCGTGATATTCCGCACGCAGTCGGCGGCGCTCATAAACTCCATGACCGACTTCTTCCGTATTTGGAAGAGCATTGAGGATGCGCACCTGCGTCCGCTGCTCGGCGACAACGCACCGGAGTACGCACTGTACGACGGCAAGTTCGTGCGCTCGATCACGATACCGCAGAAGGACTGCTCCTCGCAGGAGCTTGCGTCCGTCATATCGGAATACATCAAGCTGTTTGATAACATGATGAAGGGCTGGCTCTCCGGCAGATACGACGCCAGGGAGATCGAAGCCTGCTACTACTCGCTTTTGAGAAGGAGCGAGATTCTTATCTAAGGAGGGATATATATGAACTCTCAGAACTTCACTCAGAAATCCATTGACGCCATACAGACCGCAAGGAATATGGCTCAGGAAAACGGCAACCAGTATATAACGCCGGAACATCTGCTCTATGCGCTCTGCGATCAGGACGGCGGTCTTATCCCCTCCCTGTTTACGAAGCTCGGCGCCGACTGCAACGCCGTTTTGTCGGAGCTTGACACCGAGATCGGCAAGCTGCCGAAGCTCTCCGGCGACTTTGAGGTCTACTTTTCGAGGGAGGCCGACCGTGTGCTTCAGGCCGCCGAAAAAGCGGCTTCGTCCATGAAGGACGAATACCTCTCCGTCGAGCATATCATGCTCGGCATTTTTGCGGCCGGAACCCCCGCCGTTCGGCGTATTCTTGCCGACCACGGCATCAATAAGTCCAATTTCGCAGCCGAGCTGAGCAAAGTGAAAAGCGGACCCGTCACCAGCGACAACCCCGAAAGCACCTATGACGCACTCAAAAAGTACGGCTCCGACCTTGTGGAGCGTGCAAGGAAAAACGAGCTTGACCCCGTCATCGGCAGAGACACCGAGATACGAAACGTCATCCGCATCCTCTCCCGTAAGACTAAGAACAACCCCGTACTGATCGGCGAACCCGGCGTCGGCAAGACCGCCATCGCAGAGGGACTTGCGCAGAGGATCGTGCGAGGCGACGTGCCGGAGGGACTCAAGGACAAGACCATCTTCTCCCTCGACATGGGCGCTCTTATCGCAGGCGCAAAGTATAGGGGCGAATTTGAGGAGCGTCTGAAGGCCGTTTTGCAGGAGGTGCGCAATTCCGAGGGCAGGATCATCCTGTTTATCGACGAGCTGCACACCATCGTCGGCGCAGGCAAGACCGAGGGCAGCATGGATGCCGGCAACCTCTTAAAGCCCATGCTTGCAAGGGGCGAGCTGCACTGCATCGGTGCGACCACCCTCGACGAGTACCGCAAGTACATCGAAAAGGACGCAGCGCTTGAGCGCAGGTTCCAGCCCGTGCAGGTCGATGAGCCGACCGTCGAGGACACCATCTCGATACTCCGAGGACTCAAGGAGCGCTATGAGGTGTACCACGGCGTCAGGATCCACGACAACGCGCTCGTCGCTGCGGCGACGCTTTCAAACCGCTACATCTCCGATAGGTTCCTGCCGGACAAGGCGATAGACCTTGTGGACGAGGCCTGTGCGCTCATCCGCACCGAGATCGACTCCATGCCCTCCGAGCTGGACGACATCCGCCGCAGGATAATGCAGCTTGAGATCGAGGAAATGGCGCTTAAAAAGGAGACCGACCAGCTCTCGAAGGATCGGCTCACAAAGCTCACGGCAGAGCTTGCGTCGCTCAAGGACGAGTTTAACGAGAAGAAGTCTCGCTGGGAAAACGAGAAGAACAGCGTTGACGAGGTAAAGCGCATAAAGAGCGAGATCGAGCGCACCCACGCCGAGATCGAGCAGGCGCAGCTCCGCTTCGAATACGAGACGGCGGCAAAGCTCCAATACTCCGAGCTGCCCGCACTCGAAAAGAAGCTTGCCGAAGCCGAGGCTCTCAGCGAGCAGCGCAAGGAGAGCGGTATGGTACACGACACCGTGACCGACGAGGAGATCGCCGGGATCGTCGCAAAGTGGACCGGCATCCCCGTGGCAAAGCTCATGGAGGGCGAGCGTGAAAAGCTCCTGCATCTCGACTCCATCCTCCACAAGCGCATCATCGGTCAGGACGAGGCGGTGCAGAAGGTGACGGAGGCGATACTTCGCTCCAGAGCCGGTATCTCCGACCCCAACCGTCCGATAGGCAGCTTCATGTTCCTCGGACCCACGGGCGTCGGCAAGACGGAGCTTGCAAAGGCGCTTGCCCAGTGCCTGTTTGACGACGAACACAACATCGTGCGTATCGACATGACGGAGTACATGGAGAAATTCTCCGTATCGAGACTCATCGGTGCACCTCCCGGATACGTCGGCTACGACGAGGGCGGTCAGCTCACCGAGGCAGTGCGGCGTAAGCCCTACTCCGTGGTGCTGTTCGACGAGATCGAAAAGGCACACCCCGATGTGTTTAACATCCTGCTCCAGATCCTCGACGACGGCAGAATAACCGATTCTCAGGGACGCACGGTCGATTTTAAGAACACCATCATCATCCTGACCTCGAACCTCGGCAGCCAGTACCTGCTTGACGGCATCGGTGCCGACGGCACCATAAGTCAGGAGGCAAGGGATCTTGTCATGGCGGAGCTTAAACGGCAGTTCAGACCCGAATTCCTTAACCGTCTCGACGAGGTCATCTGCTTCAAGCCCCTCACCGAGAGCGAGCTTGGCGGCATCGTCGATAACCTCACCGAAGCGCTGCGCAGCCGTCTTGCCGACCGCAGCCTCGGTCTTGAGATAACGCCGAACGCAAAGCGCCTCATCATCGAGCGTGGCTATGACCCGATCTACGGCGCAAGACCCCTAAAGCGCTACCTGCAATCCGGCGTCGAAACGCTCATTGCGCGGAGCATACTTGCCGGGGATATGCCGGCGGGACACACCATCGTCATCGACGAAAAAGACGGTGAGCTTACCTGCAGCTGATAAATTGACGCAAAAATCCCGTACCCAGTGGGTACGGGATTTTTCAGTTTTGTATCATTGTGCCGCCGACACGTTTTATCGCCTGACTTATCGGCAGCACGAGGGTCCCCATAAATATGTTGCTTATGCCGTGAACGGCGTCCCACGGCAGTCCCGCTATTATCCACGCTATCGTAGCGTCAAAGCTCAGTCCGAACATGATCGCCTGAGCGGGGGCGTAGAGCGTGCCGAACAGGAAGCCGTGCAGACCGCACAGCGCCATGTACACCGGCACCGCCACCTGCGGCTTCATATTCCTCGGCAGCAGCATCGTCGCCGCCCAAAGCAGCGTCCAAAGATACAGATACGGTATCCACCACATACTGAAGCCCGCAAACAGTCCGTTTATAAAAACGTAGATATATATCGGGTACAGCGCCTTTTTTCTGAAACACACCGTATACGCCACGGTGAGAGCCGCCAACATATGCACATTCGGTAAAAACTCCAGAGCGACCTTTGAGACATACATAAGCGCTCCGAGCAGAGAGTAGACAACAAGCTCCCTTACCGTGAGCTTCATCAGCCCTTTTCGACCTTAAACGTGTAGGTTGCTCCGTCTTCGATCTCGGTGCTGTCAACGCCGGTCGTGGCGTACTCGCCGTTGATGTAGAACGCCCAGTAGCTGCCGTCGGTGTCGTAGTCGGCGGTGATGCCGTTTACGGTCTTGACATAGAGTCCGTACTCACTGTCTTCGCCTGCGATGAGGTTTGCGTCAAGCAGTGCCTTGCCTACGGTGTCGGCGTCGGTCTTAACGGTAAATTCCGTTTCCTTGCCGTCTGCGTCGACAACGATGAACTTAAACGATATGTCGCCCTCACCGACGATATTTTCGTCCTGCTGTACCTGCTGGGGACGTTCGCTTTCCTTTACGTCCTGGTTCTTTGCATCATCGGCAGCACAGGCTCCGAGGGAAAGTGCCATAGCCGCAATAAGCACGATGCAAAGCAAAAGAGATGAAATACGACTGAGTAAATTTGTCTTTTTCACTTGCGTTTCTCCTTATAATGTATTTGTTTCTCCGTTTTGCGCCGGCACTCGCAGCACTCAAAAACGGCATTTTGCAGCAGGTCTTTCGACTCGGCGCAGTCCGACCGCCTTCTCAACGCTTCCGTCAATGGCTTGTCCCCGCTCCTGCGGCGGAGCGGATAGGTCGGACCCACAATGCGCCTCACGGCGACGGGCTCGTACAGGATTTTCACCTGTTTCCCTTACTCTGCGAAAAGTGATTATAACATACAAAACGACTTATTAAAAGTCTAAATCTTTACTTGCGGCAAAATATCTGTTATCATTTGTGCGGTGATTCAATTGACTGTACGACTTATTGCATTCGACCTTGACGACACCGCTCTGCGTCCCGACGCAAGCCTTGCGCCCGAAACCGCCGCCGCTCTTGAGCGCTGCGGCAGGGCGGGCATCCTGCTTGTTCCGGCGTCCGGCAGGGCGCTTTCCTCGCTGCCGCAGGAGCTGCTCGGCATCTGCGGAGTGAGCTACGCCATAAGCTCGAACGGCGCTGCGGTGACTCGTCTCAAAGACGGCGAAAGGATATTTGAGCGGAAGCTCTCGACCGAAGCCGTCGTCTCCGTACTCGGTGCCTTCCCCGATATGCTGCCTGAGTGCTTCATTGACGGCACCCCATACTCCGACGAGCGCTACGTTGCAGACCCCTTGAGCTATGGGTGCAGCCCCGCCTACGTCGGCTATGTTCAAAGCACCCGCACCCCCGTCCGTGACATACGGGGCTTTATCCTCGAAAACGCCGATAGGCTCGATGGGCTTGACCTGCTCTGCCCCGACCTTGAGACCCGTGAGCGCTGCCTTTTATCGGCAAAGACGCTTTCCGGCGTTTACGTCACAAGCTCCTCGCCGAGGCTCGTGGAGTTTGCCGCTCCCGACGCCGGAAAGGGAGCTGCGCTGCGTGCGCTGTGCGAAAGGCTGGACATAAGCCCCGCAGACACCGTCGCATTCGGAAACGGCGACAACGACGCCGATATGCTGCGCTTTGCCGGACTCGGCATAGCCGTAAAAAACGCAAGCCCCAAATGCCTGAGCGCTGCCGACCGCATATGCGGCGGCAACTTTGAAAACGGCGTTGCGGGGGCTTTGGAGGAGCTGTTGTGATAAGACTTGCAAATGAAAAAGACCTTGATGCGATAGAACAAATTTACCTCGACATTCACAAAGTCGAGTCCGAGGGCGAGGCGGTCATCGGCTGGCTGCCGGGCGTCTACCCCGTGAGGGCGACGGCGGAGGCGGCGCTTTCCAGAGGCGACCTCTATGTGTACGAGGACGGCGGCGAGGTGCTTGCCTCGGCGATAATAAACCGCACTCAGGTGGACGTTTATGAGGGTGCGGCTTGGCTCTACCCTGCGCAGAGCGACGGCGCCGCCGTTTTGCATACGCTCACGGTGAAGCCCTCGGCTGGCGGGCGAGGCGTCGGCAAAGCCTTCGTCGCATTCTACGAGGAGCTTGCAAAGCAGTGGGGGCTTTGCGTTCTGCGCATGGACACCAACGCCAAAAACCTCCGTGCAAGGGCGATGTACGCCGCCCTCGGCTACCGTGAGGCGGACATTGTCCCGTGCGTGTTTAACGGCATCCCCGACGTGATGCTCGTCCTTTTGGAAAAGAAGCTGTGAGGCTTTTCTCTCCCTCAGTCAGCTACGCCGACAGCTCCCTCGTCAGAGGGAGGTGTCAAAATCGCAAGATTTTGACGGAGGGAGAGATCATGGTTTTCTTAGCTTGGACCCTTGCAACTATATTCTTGCTTCTGTGCAAAACTCCCCGTGACCTCAGTCACGGGGAGTTTTTTCAGCTTAATGACGCAAAGCGTTTTGCGCCCGCACCGTTTAGGTAGCGGAGCAGAACGAGGTCTGCTATGACCAGCGCCGCATCGAAAATTATCATGATGTTTCGGGCGCTCATGCCGTTATCCATCAAAAGCCAGCCGCCGACGCCCAGCGCCGCAACGATGCCGAAGTCGAGCAGCATTGCGATAAGCACCGCCGGGTCACGCTTAATGGTCTGTGCGGGGTTTTCCCACGACAGATTTGGGTGACGGAGGTTCACGACAAGTCCCAAAACGCAGATGAGCGTCACCAAAAGCACGGGAAACAGCGCCGAGAGCACGGTGAGGACAAGCTCCGCCTTGACGGTCAGGAGCAGCGCCGCAACGCACAGCAGCACGGGCGGCATATACAGCCACAGGCTGACGCCGAGCTTTGCCCGCAGAATGCTCTGCGGTCTAACGGGGACGGTCTGGAGAAGCCACAGACTGCGCCCCTCCATGGACACGGCGGCGATGCTCGGCACGGAAACGGAGCCAAGCAGTCCAATGATGAGCATACACAGCGGCAGAACATAGTCGCCTATCTCAGGCGCCATGACGCAAAGTACCTCGACGAAATACGACACGTCCTCCCTGTATATCAGCAGGGCGACGCCCGCCGCAAGGATGAATATTGCGCCCAAGCCGCAGTTAATTATATAAGTAGAGTTTGACAGGAAAAGCCGCCACTCCTTCTTACGCAGCGCCGCCATGGGGCTTGAGACCTTCTGCCCGCGGTCGACGTATTTCACCTTTGCGGCGCCCTTCTTTGCGGTTGCGGTTTTTATAAAGGTCGCCGAGAGTATCGCATAGACTACGGCGAAGGGCAGCAGCTCGCAGAGAGCGGCAAGCAGCATCGATGACACGGAGCCGTCGGCGCAGGCGTCGCCTATCCAGCGAAACAGGAACACGGAGTCGAGCCGCTCGGAGATGGCGTCGGCATTGTTGACGAGGTCTTGAATAATGCCGTTGAGCTGGGCAAAGAAGGCAAAGTATGCAACCAAGAATATGACGCTCAGCACGGTCTCGAACAGCACCTTTTTGCGCATCTTCGACGATGCGGCGGCAAGCAGCCAGCCGAAGATCGACGACAGCGCCAGCGCAAGCAGACTGAGCAGCAGTCCCGTGACGACAAAGCCCGTGATCGACAGTGCGGTAAACGGCATCTGTCCGTACCACGCAACGGCGGCGGGGATCATCACGATCAGGCCGAACACGAGATTCACTATCTCAAGCGACACCATGCGGCTGAGCAGGATGGTGCCGGGCTTTATCGGCATCGACAGCAGAAGGTCGTTGTCCTTCGCCTCGTAAAGCGTCGTTTTCGACGCAAACACCGAGAAAATGCACATCAGCCCAAACGCCATGATGTCCGTGTACACGAAGTAGAGCCAGCCGTGACCCATGCCGTACAGCACGGGTGCAAAGCTCTTAAAAATCTGGTAGTAGGTGAAGATAAAAATGCCGAAGGCGTATATCAGAAGCAGCGCATACAGCAGCGCCTTGCCCGCACTTTTTGCCTTTGTCTTGCCCCGGAACAGCTTTCCGTAGGACGCAAAGTAAATTTTCAGCAGACTTTTAAGCATTTTCACCCTCCAGCTCAAGGAAGACCGCCTCAAGAGAAGCGTCGCCCTTGACCTCGCTCATCGTACCGCTCGTGACGAGTTTGCCGTTTTTGATTATCGCAACCTTGTCGCAGAGCTTTTCGGCGACCTCAAGCACATGGGTCGAGAAGAATATAGCGCCTCCCTTGTCGCAATGCTCACGCATCAGGAGCTTGAGCTGGTGGCTCGCCACGGGGTCAAGCCCGACGAAGGGTTCGTCCATGATTATGAGCTTCGGGTCGTGGATGAACGCCGAGATTATCGCAAGCTTCTGCTTCATGCCGTGGGAATATGCGGAGACGAGCTGCGCAAGGTCGTCGGTCAGCCCGAACAGGTCGGAATATCTGCGTATGCGCTCCTCCCTCTCCGCCTTGCCGACGCCGAACACATCCGCCACGAAGTTCAGATACTTTACGCCGGAGAGGTAGTCGTACAGCTCCGGGTTGTCGGGTATGTAGGCGATGCGCTTTTTGCATTCAAGGGGGTCCTTCTTTATTGAAATTCCGTCGATTAGAATGTCACCCTCGTCAAAATTCATTATGCCGCAGCAGGCCTTTATGGTCGTGGTCTTGCCTGCGCCGTTGTGTCCGATAAAGGCGTAAATGTCGCCGGCGGAGACCTCAAGGTCAAGTCTCTCAACGGCGGGCTTTCCGTCATACAGCTTTGTGAAATTACTTATCTTCAGCATTGCATATCCTCCTTACAGGGCGATGAAATGAGCGTCATGAGCCGCATTTTGCGACCCTCGCCCGGCGCCCTGTTCAAATACTTTTCAAATGTCGTCCCAAGCTCACCGATCATTTCGCCGAACTCCTCGTCACTGAGCAGCAGCGCCGCCGTCGAGTACATCAGCATATCGGCTGCGGGGTCTCGGCTCCCTGCCTCAAAATATTCCCTAAACGACGAAAGCAGCTTCAAAAGCCCTCCGTATATCACCTCACGGCAGTCGTCGTTATCGGGCATTTCCTTTTGGTTCACGGCGTAGGTCTTCTGCACCGTCCCCCGCTTTTTCTCCTCCGCCGTGACCTTCACAAAGCCCGCCTCCGTCAGGAGCTTTAAGTGCCTGTAAAGGCTTGCGGGCGGTATCTCGCCCAGCGCCGAGATCATGTCGGCGGCGGTACCCTCACCGTTCTGCGCAAGCCAGCCGAGTATCCTGAGCCTTGCGGGGTTAAGCAGTAAATTTACCGTATCGTTCGTCTCGATCACTCCCCTTACACTCAAGCCATACAATGCTGCATCTTCGCTGCATCAAAACGGCATAGTATTATTCTCAAAAGTGATAATAATGCTATGCCAAAAGTTTGTCAAGCTTTTTATGCTCTTATTTTTATTTTTTCGGACTTATGAGCGTCGTGCCGGGGTAGTAGTGGGCGAGGATCTCACGGTAAGTGCTGCCCTCCTTTGCCATCGTGTTTGCCCCGTACTGGCTCATGCCGACGCCGTGACCGTAGCCCGTGACGGTGAAGCTAAAGCCCCCTTCGGTTTTTGCTATCTCAAAGGCAGTGGAGCGCAGCGAGAAAAGCTGCCGTATCTCCGCCCCCGTGAAGCTTACGCCGCCGATGACGATGCTGCCGACACGCCCGCCCTCGGTGTACTGCGTCTCGCCGATCCATGTGTCGGCGGGACCCGTGAAGTCCGCCTCCGGCTTTAGGTGCAGGAGCGTGTCACGGAAATCAAGCTCGCTTTGCGTCAGCGTGCTTACGAAATTCGGCACCGCTTCTGCCTTCTCCGGCGAGCTTACGCTCACGAGATACGGCACCTCGCCCCACACGTCGGCGCTGCTCTCCGTCTGCCCCGCCGAGGAGGAGTGGAACGCCGCAAGCGCCGCCTTGCCGTCGTATTCGAGGTACTCCCCGTCCGTTGCGGAGACCGCCTTGCGTATCTTTTTTATGTAGGCGTCGTACTTGTCGCCCCAGTTTTCCCGCAGCCTGTCCTGCGGCAGATACGCCTGACAGCAGTTTGCATCGGCGCATATGTCCGCACCCTCGTGCCTTGAACCCTCCTCGATGTAGCGCCTAAGGTATGTCCTTGCCGCAACCGCCTGAGCCTTGAGCGCCTCCTCCTCGAAGGAGGCGGGCATCTCCGCCGCCACGACTCCGACGAGGTACTCGTCGGCGCCCATCTCCTGCACCTCCTCGCCCGCAAGCAGACGGATGCTCAGCTCCGCATCGCTTTGCGTCTCTGCGTTTTCGATTTTGATTTTATCCTTCTCCTTTTTCGGAGCGTCGCCGCCGTCGGAATAGACGGCGGCAAGCGGCGCACCGACGATAAGCAAACTCAGCAGCAGCGCCGCAGACAGCGTTCTTTTCATGCGCATCACCTTTCGTATCTTGACTACAAGGTCAAATAAGTATAAAATGTTCTATTGTAAAATCTGTATTCCGATTGGATTGATATTATGCAAAAGAAGAAAAAAGATTCGCCTCTGAAAAATGCGCTCATCGTAAGCTGCTTTGTCTGTGCGGCCGGCTCCTTCGGTGCGTTTTTCCACTGGCTTCAAAATATGCTCTCGTACGAAAAGGACAGTGTGAGCTACCTCATCGTGCCGACGGCGTGGCCCTACATCATCCCGCTTTATATTTTGGCCGCCTGCGTGCTTTTTGCGGCGCTGATAAAGTGGCTCGACAAAAAGGGCTACACCCCGCCCGAAGATATGCGCTCGACCTTTCACGGCAAAACGCTCATCTTCCCCGCCGCAATGTGGGTCATCGGCGCTCTTGAAATCATCGGCGGTATTGTGACGCTGGCAGGCATCTCGCCCACGGACGACAAGCCCATGCTCGTGCTCATCGGGCTGCTTGCCATCGCATCCGGACTCTGCTTTGCGCCCACCTGCACAAGCTCAAAGCGCCGCTTCTCGCCCGGTCTCGTCTGCGTGTTCATGGCGTTTCCCATACTGCTGTTCTGCGCATGGCTCATATACAGCTACAAGACCTATTCGACGCTGCCCGAAATATGGGTGTACGCCATCGAGGTCATCGGTGTTTGCGTCTGCATCTTTGCGTTTTTCTTCAATGCGGGCTACCCCGCCGACAGGGCAAAGCCCCGGCGTTCGATGTTCTTCTCCATGCTCGGCACGTTCTTCTGCTTTATGATGCTGGCGGACAGCCGCTCTGCCGGGCTTCAGATCATTCTGCTTGTCTCCGGCGTTATGCTGCTTGCGGAAAACTGGATGATCGTGTCCAACTCCCTTTCGTCCGAGGACAGGAAAAAGCTTGAGAAGAAAAATGCCGCCGCCGAAAAAGCGCCCGCCCCGGAGGACAGCGCTCCCGATGGGAACGAGAGCGTCCTTTCTCCCGGCGGTGAGACCGAAAATGCGCCGACGCTTGAGTTTTTCGACAACGATATGAAACAGTGAGTATACAAAAGACACCCTGAGAATTTTAAAATTCTCAGGGTGTCTTTATGTCCTTCTTATTCGGGAATGACCGGCAGACCGAGCATATATCTCCGCATCATGTCGAAGATATAGTTGCCGGAGACACGGCGAATATAGCTGCGTGTGCGGCGATTGCCAACGTGCAGCTCACGCACGAAGGTCTCGCCCGGTGCTGCGAGCGAAACGAACACCGTTCCGACCTCATGCACGCCGTCGCCGTCGGGACCCGCAAGCCCCGTGACCCCGATGCCGAGGTCGGCGCCGAGCTTTGCCCTTATGCGCTCCGCCATTTCCTTTGCCACCTCACGGCTCACTGCGCCCTTTTCCTCGATGAGCTTCGGGTCGATGCCCAGCATCGCCGACTTTGCGCCGTTGGTGTAGGTCACGGCGCCGCCGAGGAAGAACTCGCTTGCGCCGGGAATGTCGGTAAAGCGGCGGGCAAGGTCGCCGCCGGTGCAGCTTTCCGCTGCTGCAAAGGTGAGCTTGTTCTCACGGAGGAGCTTAAATACCCTCTCCTCGACGCTGTCGATGTCGATGCCGAAAACCACGTCGCCCAGCACATCGAGGCAATGCTCGATGACGGGCTTCATCATCTCCTCGGCGGTCTCGGCATCCTTAGCCTTGGCGGTTATCTGCAAAAGGCAGTCGCTCTCCTTTGCGTAGGGCGCCATGGTGGGATTCGTCATGGCGTTCATTTCCTCACGGAAAAGCTGGTCGAGCGCACTCTCGCTCATGCCGAAAACGTGAATGGCGTGCGAGACGATGGTCTCGTCCGACAGCGAGCGCAGATACGGCACGGCGCAGCTACCAAACATTGCGTTGCACTCCTTGGGCGGTCCGGGGATCATGATGACGATCTTCCCGTCCTTCTCAAAGGCACAGCCCGGTGCGGTACCCCAGTCGTTATGGAACACGGTGCAGCCCTTCGGCAGCATCGCCTGCTGGAGATTGTTCTCCGTCATGGTCTTGGAGTAGCCCTTGTTCGTGAGGTAATCGTACAGGCACGCCCGCTCGTCCTCGTTCATCTCAAGCTCAAGTCCGAAGCTCTGCGCAAGGATCATTTTGGTGAGATCGTCGCAAGTCGGACCCAGCCCGCCTGTGGATATGATTATGTCGGCACGCCTTTTTGCGATCTCGATGCAGTCAGCGAGCCTCTGCGGATTGTCGCCCACGACGGTGTGATATTTTACGTTTATGCCTATCTCCGACAGCATGAGCGAAATGTCCCTTGCGTCGGTATTGGTGGTGTGACCGAGCAGGAGCTCGGTGCCGACGGAGATGATCTCGGCGTTCAAAGCTTTATTCTCCATAGCCTATGCGGATCCTTTCAATGCCGCTCAGTGCCTCGTCAACGAGGGCTTCAACGTCGAGAGCGGCTTCAAGCTGCTCCACTTCCTCGATGTGCGGCTTAGTCTTGGGGTGACGGGGGGTGAACACGGTGCAGCAGTCCTCATACGGAAGTATAGATGTCTCAAAGGTGCCGATTTTCCTCGCCATACGCACGATCTCCTCCTTGTCCATGCCGATGAGCGGCTGGAGTATGGGAAGCTGCGTCACGGCTCTCGTGACCGCCATCGCCTCCATCGTCTGGCTGGCTACCTGACCGAGGTTCTCGCCCGTGACTATCGCCTTTGCGCCGTTTGACACAGCGATCCTGTCCGCTATGCGCATCATGAAGCGGCGCATTATGAGCGTGAAATATTCTTCGGGGCATTTGTCCCGTATCTCCTCCTGAATGTGGGTGAAGGGAACGACCTCAAGCGTCATTCTGCCGCAGTAGTCGCAAAGCTCCCGTGCAAGCTCGATGACCTTATCCTTCGCCTGCTGCGAGGTGTAGGGGAAGGAGAAAAAGTGTATCGGGATAAGGCGCACGCCACGCTTTGAGATCATGTAGGTGGACACCGGGCTGTCGATGCCGCCGGACAGCAGCGTCACGCCGACGCCGTTGCTGCCGAGGGGCATTCCGCCCGCACCCTGCGTCGGTGCGGAGTGGACGTAGGCGGCGATGTCACGCACCTCGACGTGTACCGTAAGCTCCGGGGAATGTACGTCCACACGGCAGTCGGGGTATGCGTCCGACAGGGCGCTGCCGACGTACTGGCTGAGCTGTATGCTCGTCATGGGGAAGCTCTTGTCGGCACGCTTCGCCTCGACCTTAAAGCTCTCGGCTGACAGCATCTCACGCCGGAGGTAGGATATGCAAAGCTCGGCGATGCTCTGTGCGTCCTTTTCGCAGGCGGCGGCACGGCTCAGCGTCGCAATGCCGAACACCTTTCCCAACGCCTCGAACGCCTCGTCCATGTCGGCACCTTCGTCGAGCGCCTCGACATAGACCGTCGACTGCATCAGCGTCACCTTGAATTTGCCTATGCGCTCAAGGCGGTAGCGTATATTATTCATCAGCTTCTGCTCGAAGCTGCGGCGGTTGAGTCCCTTCAAGACGATCTCTCCGAGCTTGAGCAGTATAACGTCGTTCATATTATCATTCCCTTTCAGCGTTGTGTCATGCGTCGTTTTCACGGAAGTCGAAGCTGCGGTACTGTATCGCCTCGGCGATGTGGGCGGCTCCGATGCACTCCGAACCGTCAAGGTCGGCTATCGTCCGTGCGACACGCAGTATCCTGTCATAGCTTCTGGCGGTAAGCCCCATGCTGTCAAAGGCACGGTGCATCAGCGCCTCGCAGTCTGCGTCAAGTGCGCAGAAGCGGTTTAACGCCTTCGTGTCCATGTCGGCGTTTTTGTGTATCTCGGTGCCGGCAAAGCGCTTCTGCTGAGCGCCTCTTGCGGCGTTCACCCGCTTTTTTATCTCGGCGGAGCTTTCCGACGGGGTGCGGCTTTTAAGCTCCTCATACTCAAGCGCCGGAGCCTCGACGATTATGTCGATGCGATCAAGCAGCGGACCCGATATGCGGTTGTGGTACGCCCGAACCTCGTTCGGCGTACACTTGCAGCGTGAATGCCCGTACCAGCCGCATTTGCAGGGGTTCATTGCGCACACGAGCATGAAGTTTGCGGGATATGTAACGCTGCCAGCAACACGGGACACGGTGACCTCCCCGTCCTCAAGGGGCTGGCGCAGGACCTCAAGCACGTCCTTGCGGAACTCCGGCAGCTCGTCCAAAAACAGCACCGAGTTGTGCGCAAGGCTTATCTCGCCGGGTCTCGGCGTTGTGCCGCCGCCCGCCATCGCCGCCGCCGAAACGGTGTGATGCGGCGAACGGAACTGCCGTGTCGAGATTATGGGGTTGCGCTTTCCCGTAAGCCCGGCGACGGAGTAGATCTCCGTACACTCAAGCATCTCCTCCTTCGTCATGTCCGGAAGGATGCCCGGCAGGCGCTTGCTCATCATGCTTTTGCCCGCTCCGGGAGGTCCGACGAGCAGTATGTTGTGACCGCCCGCTGCGGCGATCTCCATCGCACGCTTTACGTTGTCCTGACCCTTTACGTCGGCAAAATCGGGGTAAGTGTGTTCGATATGCTCAAGCTCGCCCGGAACGGCGGGAGCGATGCTGCGCTCTCCCCGCAGGTGCGCCACAAGCTCCGCCACGTTTCCGACCGGGTAGACGGAAACGCCGTCGGCGTAAGCCGCCTCGTCTGCGTTGTCGGCGGGAACGAACAGCTCCTTTACGCCGCATCTCACCGCCTCAAGCGCCATGGGCAGCGCACCGCTCACGGGGCGCAATTCACCGCCGAGCGACAGCTCGCCGAAAAACGCCTTGTCCGGTCCGGGCTGCGAAATGCTGCCCTGCGCCGCCAGCAGTCCCAAGAATATCGGCAGGTCGTAGACGGTGCCCGCCTTCTTGGTGTCCGCCGGGGCAAGGTTCACGGTTATGCGGGAGGCGGGCAGGTGAAAGCCGTTCGACTTCGCCGCCGCTCTGACTCTCTCCCGTGCCTCCTTGACGGCGGCATCGGGCAGTCCCACGACGTCGAACGACGGCAGGCCGTTTGTGACATAGCACTCCACCGTGACCTCGTAGCCGCCTATTCCCTTTACGCCGAATGACCTGATTCTTGCAAGCATGGCAATGACCTCGTTAATCAACGGGGTCCGCTTTTGCGAACCCCGATAAGCTTACTTTTTTGATTATTCCTCCGCAGAAGCGGTGAGCATTATGTGCAGCTCGTCAAGCTGCTTCTGCTCCACGGTGCCGGGAGCGCCCATCATAATGTCCTGAGCGTTCTTGTTCATGGGGAAGGGTATGACCTCCCTTATCGTCTCGGCGCCCGACAGGAGCATGACCATGCGGTCGACGCCCGGTGCGATACCCGCATGAGGGGGTGCGCCGTAGCAGAAGGCGTTGTACATTGCGGGGAACTTCGCTTTGACGTCGTCCTCGCCAAGACGTACCATCTCGAACGCCTTTATCATTATTTCGGGATCGTGGTTACGCACGGCGCCGGAGGACAGCTCCACGCCGTTGCAGACCAGATCGTACTGGAATGCGGTGATGCTCAGAGGATCGACCTCACCCTTTTCCGCCTTGAGCAGAATATCAAGTCCGCCGTTGGGCATGGAGAACGGGTTGTGGCAGAACTCAAGCTCACCGGACTCCTCGCCGATCTCGTACATCGGGAAATCGACGATCCAGCAGAACTCGTAGCGCTCCTTGTCCATGTGTCCGGGGACCGCTGCGCCGAGTGCCTTGAGCATGACGCCCGCAGTCTTGCGTGCGGCATTCTTATTGCCTGCGCAGACGCCGACGAGGCAGTTGGGCTTAAGTCCGAGTCTCTCGTAAAGCTCCGCCTTCTTGGGTGCAAGGAACTTTGCGACGCCGCCTGCAAGCTCACCGTTTTCGTCGGTCTTGAACCAGTAGGGCTTATATCCCGCCTGGACCTCGACGGCGGCGCAGAGCTTGTCTATGTGCTTGCGGGTAAGGTCGCAGTCGGAAACGACTATCGCCTTGACGCAGCCCTCGTCGAAGGGTGCAAAGCCCGTGTCACGGCAAAGGTCGCTAATGTCACGCACTTCAAGGTCGATGCGGAGGTCGGGCTTGTCGGTGCCGTACTTCTCCATCGCCTCCTCAAATCCGATGCGGCGGAAGGGTGCGCTGCTTGCAACGTCGTAGGTGCCGTACTTGGCGAACACGGGAGGCAGCACGTCCTCGATGACGTTGAAAACGTCCTCCTGCGTGGCAAACGCCATCTCCATGTCGAGCTGATAGAACTCGCCGGGGCTGCGGTCGCCTCTTGCGTCCTCGTCACGGAAGCAGGGCGCTATCTGGAAATAGCGGTCAAAGCCGGAGGTCATGAGCAGCTGCTTAAACTGCTGGGGCGCCTGCGGCAGAGCATAGAACTTGCCGGGGTGCTTTCTTGCGGGAACAAGGTAGTCTCTCGCACCTTCGGGGCTGGATGCGGTAAGGATGGGGGTCGTGATCTCAAGGAAATCATGCTCCATCATCGCCTTGCGCAAAGCGGCGACGACCTTGCAGCGCAGGATTATGTTCTTCTTGACTGCGGGGTTGCGCAGGTCGAGGTAGCGGTATTTAAGCCGTGCCGTCTCGTCCGCCTCAAGGCTGCGGTTTATCTCAAAGGGCAGCTCGTTGTAGCGGCAGCGGCCAAGTATTTCGATCTTTTCGGGAACGACCTCGATATCGCCGGTGGGCAGCTTGAGATTCTTGCTGTCACGCTCACGAACGCTTCCCTCGACCGAGATGGTGCTTTCCTTGTTTAAGCCCTTTACGATCTTCATCATCTCTTCGTTTTCAATGACGATCTGCGTGGTGCCGTAGAAGTCACGCAGAACGACGAAGGCAAAGTTGCTGCCGACCTCACGGACGTTCTCCATCCAGCCGACGAGCTTAACCTTTTCTCCGGCGTTCTCGATCCTGAGCTCGCCGCAGTTATGTGTGCGCATCTGTGTCATGGTCATTTATCCTCCTTGATAACGGGCGCCTTGGAGCGTTGCTCCATGTCCCGCTTTATAAGCTCCGAAGCGTCCTCAATGCTCAGCTTCTGCTGGGTGCCGCTTCTCATATCCTTAAGAGCGACGACGTTTTCGTTTATCTCGTCCTCGCCGATAAGCACGGCGTAGGGTATCGAGAGCTTGTCGGCATAGCCGAGCTTTGCCTTGAACTTTTTCTGCTCGCAGTATATCTGCGTGCGGATCCCGGCGCTGCGCAGGGCGGTCGCCGCAGCGATGCTGGGTCCGGGATCGTCGGTCATTGGGATGACCAGCACATCCGCCGGGGACGACACAGTCTCCTCGGACAGAAGTCCCTGCTCATTAAGAACGTAGAACAGCCTCGTAAGTCCGATGGAGATGCCGACGCCGGGCAGTTTTTTGTCGGTGTAGTAGCCCGCAAGATCGTCATATCTGCCGCCGGAACAGACGGAGCCTATCTCCGGGTGGTCGCACATCTCGGTCTCGTAAACGGTACCCGTGTAGTAGTCGAGACCCCTTGCGATGGAAAGGTCGACCGCAAAATTCTCCTCCGGAACGCCGAAGTCGCCGAGATATTTCACGACGCTTTTAAGCTCCTCAAAGCCGAGGTCGAAGGTCTCGTCCATGCCCTTGTAGCGCTCAAGCCCACACATGACCTCCTCAACGTTGCCGCTTATCGCCATGAAGTCCATCACGTCGTCCGCCTTGTGGCTGAACATATGCAGCTCGTCCATGAGTATGCGGCGAACCTCGTTTGCACCGATCTTGTCCTTTTTGTCGATGGCGTGCATGATATCCTGCGCTTTTTCGCTCATCCCGGCAAGGGAGAAAAAGCCGTTTAGGAGCTTGCGGTTATTCACTTTAATTTTGAAGCGTTTAAGCCCCAGCTCCGTAAAGCAGCGGTATATGATGGCGGGGATCTCCGCCTCGTTTATGATGTCGAGCTTGCCGTCGCCTATCACGTCGATGTCCGCCTGATAGAACTCACGGAAGCGGCCCCTCTGCGCCCTTTCGCCTCTGTATACCTTGCCTATCTGATAGCGGCGGAAGGGGAAGCTCAGCTTTCCGTAATTCTGCGCAACGTATTTTGCCAGAGGTACGGTGAGGTCAAAGCGCAGCGCAAGGTCGCTGTCGCCCTTTGAAAAGCGGTAGATCTGCTTTTCGGTCTCGCCGCCGCCCTTTGCGAGCAGCACCTCGGAGGCTTCGATTATCGGGGTGTCCAGCGGAGTGAAGCCGTAAAGCGAATAGCAGCGCCTGAGCGTCTCCGTCATTTTCTCCATTTTGAGCTGTGGAGCGGGCAAAAGCTCCATAAAGCCGGACAGTGTACGGGGTTCGATTTTTGACATATCCATTCCAATTCTGCCGCAGTATTGTCAGCGCCGTGATACCTTCTCCGTGCGGCGGCGGAGGGTCAAAGCGGCGCTGCGGTGTTGTTGTTTAAGTTGTTAAAATTAAATGCCGTGTTTGTTTTTAGCTGCTGCGTCAGTCGCTTCACGTTTTCTCTCCCTCCGCCAAAACCTTACGGTTTTGACACCTGAAAACGACAAAGCAGCAAAGCTTTTCTCCGCAGCGAGATTTGCATAATCTCATGGCTCTACACTTCCGTGGGAGCTGTCAGCGAAGCTGACTGAGGGAGAGATTTAACTGCAAATGCTGCCGCAGGTAAGCAGCAGCATTTATATACCTTTTAAATGTGGACCTATCTCCGCTTGGGATTTACGATGTTGCGCCAGTCGAGGTCGCCCCGACGCAGACCCTGCACCAAAACCTCCGCCGTGGCAGCGTTCGTTGCAAAGGGGATCTGATACTGGTCGCACAGACGCTCGATCCTGTTAATATCGTCAAAGCCGTTGGGATTTGCCGGGTCGCAGAAGAACAGCACAAGGTCTATCTCGTTATATGCGATCCTTGCGCCTATCTGCTGAGCGCCGCCCTGATCGGCGTGAAGATACAGTGTCACGGGAAGTCCCGTAGCCTCGGACACGAGCTTGCCCGTGGTGTTCGTTGCACACACGGAATGCTCCGCAAGAATACCGCAGTAGGCTATGCAAAACTGTACCATAAGCTCTTTTTTTCTGTCATGTGCCATGAGTGCAATATTCATACTCGTCCTCCGCTCCGTTATAATGGTATATTATATACATTTTTTCGCCGTCTTTCAACGGCTTTTCAAAATTTATTTCAGCAGCGAGCCTTCGGTCTCGGTGACGTCGGTCGCAGTCCTTATGCTGAAATACGCCTCAAGTATCTCACGGGCTATGGGAGCGCAGTTTGCGCCCGCTCCGCCTCGCTCAATGACGATCGCAATGGCTATCTGCGGATTCTCGTAAGGCGCATAGCAGATGAAGATACCGTCGTTCGAAACGGATTCACCCTTCTGCGCAGTACCCGTCTTACAGGCGACCGTGGATGCGGTGTAGTCTCTGAACGCCGCATAGCCGGAGCCGTTGGGGTCGTTTGCGACGAGGTACATACCCTCGTGTATGGCGTCCCAATTGTACTGCTCGCTGTCGATCTTGCTCAGCACCTCGTTTTTACGCTCGTAAATGTTGTCGCTGTAATCGAAGCTCCTGACGCTCTTGAGTATGGAAGCGGAGTGGCGCTCGCCGCCGTTTGCAATGGCGGCACAGTATTCCGCAAGCTGCAGGGGAGTGAAAACGCTGTCCGACTGACCGATCGCCGCTTGCATGGTGTCGCCTATCGTCCAGTCCTCTCCGACGAGGTCGAAGTGGTTTTCGGGGTTTGACATATTGCCCTTGCTTTCGGGAAGCTCAATGCCCGTCGTCTCTCCGAGACCGAGCAAAGCGGCGTATTTGCGCATCTTGTCGATACCGAGGTTGTGACCCGTTTCGTAGAAGAACACGTTGCAGGAGTCGCGCAGCGCCTCGACTATGTTGTCGTTGCCGTGTCCGTATTCCCACCAGCACCACGGAGCGTAGCCCTGTGCCTCGTAGCGGGTGTACTGACCTCTGCACTCGACCGTGGTTGCGGTGTTTATGATCTTCTCCGACAGTGCGGCGATCGAGGTGCAGGGCTTGAAGGTAGAGCCGGGAGCGTAGGTACCCTGAAGCGCACGGTTATACAGGGGATTTGACTTGTCCGCCAAAAGCTCGGCGTAGTTATCCAAAAGCGTGCTTGCGTCGTAGCTCGGCCAGCTTGCGATGGCAAGCGGCTCACCCGTCTTGACGTCGACGACCACGACGGCGGCACCCGTTATCTGATCGAGCTTTTCCTTATAGGTGCCGGCGGCGATCTCCTGCTCCTTCTTGGTGTCGAGCTTTGTCTGTATCTGCGTAACGCCGTTTTGCAGCGCTCGTTCGGCGATTTCCTGAAGCTGTCCGTCTATCGTCAGATAGACGTTGTTGCCCGGCTCCGGCTCCTTGACATATTCGACGCTGATGACCGTACCGTCGGGAGCGGAGGTGGTCTTGACAAGACCGTTCGTGCCGTGCAGATATTTCTCAAACGCAAGCTCCGCACCCTCCTGACCGACCTTGGTGTCGGCTGCGTAGCCCATGTTCGTGACGTACTTTTCGTACTGCGAATCGCTTATCCAGTTGACGTAGCCGAGGATGTGGGCGGCGTACTCCGTATTGTACTCGCGCACATACGATTCCTTGATGCTCACGCCCGTGATGTTGTTTTCGAGAATTTTGGAGATAAGCTCCATGTCGGCGTCCTCGACAAAGATATAGTCCGAGGTATTTATGAGGTAGCGGACGTTCACCGCATAGCGCACGGCGATTATCGCCCTCGCCTCCTCTGCGGTGTAGTTCGAGTCGACCTCGTACCTTGTGCGCATATCGGACAGCACCTCGACGGCGCTGGCGTTTGCATCGAGCTTGCGGTTTTCCTTGTACTTGTCGAGCCTCGCCTTATCGACGGGGGTCATCTCCGTATATTCAAAGGGCGGCTGTGCGGTGATGGGCAGATCGTCCACAAAATCGTCACCGTACTCACGCACCATATTTATAAGCTCAAGTATGACCTTGTTTGAATCGACGCTGCCGTCCGACGGAAACAGCTCGTTCGTGTTGATGACCAGATTGTAGCAGGACTTGTTCGTCACAAGCATTCTGCCGTAGCGGTCGAGGATGTTGCCTCTTGCGGCGATGACGGTACTCGTCGTCGTGCTGAAGTTGCGGCTTTCCTCGTAATACGCCTCGCCCTCGATTATCTGGAGCTTGTACAGTGCAATGATGTACACCACGAGCAGCACCGCAAGCACGGCGGCAAGGACTGCTATTCTGTCTTTTTTGATAATGTTCATGCGAAAATCCTCTTATTTGTGTCTGAAGGGAAGGTACAGAAGCGCAGCCGGGATAAGGGACACCGCAGTCTGCGCCAGTGCGGTAATAAGAGCCGGAAGAATCTCCGCCCCGCTGACTATCACCGCAAGCAGCATCTGCACCAGTGCGGTCAGGAGGATCGCCGCTGCGGAAAAGGTGATAAAGGCAAAGAAGCTCTTATTTATATAGAACATGGAGGCGACGCCCGCCGCAAAGCCGATGATCGGAAACAGCACCGTAAAGGTAACGACGCTCTCGGAAAAGCTCATATCCGCAAAAAGTCCGAGTATGAGTCCGAACACCGCACCCCTGACGCCGTCGCTGTATATTCCCGCAGCGACGACAGCGGCAGGCAGTATGAAGCCTCTGTAGCCGAATATGCTGACACGGGAAAACAGCAGGCTCTGTATGAACATGGCGAGTATCATATACGCTGCAAAGGCCAAAACGCCACGCAGCTTTTTCCATTCGATAAGCCTGTTAAACAATTATTCCACCACTTCAAAATCTTTTACTATAAACACTTGGACGAGGGAATCAAGGTCACAGCCCGGACGCACAAGTCCGTACTCGATCTGACCGCCCGCCTCCGCCTGCACCTCCTCTACGGTGCCGATGACGAGTCCCTGCGGGAAGGCGCCGCCGGAGCCGGAGGTGACGACCTCGTCTCCTGCGAATATCTGAGCGCCGTCGGCAAGATAGGTGAGCTTTGCGTAGCCGTCCTGCATGAGCGCAAAGTCGCCGACGACAAGTCCGGAGCTTCCGTTATTCGACACGAAAGCGCCGATGTCGGTGTTAATATCAATGACGGTGCTGACGACCGCCCAGTTGCTCCCAAGCTCTGTCACCTGTCCGACCAGAACGCCGTACTCGGTGATGACGCAGTCGCCGACCTCGATGCCGGCATTCGAGCCCTTGCTTATGGTAAAGGAGTTCGCCCAGTTCGACGAGGTCCACGACACGATCTTTGCCGACTCAAGCGTCATATCGCTGTGCTTTTTCGCAAAGCCGAGCAGGGTGCGCAGTCTCTCGTTTTCCTCGACCGCCTCGTAGCCGTCTCTCGCCTCCTGCTTTGCCTGCGTAAGCTCGGAACGCAGTCTCTCGTTTTCCGCCTTCAGCTCATCGTACTCGTAAACGTAGCCGTAAACGCCCTCAAGCCAGCCGCTCAGCGAGCTTACGATACGCTGCACCGGGGTCTTGACGGCACCGCTTATGTTTTGGATAAGTCCGGCATTGCCCTTGAGAAAATAGGTGCCGACGCCGGCAATAAGCGCAACGACAAGCACGATTATGCCGAGCTTCAATCCGTTCTTTTTGAGATATTGCTTCATATCAGCCTGACTCCCATTTGCTTTAGCATTTCGTCAAGTCTGCAAAGCGGCAGACCCATGACGTTATAGAAATCTCCGTTTATGCTCTCGACGAACACGGCGGCCTTGCCCTGTATACCGTAGGCACCCGCCTTGTCCATAGGCTCGTCGGTTTTAGCGTAGCTTTCGATCTCGGAAGGCTCAAGCGCCTTAAAGCGCACCATTGTTTCCTCAAAACCGCAGAGCGTTTTGCCGCCGCACCTTATGCACAGTCCCGTATACACCTCGTGCGTCCTGCCGGAGAGCCTGCAGAGCATCTCTGCCGCTTCCTCGTGCGATGCGGGCTTTCCGAGTATGTCCCCGTCTATGCTCACGACCGTATCCGCCGCAATGACCAGCGCATCGCCGCAGGAGAAAGCTACCTCCTCCGCCTTTGCCTTTGCGAGCGAGACCACGGTCTCGGCGGGAGTGAGTCCCGCTTCGGTCTTTTCCTCGCCCTTTGCGGGTATGACTTCAAATTCGGCTCCGAGCATCGAGAGAAGCTCTCTCCTTCTCGGTGAACCGGATGCAAGTACGATCTTCATTTTAATCAACGCCTCTGTAATATAATCCTCTTGTAAGCACATTGGGTCTGTAATCGCCCTCGCCCTTGTAGCATTTTGCGATCTCGACGGCCTCTCTTGCGCTTTCGGTGGTAAAGAGCAGACGCTGCCCCCAAAGTCCCGCCGAGTAAATATCCTCCGCCTTGTCCGCCATGAACAGCTTGTGAGCGTTGTATATGGCGTTGCGGTGGTCGTACTCACGCAGCACGGGGAAAAGCGAACCCTTTCTGTCGGACAGCATGATATTGTTGCCGCAGCAGCACTTGCCGTAGGCATGGTTCACGACGCACTGGTCGGAGACCATGAGCGGCAGTCTGCCGTAAACTATAAGCTCGGTGTCTATGCACTTCTGCATATCACGCACCTGCGCAAGGCGCAGCTCAAACGATGCGGTGGCGGACAAAAAACCCAGCTTTTGCAGCAGCTCAAGCCCGTAGGAATTGAACATATTCATGCCGAAATCGCCCCTGAGCTTATAGCCGAGCTTTGCCGCCATCGTGACATGACCGATGTTGCCGACAAGCGCCTCACGCACGCCCATGTCGTAAAGCTCACGGAGCATATCCGCAACGTCTCCCCGCTCGTCGTCGGTGACGACTCTCGGCAGCACGGCGACGGGACGGCAGCCGTTTTCGACAAAGGGCTGCACCGCATGGAAGTTCTCCGCCATTTCCTTTAGCGGCATATATAGGTGCTGCGGGCGAAGCTCCGCAAGCTCCTGCGAGAGCTGCTCCGCTTTAAGAACGTGATATATCGTGACGGGGTCGGATATGGGCGCAATGCCCTTGGGCATCTCCGGCATGGGCAGAGAGCGTCTCTGCGGCGCCGACGCACGCTTTTCCACAAGCTCAGTCAGAAGCTTGCGCCGCAGCTCGTTGAGCGCCGACGAGGTCAGAAACAGCCCCGGCTTCACACGGCTCTCGACCTCGGTGCAGATAAAGGGGGTGCCTCCCGTCTTTCTCATCTGACGGTCCACAAGCTCGGCGCTTAACGACTGCCTCACCGCACCCTCCGGCACGGCTCCGGCAACGACGATATGACTTCCGTCGTCGTCAAGCACGGCGGCCTTGACCGCCTCCTTCGGTTTTATGTCGATGTATACTCTTATCGGCACTCTGCGTGCCTCGGAGTCGATATAGTTCCGCCTTGCCTCGGCAAAGAGCTTCTCCGCCTCGGCAGGGGGCTGATCCGGACGCACACCGAACATATCGCTGCGGTCGCCGTCAAAATAGCCCTGCGTAAAGCCGTCTCTGGAAAAGGCGGTCGCAAGCGCATCACGCTCCTCGGCGGTCGGCTTGCGCTTTTCCCGGATGACATCCGAGTATATCTTCGTGACCACGGCGGTGTATTCCGGACGCTTCATGCGCCCCTCAATCTTGACGCAGGCGACGCCCGCCTCTTCGATCTCCTGCATCCTATCGATAAGGCAATTGTCTTTGAGCGACAGGGGGTGGCTGTCCTCCATACGGCTGCCGAGGCTGTACTCCATGCGGCAGGGCTGTGCGCACATACCCCGGTTGCCGCTGCGGCGACCGATAAGCGACGACATATAGCACTGTCCGGAGTGCGAAAAGCAAAGCGCACCGTGGACGAAGATCTCCGTCTCGATGGGCGAGTTGCGGCTTATATAGCGAATCTGGTCAAGGCTCAGCTCCCGTGCAAGCACGGCACGCTCAAGCCCCATCGCAGCCGCAGCCTTAACACCGTCAAGGCTGTGTATACTCATCTGCGTGCTTGCGTGGAGCGGAATGTCCGGCACGGCTCTTTTCAGGACGGACAGCAGTCCGAGGTCCTGAACGAGTATCGCCGAAGCGCCCACGTCGGACGCAAAGCGGGCAAGGTCGAGCGCACCCGCCATCTCACGGTCGTTAACGAGGGTGTTCATGGTGACATAGACCTTGCAGCCCCTGACACGGCAGTAGCGCACGGCCTTTTCAAATTCCTCGGCGCTGAAGTTTTTGGCGCCCCTGCGGGCGTTAAAGTCACCGAGACCCAAATATATTGCGTCAGCACCGTTCTGCACGGCGGCGATGACCGCCTCCGGCGAGCCGGCGGGAGAAAGCAGTTCGAGCATACTCCACCTCATACCTCATCATTATAAAAAGGATTATAACACATAAGAGGCTATTGCTACAAGTCAAATTTAATGTTATAATGTAAAACTAACGCTAAAGCGTGTAAACATTTTATGAAAGAGGTAGCAAAGGTGCGCAATTTTCCGGACCCTGCGGCAAGGGATAAGCTTATAGCGGCTCACGACGGAGACACGGCTCTGCTTTGGCTGTGGCTCTGCCGAAGCGGTGTCTATAACGGCGACCGTGCCGCCGAGGAGCTTTGCCGCACCCTCGGTGAGATGGACAGAGCCTATGAAAAGCTCTGCCGCATGGGGCTTTACCCCATCACTCCCGACCGCAAAGAAGCGCCCTCCTCCCCCGCCGAGGAGCTTCCGCAGTACACGGTAAACGACGTGCTTCGCCGCTCGTCGGAGGACGGGTCCTTTAAGGCGGTGCTTCAGGAGGCGGAGCGTGTTCTCGGCAGGTCGCTTTCAAGTCCCGACATGAAGATACTGTTCGGCATCTACGACTACCTTGCTCTGCCAACGGAGGTCATATTCGTCCTTCTCAACTACTGCACGGAGCTTTACCGGCAGAAGTACGGTCCGGGCAGGCTCCCCTCGATGCGCAGCATCGAGAAGGAGGCGTACTCTTGGGCAAACAACGAGATACTGACGCTTGAGCAGGCGGAGGAGTTTATCGAGGAAAGCCGCTCTCGCCGCTCCCGTGCGGAGGAGATAAAGGCCGCTCTCGGCATCCGCGGGCGTGAGCTTACGCCGACCGAGAGGAAGTACGTTTTTTCGTGGCTCGACATGGGCTTTTCGGTCGATGCCCTCTCCGTTGCCTATGACAGGACGGTCACGAATACAGGCTCTCTAAAGTGGAACTACATGAATAAGATCGTGTCCTCGTGGCACCAAAAGGGCATACATACGGTGCAGGAGATCGAGGAGAAGGATCGCCGGACGCCGACCCCCGCAAAGAACACGGAGCCGAACGCTCCCGCATCGCAGGCGGAGCTTGCACGGCTCAGATCCATATACGAAAAGGTTAAGAACACCTGAGGTGAAACATGGCACTTGACGGAAAACTGCTGGCTGACGCCAGAGACGAGCTTGAGCGCATACGAAGCGCAAACGCCGCAGAACGCAGCGCACGTATTCGGAGCTTATACCGCCGCATCCCGGAGCTTGAGTCGATAGACGCAAGGCTCCGCAGTCAGATGGCGGAGCTTGTGGGGCTTGCGCTTAAAAAGGACGCTCCCCCCGCAGACGCCGTAAAGCGGCTTGAGGAGGAGAGCCTTGCGCTCCAGCGCCGCAAGCGTGAGCTGCTCATTCAAAACGGCTACCCCGAGGACTATCTCGACGAAATTTACTCCTGTCCCGATTGTCGGGACACGGGCTATATCGGCGGCAGGATGTGCGACTGCCTGAAAAGGCTTTATAACCGTGAGATCACCTCGGAGCTCGGCGTACTGCTTAAAAACGGCGACGAGAGCTTTGAGCGCTTCGATCTTTCGCTTTACGGGGAATACGCCGAGAGCATGGAGATAGTGTTCTTCACCTGTCGGGAGTATGCCGCAAGCTTCGGCAAAAACTCAATGAACCTGCTGTTTCAGGGCGGCACCGGCTTGGGCAAGACCTACCTTTCCGCCTGCATAGCGAGGACCGTTGCCGAGAAGGGCTTTTCCGTCTGCTACGACACTGCCTCCTCTGCACTCGATGCATTCGAGCTTCGCAAGTTTGCACGGGACGTCGAGACCGCAGCGGCAGCGTCGGAAAAGACGCAGCGTATGCTCGACTGCGACCTCATGATACTCGACGACCTCGGCACCGAGATGGCGACGCCGATGGCAATAAGCGCACTGTACACGCTCATAAATACAAGGCTCGTAAACGGCAAGAAGACCGTCATCAGCACCAACTGCGGTGACGCCGAGCTGCGTCGGCGCTACGGAGATCAGATATGCTCCCGCATAGAGGGCGAGTTTACGAAGCTGCCCTTTGCGGGACGGGATATAAGAACCATGAAAAGGAGAGATGCGAAATGACCGAGCAGCACGAGATCAAAAGCGCAATACCCCTTCTTAACGCAAACGGCGACCTCACCGAGCCGGGCTATGCCAAAAAGCTTCTGCCCATCTACGAAAGAAGCGCTATAAAGGCGGGCAGTCTTCGTATCAAGGAGTGGGACTACTACCTTGTGAACAACGGAAGATTCGCCCTTGCGCTCACCGTCGCAGACAACAGCTATATGGGGCTTGACTCCATCAGTCTGCTTGACTTCGAGGAGGGCTGGGAGATCACCACAAGTCCCATGAGCTTCATGCCGAAGGGCAAAAAGAACCTGCCGGAGACCAGTGCGTCGGGCGACGTTCACAGCGGCGGCAAGGGCTATGACCTCTGCTTCAAAAACGACGGCAGCGGCAAGCGCACCCTCATCGCCCAGATGAAGAAGTTCGGACCCGCCGGCTCCCTGTACGCAAAGGTGGAGCTTTTCGATGAGCCGGAGGAGAGCATGGTCATATGCACTCCGTTTTCAAAGGAAAAGCATTTCTACTACAATCAGAAAATAAACTGCATGAGGGCAAAGGGCGAGGTCGTGTACGACGGCAGGACCTACGTTTTCGACCCCGACGACAGCTTTGCCGTTCTCGACTGGGGCAGGGGCGTTTGGACCTACCACAACACATGGTACTGGGGTTCGGCATCGGGCGCCGTCGACGGCGTTCCCTTCGGCTGGAACATCGGCTACGGCTTCGGCGACACCTCCGCCGCAAGCGAAAATATGCTGTTTTATAACGGCAAGGCGCACAAGCTCAGTCAGGTGAAGTTCAATATCCCCGGCGACGAGAAGGACTTCCTCTCCCCCTGGACCTTCACCTCCGACGACGGCAGATTCGAAATGGACTTCCGTCCCGTTTTGGACCGTGCATCCTGCACCGACGTAAAGCTCATAAAGAGCGATCAGCATCAGGTGTTCGGTATGTTCACCGGCAAGGCGGTGCTTGACGACGGTACGGTCATCGAGGTTAAGGACTTCCCCGGCTTTGCCGAGAAAGTCGAAAACAAATGGTAAGGAGCGCACCATGAAATTTCTGACCGAAGAATGGGGAAAAGAGTTTGAGGCTCTTATGAAAGACACCTTCTCCTCCGGCAAGACCCCCTCAAAGCTCACGCTTTCGCTCTGCGAATGCTACAACGCCGTGCCTCAGTGCGGCGGCGGCACCGTGTGGTATCTGTACATACTCAAGGACGGTGTGCTGACCGACATCAAGAGAGGCGAAGGCAGGGAAAACGCTCCCGCAGCAGACTACACCTCCGACTGCGACTATGAGCCTTTCGTTCAGACCATGACGGGTGAGCTTAATACCGTCAAGGCGCTGACCTCCGGCAAGATAAAGCTCAAGGGCAGCCTCTTAAAGGCACTCAAAATGCTGGACACCCACAACGTCATCACCGAGTGCAAGCGTCTCGGCGGCAGGACCGAGTGGTGATCGACTCAAAACGAAAAACCGTGTCTTTTAAAAAAGACACGGTTTTTCGTTTAATTCGGTTTTACTCAAGATCGCCGCTTGCGAACATCAGTGAGGAGAGGGCGACGATCGGCGCCGTTTCGCAGCGCAGGATGCGGTTGCCCATCGTGCAGATATGCATACCGCACGCCCTTGCAAGATCGACCTCGTACTTCTCAAAGCCGCCTTCGGGACCTGTTATGATCGCCGCCGTCGTGACGTTTTTCGCCTCCGAGAGAGCGTTCGAGAGGCTCTCCCTCTCGCCCGTCTCGTACATAAAAAGCGCAAGCTCGCACTTTTTGGCGGCGTCGAGCGCCGAGGCAAAGGAGTTAAGCAGGCTCACCTGCGGGATGATCCCACGCCCCGACTGCTTTGCCGCCTCCTCGGAAATGCGGTTCCAGCGCTCAAGCTTTTTCTCCGCCTGCTCAGGCTTAACTATGCATCGTTCGCTGACGGTGAACATGATCTCGCAGGCTCCCGCCTCGACCGCTTTTTGTATGATAAAATCCGTCTTGTCGCCCTTGGGCAGACCGCAGATCACCTTCGTTTTAACTCTCGGCTCCGCCTTGCACGGCACCACCTCGACGACCTCTGCCTCCGCCTCGTCCCTGTCCGAGCGCACGAGACGGCACCTGTAGTCCGTCCCCATACCGTCGCACACGGTCAGGCTTTCGCCGGGGCGCAGTCTGAGTACACGGATGTGTTCGGCGTCCCTGCCGTATATCATGGCTCTGCCGCCGGACAGGTTCGTTCCGAGCATAAAGAATCTGGGCATTGCATTCACCTCTCTTGGGATTATCGCATATTTCTCACCGCATTGCAAGAAAAAGCATATAATGCGGCGGGTGATTGATTTGACTGACACCGTATTCGACAACGAGAAATTTGCGAAGGTCTGGAGCCGTGTATCGGACCCTGCAGGCGACTCTCTCCCCGCACAAAACGCCGAGGCGCCGACGCAGGAGCTGTGCTTTGTGCGCAAGACAAAGGAGAGCATGGCAATAAGATTCATACCGTAAACATGGAAAAACCGTGGAGAGCAAAGCTTTCCACGGTTTTCGATCTGTCAAAGAACCGGGATAAATCCGATGCAGCGGCGCAAAATCTAATGCGCAGCAGGGGGAGTGCGAGGGGATAGCAAAGCGGCGGTGCGGTAGTGAATGACATGCCGGGGGCATGTCAGAGCCGCACCGTGAGCGAGCCGCAGCGAGAAAGGTCCCTTCACAAGTCGGATTATAGCCATCAAAAAAGCCAAACTTTTTTGACGCACTGAAAAGCGGGACTGCGTTGCAGTCCCGCTTTGTTATATTCTTTTCGGAATCAGGCCTTGAGTCCCTTGACGGTCATAGCGACCATGCAGGAAAAGTAGAGTGCACCGAAAACGCCGATCGTTGCTAACATATTCATGTTCTCCTTTCATTTTTGGGACCTTGCCCTGATGCTTTGAGTATAGCGCTTTGTTGTAAAAAATCAAGTACGTTTTGTGCAGTCGGCACAAAGCTCATTGTGCAAGTTGCACAACAAAACGACGCTTGCAGCTTTTTTGCGGCAGTCTTTGACGGAAAAATGAATTATGAATCCCGTCGGGCTGCAATATTCATTTTTCGCCGAAAATGAATATTCTGACCTCCGAAATCTGCAAGAACTGGCATTTTAAAATGCAGCCGTTTTTGCAAAAATGCATAAGTGCGCAAGCAAATCCTGCATTTTTGCAAACCTCCGCTGCGCCCTCGCCCTTAAACGCACGCCGCTTTTCGCCGTGCAGCTAAACGGACACATAAAAATTTCGTTAATTTCGCAGTAAAAAATGCGGCATCCGAAATCCCGTCGGACGCCGCACGAAAAAGCAGCCTTCAAATTATTCATTCGTAGATCTCGGCATTCACAAAAAGCCTGTCCTTGCGGCTCCTGCCGCCGGGATCGCCGATGAGCGCCTTGCCCTTGCCCCTGTACGAGAGCGTGTCGCCCGTCTTTACGGGAGCGTCGCACTTAAAGCAGGGCGAGTAGTTGAGGCTCACAAGCCCCTCGCCTATCGCCGACGCCGCCGTGCTTCTGGAGACGCCGAACAGCGCCGCACACACGGCGTCGAGCCTCGGACTTTTGACGGAAAAGCAGACGCTTTTCCGCTTTATCTCCGCCGGCGGTATCTCGCTCAGCGGCAGCTCCTCGACCTTTGCACCATACCTGCCGACGCTCACGAGGCTGTCCTTTATGTGCCGCAGAACCGACGGCAGCACGAACACCGTCGCCGTGCCGTCCTTGATGCGAATGTCGCCGATCCACTCACGCTTTATGCCGAGACCCATCAGCGCACCGAGGTAGTCACGATGCCCCGGCTCGCCGAAGCCGACCTTCACGGAAAGCGCCGCAATGAAGTCGCCGTACTCCGGCTCCTCGTCCGGATACTCAGGCACGAAGAAGCAAAGCCGCCTTTCGCAGCCCTCGGCGCCGCCGTAGAACAGCGGTGTGCGTCCCGCTGCCTTCTCCTGCTTTTCTATCGCATACTGCTCCGCCGGAGTGAGGAACACGGTCGCCGTTATGCGCCCCGTTTTCTCGCTGCGAAGGAGCAGCTCCTCGGCTCGTTTTAACAGTTCAATTTCGGGTCTTTCCATTTCCGTACCCCGCCATGTGTTCTTCCGCAAACAGAAGCTCGTTTACAAATTCCTTTACCGGCATACGCAGCACGCCGGAGCGCAGCGCCGACAGACGGATGAGCGAATCGTTGGTGACGACCTTGACCGCCATGTTTGAGCCTATCTCGTCGGCAAGCTTTTCGATGTACATATCCGCCGTCTCGTTTTCCTTGGTGTAGGCAATGCGAAGCCTGCCGACACGGTCACGCTCGCCTTCGCCGCCTTTGACCTTGTAGCCGTCAAACACCAGCACCGGCTCGCAGTTTTTAAACGCCGCATAGCTGCAAAGCCTGTCGATGAGGCGCTCCCTTGCAAGTCCGAGATCGGTCTTTGCAAGCTCATTCATTTCATCCCAGCCGAAGATGAGGTTGTAGCCGTCGATTATGAGCCGCTCGTCCTTGGGCGACGGGACAAAGCCCTCGTCACACCGGGTGTCGGTGCGCACTGTGCCGTACTCACGGCGGCGTATCGGTCCGAACTCCCGCTCAAGTATCGCCTCAAGCTCCCGATCGTCGATGCTGTACCGCCGCAGTCTCGGCTCCGGCGCTGCGGTCTCTCTGCCCGCACCCGTGTCGATGTGCATATACTCGTCGGCAAGCTCCCAGCTCACCGTTCTTCCCGCACCGTGGGAGCAGAAAACAGAGTCTGCGGTGTTTGCGGGGTCGGAGGCGGGATCATAGCCGATGCGCTCGACGACCTCCCTTTCGTTGTGGCACGGTAGGTAGCCCTTCACCTTGAGCGTCAGTCTGCCCCTGCCCCCGGTGTAGGACGCAAGCTCGCCTGCGTAGTCGGACATTTCCGACACGGGGCATACGCCCGATATGACGGAGACATTTTCCTCCCCGACCTCGGACTCGAAGTCTGCGCTCATGTCACGCAGATCGCCTATCGCACGACCTATGCACTCCGACGGCACTTCGAGCCGGAAATCGTACCACGGCTCAAGCAGACGGGACTGCGACTTCATAAGCGCCTGACGCAGCGCACGGTGCGCCGCCTCCCGAAAATCGCCGCCCTCGGTGTGCTTTAAATGCGCTCTGCCGGCGATGAGGCTTATGCGCATATCCGTTATCGGCGAACCCGTCAGCACGCCGGCAAGCTCGCTTTCCGCAAGCTGCGACAATATGAGCCGCTGCCAGTTGCGGTCGAGCGCATCCTCGGCGCAGCGTGTCGTAAATTCAAGACCCTCGCCGACGGGCAGCGGCGACAGCTCAAGATGCACCTCGGCGTAATGCCGCAGCGGTTCAAAGTGACCCGCACCCGTGACCGGAGCAAGGATCGTCTCACGGTACATGACGCTGCCCCTGTCTATGCTTATGTCGAGGTCGAAGCGCTGCTTTGCCTCGGACACTATGACCTCGGTCTGCATTTTGCCCATGAGCCGTATGCCGATCTCCTTCGTCTGCGGCTTCCAGACAAGATGCAGCGACGGCTCCTCGTCCTCAAGCGTTCTGAGCTTTTCGAGCGCCGTCACGGGGTCGGTGTCTCTTAAAAGTCGCACGGCATACTCCATGACCGGCTCAAGCTCCGGCGACGGAGCGTCCGCCTCAAAGCCGAAACCCTGCCCGGAGAAGCTTGCCGACAGCCCCTTCACCGCACAGACGCCGCCCGGCAAAACGCAGTCCGTTTTTTCGTACTTTGCGCCGGAGTATATGCGAAGCTCCGTCACCTTTTCCTCATGCACATCATACGATGCGTCGACATACCTCAGCGTGTCCCGCAGAGAGAGCCTTCCGCCCGTGAGCTTCATGAGCGTTAAGCGGCTGCCCTTCGAGTCGCGCAGTATCTTGATGACCCTTGCGCCGAAGTCGAGACCGTAATCCGGCTGCACCGTGTACAGTGCGAGCAGCTCCATGAGCCTGTCTATGTTAGTGAGCTTCAGCCCCGACCCGAATAGCACGGGGAAAAGCTTTCTGTTTTGAATGAGCGCCGCTATATCGCCGTCGGTGACGGCTCCCGTCTCCATGTAGCGGTCCAAAAGCGTCTCGTCACACAGGGCAAGCGCCTCGTCCGTCGGGCGCTCGTTAAAGTCAAGGAAGCTGTCGCCGAAGCGCCGACGCAGCTCTGCCATAACGCCGTCGGGGTCTGCTGTCGCAAGGTCGGTTTTCGTGACGAAGATAAAGCACGGTACGCCCCGTTTTTTGAGCAGCCGCCACAGCGTTTCCGTGTGCGCCTGCACGCCGTCGGAGCCGGAGATGACGAGCAGGGCGCAGTCCGAAACGGAAAGGCAGCGCTCCGCCTCCGGGGAAAAATCGACGTGTCCCGGCGTGTCGAGCAGGCACAGGGACAGCTCCCCGTACTCAAGCATTGCGGTTTTGGAGAACACCGTTATCCCCCGGCTCCGCTCTATGTCGCCCGTGTCAAGGAAGCTGCTTTTGTGATCCACCCTGCCGAGGGTCCGTATACTGCCGCAGGTGTAGAGCATGGCTTCCGAGAGGGTCGTTTTTCCTGCGTCCACATGTGCAAGGACGCTCATTACTATCCTTTTCATAAAATACCCTGAATCGAAAAAATCGTTTCCATTATAACGGATAAGTCCCCACGCTTCAAGAGCCGCCGGGGATTAAATAGAAATGTCGCTTTCTCTCGGCAGGGGCTGCTCCCGTCGGTGTAAAAAACTGTTCCATTTTTCGTAAAGCTGTATTATAATTTGTCCATACGGCATCACGGAGGTGTATGTATGACTGCGGTGCTGATAATTTTGGGAGTTTTGCTGCTCCTTCTTTTTCTGTCGGGGCTTGTGTTCGAGCTTGCCCTCATACGTCGTGGCGTGAGCTTAAAGCCGCCGCACAAGGGCGGTGTCGTCTCCCCCATGCTCGCCCCCACGGGCGAGGAGCTTTGGGCGTACAACATCCCCAAGCTCAAGGCGTTTAACGACATGGAGACCGAGACACTGCACATCACCTCAAACGACGGGCTGCGTCTTTCGGCGAAGCTGCACCGGGGAAGCTCCGACATTACCGTCATCTGCTTTCACGGCTACAAGTCCGCCGCCGTGTACGACTTCTGTGCGATAAGCGAAATGTACCGGGACATGGGCGCAAACCTTGTGTTCCCCGATATGCGTGCGCACGGTGACAGCGAGGGAAGGTACATCGGCTTCGGTGTGCTTGACTCCGACGACGTGTGCCTTTGGGTCGAAAAGGTGCGCAAGCTCCTTCCCGACACCTCGATATATCTCCACGGCATGAGCATGGGCGCAGCGGCGGTCATGCAGGCAAGCGACAAGCTGCCGGAAGGAGCGGTCTGCGGCATCATCGCCGACTGCGGCTTTGCCTCGGCGGGGGAGGTGTTCCGCCGTCTCATCGGTGAGCTCGTGCATCTGCCCGCATTCCCCTTCGTCGGCATTTTCGAGCTGTGGAACAGGCTCCTTGCGGGCTACGACTTTTCGTCGCACGACTCCTGCAAGAGCCTTGCAAACACCCGCATCCCCTTCGTGTACATCTGCGGCGACTGCGACAGGTACGTTCCCGAAGCACTCGCACGGCGCATATTCGACTCCTGCGCAAGCCAAAAGTACCTTCTCATATCCCACGGCACGGGTCACGCCGCAAGCTATATGCGGGACACGGAAAAATACAGGACACTCGTAACGGAATTTATAGAAGATCATCGGAGGTAACACATGGAAACACAAAAGAAGGGCATCGGCGCCCTTAACTGGACGCTGCTGCTCGTGATCGGCTTCTCGGCGCAGATAGCGTGGGTCATCGAAAACAACTGGTTCGCAAACTTCCTCTACTCCGACTTCGGAGCGCAGCTCGGCGTTGTCACCGCCATGACCATCTGCTCCGCCACGGCGACCACCTTCTCGGCTCTTTTCTTCGGAACGCTCTCCGACCGCATCGGCTCCAGAAAGCGCCTCATCACATGGGGTTCCATCCTGTGGGGCATATTCACCATTGCTTTCGGCATGACGCACTACCTCAGAGACAGCATTTATAACGACGTCATGCTCATCGGCGTAACCATCGTCGCCGCCGACACGATAATGAGCTTCTTCGGCTCGATGGCGAACGACGCAGGCTACAACGCATGGTACGCCGACATGATGGACGACTCAAACTCCGGTCAGATCGGCGCCGTCGCAGCGACCCTTCCCGTACTCGGCACCCTCGTCGGAACCCTCGTCGGCGGCATGATCGTAAACGGTCTTGCGACGAAGGAAAATCCGCAGGCGGGCTACATAGCCTTCTTCACCATCGCCGGTGCGGTGACGATACTCGTCGGTATCGCCTCCATGTTCCTCCTCAAGGATTCGCCCAAGCTCCGCCCCGTAAAGGATGGCAGCTTCTGGCATCAGTTTGCCTCCACCTTTAATTTCAAGCGCTTCGTGTCGAACAAGGAGCTTGCGCTCGTGTTCCTCACGCTGTGCATATTCTTCATCGGCTACAACTGCTACTTCATCCACATAATGAACTGGATGAACTACACCCTCGGCTTTAAAGACCCCAGCCTCATCCTCGGCATCCCCCTCGTTTTGGCAATGCTCATATCGGTGCCGTTTATCAAGGTCATCAACAACAAGCGTGTGCCGGACGTCGCCGCCTTTGCCACGGCGCTGAGCATCGTCGGCTGCCTGTTCATCTACTTCGTCGTCGGTGCGCTCAAGGGCAGCCTCGACACCGAAAATGCGCTCTCGCCCGCTAACTGGTCCTGCTTTGTCGGCATAATCCTCGTCGGCGTGGGCTACGTCGTGTTCATGCAGTCCATGACCGTTTGGATGAAGCGCCTGTACCCCGAAGAACACAGAGGTCAGTTCGAGGGCATCCGCATCCTGTTCTTCGTGTTCTTCCCGATGATCGCAGGTCCCCTGCTTGCCGACCCCATCTGCCGTCTGTTCGGCGAGAAGGTGTATCAGGTCGTGGACAACGGAAACCTCGTTTTCGTCACGGCGCAGCAGGCGACCGAAATGGGCTACGACATCAGCAGCATCGCAGAGGGCTACCTGCCCGTAAACGAGCTGTTCATTGCGGCGGCGGTCGTCACCGTGCTTGCGCTCATCCCCATGAGCAAGGCGGCAAAGCTGTACAAGGCACGAAACGGCAGATAAGAAAAATTTTAAAAAATAAAAACGGGCATCGTGAGATGTCCGTTTTTTTCATACATTTTTCCGGCGTTTTGCCCGATTTTTCATCCAATCTATAACATTTTTTCATATCAATGCTTTGTTAAGTTATGTGTTAAGTTCTTGACAAATTCTCGTCAAACTGTATAATAAGTTTGGCTGATACCGCAGCCGATGATCTTGATTACGGAGGAACGGTTAATGAGAGGAATGGAGACCGGCAAAACCATAATACGTCACAAGGTTTTTACCGAGATCGCACGCCTTGCATATGAGGGTGGAGATTACGCCAAGGCTCTTGAGGAGCTTCCGTATAAAATATGTCCCGGCGACCCCGACGACGCGGGCGCATACAAGGGTACTCTTATGTTTGAAAGAGCCGTCGTCGGCGAGCGTCTTCGCCTTGCGATGGGTCTGCCCACGAGAAAGCTGGGCGTTCACAACAACATTTCCGACGGCGTCGAGGAAAGCGTCATTGCGGAAAAATACTATGAGCCGCCGCTCATAAACGTCATCAAATTTGCCTGTAACAAATGCCCCGACAACGTCGTCACCATAACCGACGGCTGTCAGGCCTGCCTTGAGCATCCATGCATGGAGTTCTGCCCCAAAAAGGCGATCAGCAAGAAGGCAAACGGCAAGGCGCAGATAGATCAAAGCCGCTGCATCCGCTGCGCAAAGTGCGTGTCGGAGTGTCAGTTCCATGCGATAATTCATCAGAAGCGCCCCTGCAAGACCCACTGCGGCGTTGACTGCATCGGCACGGACGAACATGGCAGAGCGCACATCGACTACAGCAAATGCACCTCCTGCGGTCAGTGCCTTGCAAACTGCCCCTTCGGCGCCATCGCCGACAAGAGCCAGATCTTCCAGACCATCATGGCGATAAAGAGCGACGTTCCCGTTTACGTTGCGCTCGCTCCCGCCTTCGTCGGTCAGTTCGGACCCGACGCCATCCCCGAAAAAATGGAGGCGGCGTTTAAGCGTCTCGGCTTTGCCGGAGTGTACGAGGTCGCCATCGGCGCAGACCTCTGCGTTCAGGAGGAGGCGAGCGACTTCCTCGCCGAGGTGCCGTCGAAGTACTCCTTCATGGTCACCTCCTGCTGCCCCTCGTGGAGCAACATGGTGAAGAAGTTCTTCCCCGAAATGGCGCAGAACATCTCCGTTGCGCTCACGCCCATGGTCATTACGGCACGTCTCATAAAGGAGCAGCACCCCGGCTGCAAGGTCGTTTTCGTCGGACCGTGCGACGCAAAGAAGCTTGAAGCCAGCCGCCGTCACGTCCGCAGCGACGTGGACTTTGTCCTCACCTTCGAGGAGGTGCTGGGAATGTTTACAGCCAAGGGCGTCGACAAGGAGCGCATCCCCATGAGCGAGGCAAAGCCTCTCAATCAGGCGAGCACCGACGCAAGGAAGTTTGCCGTCACCGGCGGCGTTGCGCAGGCGGTCGTGAATGCGATACACAAAACCGATCCCGACCGTGAGGTCAAGGTCGTCAGTGCGACCGGACTTAAAGAGTGCCGCAAGCTGCTCATGCTCGCCAAGGCGGGTAAGTATAACGGCTACCTCATCGAGGGCATGGCGTGTCCCGGCGGCTGCGTCGCCGGTGCCGGAACGCTCGCACGCATCGACAAGTCGGCAAAGGAAGTCGAGATCTTCGCATCGAGAGCGGACTTCTCCTGCGCCACCGAGACCGAGTACGCAGACTACCTGCCGCTGGTCGAGGCCGCCGGCAAGAACTATAACGAAGTCTCCACGGACTGATATCACAATTAATCCGAAGCAAAATAAGCAAAAGCTTGCGCCCGCCAAAGGCGGGTGCAAGCTTTTATTATCGGTACTCGCCCTTTTCCGTGAACACGGCGGCGACGGTAAAGTCGTGCGGCTGCGTCGGCAGCTCGGCAATGTGCTGCGTCTCGAATGCGACGGCGACCGCCTTCGCATTCACGCACTTCGGCAGAAAGCGGTCGTAAAAGCCCTTGCCCATGCCGAGTCGGTGCCGCCCCGAAAAGCCGACGCAGGGGCAGATCACAAGCCCGATCTCCTCCGGCGAAAGCTCCCTTGACCGCAGCGGGTCGGGTTCCCATATCCCGAATGCGCCCTTTATGAAGGCGTCCGCACTCTCCGGCACGAGCGCTCTCATGCTGCCGTCAGGCTCCGTTTTCGGGTACGCCACAAGCTTCCCGTCGTCGGGAAGACGCACCTCCGCTTCCGTCCCCGTCGCTCTGTACGACAGGATGACGGAGGCGTTTTTATACTCCCGGCTCTCGGCGATGCGTTCCGAAATTTGACGGGAAAAGCGCTCCCGCTCATCATCCGAGAGCGCTGCCCGGCGCTTTTTGCACTCACGGCGCAGAAGGTCCTTCATCAACTGCGGGTACAGGTTTTCGATCTCGCCCGCCATGTAAAGCGAGCCGCAGGCAAGCACCGCCTCGCCACCGTTAAGCGCAAGCCGCAAAGCGTCGCCGACCGAGGCACAGACGCTCGCCGGAACGCCTCTTTCCTCGATGAGCCGTGCATATTCTTCCGCCGGAAGCGCCCGTGGGCTGTCCGGCGTGACGCAGTACACTCTGTTTGCAAAGGGCAGGAGCGACGAGAGCATCGCATCCGCATCCTTGTCACGAAGTATGCCGCTTATCATCGTAAAGCGCCGTCCGGGGAACACGCACGAAAGCCCGTCTTTGAGTGCCTCGGCACACTGGGGATTGTGCGCCCCGTCGAGTACGAAGGGCGGCTCCCGGCGCAGAAGCTCAAAGCGTGCGGGCCAGCGTGTGCGGCAAAGCCCGTCTTTGAGCGCCGCCTCGCTTATCGAAAAGCCACGGGAACGCAGCACCTCGACGGTCTTCAAAACGACCGCCGCATTTTTTAGCTGATGGTCGCCGAGCAGCGGTATCGTGTAGCTTTCGCCGTTGAGCGTAAAGCTCTGCCCGTCAAGGCTCTGCGCCGTGCGATGCAGTCCCGAAAAGTCCACTGGGATGTAGCTTGCCCCGACCTCACGGCAGCGGCTGCGGAACACCTCCGCCGACTCGCTGCCGCTGTCGTAGCACACGACGGGGCAGCCCGGTTTTATGATGCCCGCCTTCGCCGACGCAACGGAGGCGATCGTGTTGCCGAGGTACTCCGTGTGTTCAAGTCCGATGTTCATTATGACTGCCGCTGCGGGAGAGTCGATGACGTTCGTGCTGTCAAGCTCGCCGCCGAGTCCCACCTCAAGCACCACGACGTCGCAGCCCTTTTCCAGAAACCACTGCATGGCGATCGCCGTTATGACCTCAAACTGGCTCGGAGGGTCGTCCGTTTTCTCCACAAGCGGGATTATGCGCTCCGTGAGCCGTGCAAGCTCCGCATCGGGAATATCGACGCCGTTTATCTGCATCCGCTCGTTAAAGCGCCTTATATACGGCGACGTGTAAAGCCCCGTGCGATAGCCCGACGCCATAAGCACCGAGGACAGCATTGCGCAGGCAGAGCCTTTTCCGTTTGTCCCCGCAACGTGGACAAAGCGCAGCTTTTTGTGCGGATCGCCGAGCATGGCGAGAATCTGTCTTGTGCGGAAAAGCCCAAGCCTCGTCGATGCGGTGCGGCTTTCTATGTATTTTATCGCCTCGTCACCCGTCATTGCGCACGCCTCCCTTCGCCGCCCCGAAGCGGGATAGCGCATTCACGATCGGCGGCAGGAGGAAGCCCTCGGCGACCGCCTTTACGACGCAGACCACATACCTCGGAATGATCGTCGCAAACACATACGCCACCGTGTAGCCGTACACCCGGCTGTCGATATACAGCACTCCCGTGTTGAGCGTCGTCACCGCAAGCTCGGCAATGACGCACAAAAGCACCGTCTTTTTCCGACTGAGCTTGTAGCCGCCCGCCTTTGCAGCAAAGCCGGCTATAAGTCCGCAGACGCAGTACGGCAGCATCCACAGCGGCGTCGTGGGCATAAGCCCGTAGCGCAGAAGCTGGTACACGAAGGTGCCGCAAAGTCCGACGGCGGCACCGGAGAGCGGTCCCATCACAAGTGCGCCGATGATGATCGGCAGGGTTTCAAAGCTGAGCTTAAAGTTGCCGGTGCTGATCGAAAAATAGCCCAGCACGGCGCAAAGCGCCGCAAGCGCCGAATTTGTACATAACTGTTTTGTGTTCAAAAAAGTCCCCCCTTGCTGCATACATACTGCGGCAGGGATCTTCCCTTTTGCGGGGGACCTATCCCTTGTTGCAGCGGATGCGAAACGGGTATCGCAGGGCTTTGCCCTTTCGTTCGGAGACAACTCCCATCCTTTAAGCTGACGGGAGCCGAACCCCTGTCGGTTTTGACGGGCGGATTTCCGCCCGTGCTGCGTTAAAGCCCTTGACAAAGGGATTTTCGGCTTTCTTTGATGAAGATGGGCTGACGCCCATCAAAGCAAAAAAGTCGGAAATAACCGAAAGGGTACGCCGACAGGCGGCAGGGGTTCGGCTTCCGTCAGCTTACGCACCCGTTCCTACTCTGACAAGTTAGTATTATTTTTGTTTTCCCGTAAGTCTTTCGGCGGCAAGCACCGTGTGCATGGCAAGCACCGCTGCGGTCACCGCCCCGACGCCCTGAGGAACGGGCGTTATCGCCCGCACTCTTCGGCTCGCCTGCGCAAAGCACACGTCGCCGACAAGACGCCCGTCTGCGTCGTAGTTCGTGCCGACGTCGATGACCGTCTGCCCCGCTCTAAAGCAGTCACCGCCGAGAAATTCGCCCTTCCCGACTGCGGCTATCACAATGTCCGCCTCACGCACGACCTCCGCCAGACGCTGCGTTTTGCTGTGGCACAGCGTGACGGTGGCGTCCTCCTGTGTGAGGAGCATGGAGACGGGTCTGCCCGCTATGAGGCTCCTGCCGACGACGACGGCTTTTGCGCCGGAGACCGGAATGCCGTAGTGATGCAGAAGCATCATGCACGCCTCGGCGGTACAGGGGGCAAAGCCCTCGCCCGTGCCGGAGTATATCCCCGCCGCCGAGCCGGGCGACACTCCGTCAACGTCCTTGTCGGCTGCGATCTCGGCGCAGGCCGCCTTCTCGTCAAACCTCTCCGGCAGCGGCAGCAGGAGCAGTATCCCGTGAACGCCGGCATCAATGTTCAGCCCTCGTATCGCCGACATAAGCTCCGTTTGGGACGCCGACTGCGGCAGCGTCACTTTTCTTACGGCGACGCCGAGTCTTTCGCAGCGCTCCGATGCCGACTTTTCGTAGTACACGGCATCCGGGTCACTGCCGACACGGACGAGCGCTATCGTCGGCGTCACGCCCGTGTCGCCGAGGCGCTGCGCACGCTTTTTCGTTTCCGCATCCGCTGCGGCGGCGACGGGTGCGCCACACATAAGCATTGCCTCATGCCCTTTGCAGGCTAAGCCTTCCGCAATTTTTTCGCCGACGGCGGTCGCCTCGGCTCCGTTTTCCGAAAGGAGAGACCGCACCTCGTTTTCTATCTTCAGCGCCTTGTCCCTATCTAAAAGACTGCGGGTGTTTATAAACACGTTCATCGCCGCACACTCCATCGCCGCACGGCAGCAGTGCGCCGCACAGCCGACGTCGGAAACGAGCATGGGGCTGCAATTTTCGCTCAGACGCCGCAAAAGCCCCGAGAGCTCTGCGCAAAGGCGCAGCATCTCAAGCGGCGCACGGCAGGCGCCGAGCGTTGCGTTTTCCATGGTGCGCCCGTAGTCGGGGTCGTCCTTCGGCATGGAGTATGCCGCCTTGAGCGGCAGAAAAAGCCTTGCGTCCTCGTCTATAAGCTCCAAAAGCCTCTCTCTCAGCTCCTCGCAGCGGGACAGTATCGGCGAAAGTGAGTCCTTTCTTGCGGCGTACCTTTTGCTTTGCAGCGTGATGCCGCCCGCCATGGAGCAGAGCGCCGCCGACAGTGCGCCGACGAGCGCAGCGGCTCCCCCGCCGCCGGGGGTCGGCTCCGTCGATGCAAGCGCCGACGCAAAGGTCTCAAGGCTCATGTCTTTAAGTTCCATCGTCATATCCTCCCTTCCGGAGAGTGTCTCTTAATTATAGCACCGCCGATGTATACCGCAAGTGCTTTCGTGTCATTTTCCGACGCAGAAGCGGCTGAATATGCGGTTCGTCACGTCCTCCCGCACCGTTTTGCCGCTAAGCTCGCCGAGGGCGAGCATCGCACCCTCGCTCTCGGTGAGGATGATGTCCGGCGTAAGCCCACGCTCCATTGCGTCGAGCGCCGAGGCAAGATGCTCAAGCGCCCTTGCGACCGCCTCCGCCTGTCTTGCGTTCGTGAGTATCTCGCCCGCAGGCACGTTCGGCAGCGGAAACAGCGCCTTGACCGCCGCCTCAAGCTCGTGCAGACCCTCCCCCGTGACGGCGGAGAGCTTAACGGTCGGAAGTTTTGTTTCCGGCAGTCGGCAGCGCTGCGGCAGGTCGGACTTCGACAGCACGACCACCGCCTTGGGCGCTTTCTCGGCCTCACGCAGGAGCGCCTCGTCCTCGGCGGAAAATTCACGGCTGCCGTCTATAACGAGCAGCACAAGCTCCGCACTGTTCATCGCATCAAGGCTTCGCTCCACGCCCATGCGCTCGATCTCGTCGTCGGTGCTGCGTATGCCGGCGGTGTCGGTAAGGCGCAGCAGCACGCCGCCGAGCTTGAGCTTTTCCTCGATGGTGTCCCTCGTGGTGCCGGGAATGTCCGTGACGATGGCACGGTCATAGCCCAGCACAAGGTTTAAAAGAGAGCTTTTTCCGGCGTTCGGTCTGCCGATTATCGCAGCGGGAACGCCGCCCTGCATGATGCGCCCGTCGGCGTGACTGTCGTGCAGACGCCGAAGCTCCGCTGCGGCAGAGGTAAGCTGCGTGCGGTAAGCGTCAAGCGTAAAGTCCTCAATGTCCTCGTCGGGGTAATCCAGCACCGCATGGTAGTGTGCGCTTATGTCGGCAAGCGCGGAGTATATCCGCTCGATCTTCTTCGATATTGCGCCCGCAAGCTGCCCTGCGGCGTTCTTTGCAGCCTCGGCGGTCTCGGCGTCGATTATATCCGCCACCGCCTCTGCGCTGCTGAGGTCCATGCGTCCGTTCAAAAACGCACGCTTTGTGAACTCTCCGGGCAGCGCCTGCCTTGCGCCGAGCTTAAACGCCGCATCGAGCGCCGCTCTGAGTACCGTGGGCGAGCCGTGGCACTGAAGCTCCGCCGTGTTCTCGCCCGTGTAGCTGTGCGGCGCTCTGCTCACCGTACAAAGACAGAGATCGAGCACTCTGCCGTCCGTGTCGCGAAGCTCACCGTACACGAGCTGCCTGTCCTTTGCCTCATCCATCGGCTTTCCCGACGAGGGGAAAAACATTCGGCTCACGATCTCTATCGCCCCGTCCCCGCTCAGGCGCACAATGCCTATCGCCGAGACGCAGCTTCCCGTCGAGATCGCCGCAATAGTATCTGACATAAGTATCTCCTCAAAGTAAAAGCGCAGCTTTTACAGAAAAGCTGCGCTTTTTGACGTTTCTGCTTACTTGTTGAGTCTTGCCGCTCTTGCAGCCTTTTCGTCAATATCCTGCGCCACAAAGTAGCTGAGCGACAAAAGCGAATCCGAGAAATGTATGTTCTCGACTATGGTGCTGCTTTCGGGTGCGGTAAGCTCCACGTTCGTGAAGTTCCAGATCGCATTTATGCCGTGGCTGGTAAGCAGCTCGGTAATGGCGACTGCGTGCTTCTTGGGAACGCAAAGCACCGCAACGTCAACATGATTCTCGTCCAAAAACTGCGGCAGCTCGTCGATGTGATGCACCATGATGCCGTCATGCTCGTTGCCGACAAGCTCAGGCTTGACGTCGAACGCCGCCATAAGCTCAAAGCCCCACTGGTTGAAGGAAAAGTTGCACACGAGCGCCTGACCGATATTGCCGACGCCGATAAGTATAGCCTTAAATCCTCTGTCCATACCGAGTATGGATGCGATCTCCGCACGCAGAGCGGTCACCTTATAGCCGTAGCCCTGCTGACCGAATTCACCGAAGCAGCTAAAATCCTGCCTGATCTGTGAGGGGGTAAGACCGAGCTGTCTGCCAAGCTCGCCGGAGGAAATGCGGCTCACGCCCGCCTCCGTCAGCTCGTCCAGCTTTCTCAAGTATCTCGGCAATCTGCGGATCACGTTATGGGATACTTTCACTCCTCGTTTCATTCAAAACCACTCCTTAAAATTCTTCGCAATAAGCCGACAGGCGGCAGGGGCTTGACTCCCGTCAGCTTAACCCTGCTCTTTTTGATTGTAAAATTATATCACAAGTTTTTTTGCATTTCAAGCTGCTCTTTGACGTATTTTAAGGTAAATTGTCACAAATTTATCGAGTTATTTTGCCGATTGATGTTTGATCTGTTTTATGGTATTGTTGGCATGTAATAAGATCGGAGTGTGAACGAGCTTGAGAATGAGAAAAAGACCCAACCTAAAGCCCCGCATGGAAAGATGCGGCAAGGTGCTTATACCCGACCCCACCGCCGTTAAAGGGCGCTGGAAAGCCGAGTTTCCGGGATACGATGAGCTGCGGCTGGAGATCGGCTGCGGCAAGGGCGGCTTTACCGCAGCGCTCGCCGCAAGCGAGCCTGAGATGCTGCTGCTTGCGCTCGAAAAATCGCCCGACGCAATGATAAAGGGCATGGAGCTCGTCTGCTCCGAGGGCATCGGAAACGTCCGCTTTATGGACGCCGACGCTCTGCTTCTGCGTGACATTTTCGCCCCCGGCGAGATCGGAGTCATATACATAAACTTCTGCGACCCGTGGCCCAAGAGCCGTGACGCAAAGCACCGTCTCACCGCCCCCGGCTTTCTCCGCAGCTATGCGGACATCCTGCCCCTCGGCGGCGAGATACGCTTTAAGACGGACAACCGCCCGCTTTTCGACTGGTCGCTGGATGCTCTGCGCTCCGAGGGCTGGGAGATACGAGACCTCACAAACGACCTTCACAAAAACGGCGTCTGCGGGATAATGACCGACTACGAACGAAAGTTCCACGGCATAGGCATCCCCATAAACGCCCTGACCGCCGTCAAAACGCAGGCAACGAAGTGCGGGTCTGACGGCGTTCCCGAACGCCTGAGAAACGCCGCCTTGTCGGACGCAAGAGGAGCCGGACTATGAGATTTATAAGCTGGAACGTAAACGGTCTGCGTGCCGTTTTGAAAAAGGGTTTTGAAGATATTTTTCTTGCCCTCGACGCCGATTTCTTCTGCCTTCAGGAGACGAAGCTCCAGGAGGGGCAGGTCAGTCTCGACCTCCCCGGCTACGAGAGCTTCTGGTGCTATGCCGACAAAAAGGGCTACTCCGGTACCGCAGTTTTCACAAAGCACACGCCCATAAGCGTCACCCGAAACCTCGGCATCGACGAGCATGACCACGAAGGCAGGATGCTGACGCTGGAGTACGAGGATTTCTACCTCGTCTGCGTCTACACCCCCAATGCGCAGGACGGACTGCGCCGCATCGAGTACAGGCTGAGCTGGGAGGACGCATTCCGCAGCCGCCTGTGCGAGCTTGACAAGGTAAAGCCCGTCATCGTCTGCGGCGACATGAACGTCGCACACGAGGAGATAGACCTCAAAAATCCCGCCTCCAACCGAGGAAATCCCGGCTTTTCCGACGAGGAGCGCAGCGCCTTTTCGGAGCTTCTTGCCTCCGGCTTTACCGACACCTTCCGCAGTCTCTACCCCGATAAGCGTGACGCATATTCGTGGTGGAGCTACCGTGCCGCCGCACGGCAGCGCAACGTCGGCTGGCGCATCGACTACTTTCTCGTTTCCGACAGGCTGTGCGGCAACATAAAGGACGCATACATCCTGCCGGAGATCACGGGTTCGGACCACTGCCCCGTGGGATTGGATATGCTATGGTGAACATCGGCGGCATAGAGCTTAAAGGGCGCTTTACCCTTGCGCCAATGGCGGGAGTCAGCGACTTTGCCTTCCGTCTCATTTGTGCGGAGCTTGGCGCTGCGATGGTGACGACCGAGATGATAAGCGCAAAGGCGCTCGTTTACCGTGACGAGAAGACCGCCTCCCTACTGTACAATCCGCCCATGCCCTGCCCGCTTGCAGTGCAGATATTCGGTCACGAGCCGGAGGTCATGGCGGAGGCGGCTCCCATGGCGCTCGAGGGCAGCGGTGCGGATATTCTCGACATAAACATGGGCTGCCCCGTGGGAAAGATCGTCAAAAGCGGCGACGGCTCGGCGCTCATGCGTGACCCCGAGCTTGCGGGGCGCATCATCGAAAGCGTCGTCCGGGCGGTCTCCGTCCCCGTGACCGTGAAGTTTCGCAAGGGCTTCGACGGCGGCAGCGTAAACGCCGTCGAATTCGCACGCATGGCGCAGCAGGCGGGTGCCTCGGCGATCGCTGTCCACGGCAGAACGAGGGCGCAGATGTACTCCGGGCGTGCGGATTGGGACATCATCCGTGAGGTGCGCCGTGCGGTGGACATTCCTGTCATCGCAAACGGCGACATCTTTACCCCGGAGGATGCGGAGCATATCCTCCGCTACACAGAGTGCGAGCTTGCCATGATCGGCAGGGGCAGCTTCGGCAATCCCTGGATATTCCCCCGTGCAAACGCACTGTGCGGCGGTGAGGTCGTTCCGGACCTTCCCCCGCTTTCGGAGCGCTGCGACCTTGCGCTGCGGCAGACGGAGCTGTACGCCGAGCGCTTCGGCGAGCGCCTTGCCTGCCTTGAGGCACGGCATCAGCTCCCGTGGTACTTAAAGGGCGTCGCCAATTCTTCATATTACAGACAGCAGCTTGTCCGTGTCGAAACGCTGGAGGAGCTGCATAAGATAATGAGCGGGATTAAGCGTGATCTGATATGACCGAGGAATTTGAAAAGGAAATAATCCGTTCCGTACTCGGCGGAAATACGGACGCTTTCGAGGCGCTCGTCACGGAGTACGAGGCGGGGGTGTACAGGCTGTGCCTGCGCATGACCGGCAGCTCAGAGGACGCCGCCGACATGACGCAGGAGTGCTTTGTCAAGATCTACCGCTCCCTGTCCTCGTTTCGGGGCGACAGCCGATTTTCGGCGTGGGTCTACCGCATCGCCTCGAACGTGTGCCTTGACTTTCTGCGCTCAAAAAGCAAGCGGCAGACCGTCTCCCTCACCCGTGACGGCGAGGACGACGACGGCGAGGAGTGCGAGATCCCCGATCTGCGAAGCCTGCCGGAGGACAGTCTTGAGTCCTCCCTTGTGCGTGACGCCGTGCGGCGCGGGCTTGACACCCTAAGCCCCGACCAGCGGCAGATACTCATTTTGCGTGAGCTTGGCGGGCTGAGCTATGAGGAGATCGGCTCAAGACTCGGACTTGAAGCGGGTACCGTGAAGTCCCGCATTTTCCGTGCGAGAAAACGGCTCTGCGCTTTTTTGACGAAGGACGGGAACATTCCCGACTTCTACACGTCTACAGCACAGGGAGGTGAGCGGAAATGACGGACTGCAAACAGAGAAAAATACAGATCAGCGCAATGCTCGACGGCGAGCTTAACGACGACGAGCGGCTTGAGCTTATGCAGCACATCGCCTCCTGCGACGAGTGCAGCCGCACCCTTGCCGCCTTCTCCGCCGTTTCCGACGCCGTGTGTGAGGACACAGCGCTGCCGCAGGGTCTTCACGAGCGCATTACGGACGCCGTGAGAAATTCGGCTCCGAGGACTGAGAAGCGTCGGAGCGTGTTTCTCGGCATTGCGGCGCTTGTCGCCTGCTTTACGCTTGTCATATTCGCCGCACAGCGCTTTGCGCCCCCGGCAAACGAGACGGCTTCGGGGTCCGAGATGCTTTCCGTAAGCAAAGGCTCGTCGGCGGTCATCGCCGATGTGGGCGTGCCGCAGGATACGACCGGCAAGGATCAGCTTTTAAACGGCGAAAGTACGCTCGATATCAGCGCCGAGGAGCTTGCGGAGCTTCTTGCGCCGAGCAAAGGCGCAAGCTATGAGGCGGGCAAAAGCGAGCTGCCGGAGGACGCCGAAACGCTGGAGTTTTCGGCGCTCTCGGAGGGCGGGGACCTTGTCACCTGCACCGTAAAGCTCGTCGGCGACAGGGTGTACGCCGATTTCGGTGACGGTATGTACCTCTGCTCGTGCAGCGCAATCGAGCTTATGTCGGCGCTGTTTGACTGAGCGGTATTATTAAAAACTTGACGGAGCGTGTGCTTTGCTGTATTATTTATAGGTAAAGTTCACTTTTGTGTGAGCGTCGGCACCATGCCGCCGAAAGCGGCAGCCGTGTCAGCCTATGCTTAAAAGGAGGCGCATTTATGGGCTTCATTCCTCAGATAACCTGCCGTCGCTGCGGCAATAAATTCTCGGCGCTTCGCCGTCGCTGCCCCAACTGCGGGACGAGAAGGGTCCAGCAGAGCAGCCGTGTTCCGGGTACGACGCCCTCTGCGGTCAAAGGCACCGCCGCAAACGCAAGAGCTGCGGACAACCGTAAGTGGCAGCTTATATTCGGCGCAGTTCTTGTTATCGCAGTCATCGCTGCGCTCGTCGTTATGATAGCGGTCAGCCTTCCCAATGCGGACGCTCCCGCAACCCCCGACAAGCCCACGCCACCGCCCGTTTCGGATGCACCCTCGCCCTCGCCGAGCGAATCGCCGACACCTGTCGTGACCCCGACGGTGACGGAGGTCAAGATATACTACTACGGCGACCTGCGCACGGAGTTCAGCTGCCGGGTCGGCGACGAGACCCCGCTTACGGCGCAGCCGTATCCGATGAATCTCGTCAATCCCGAGATCGTGTGGACCAGCTCCGACGAGAACGTTCTGGTGATCGAGAGCAACGGCTCCGCTGCCACCATAAAGGCGGTCGGCTCCGGCGTTGCGACGATAACCGTCACCTGCTACGGAGCATCGGCGACCTGCCGTGTCGTGGTTTCCTCACGCTGAAATTAAACCGAGAAAAAACTGTTGACAAAATAATCGGCAGCGGTTATAATAACCGTTGCCGATAAACGGACGATTGGCGCAGCTGGTAGCGCATCCGCTTGACGTGCGGGAGGTCACAAGTTCGAGTCTTGTATCGTCCACCAAAAAAGAACAGCCGCAATAGCGGCTGTTCTTTTTTGGTGGACTTGTCGTTTATCCGCTTCGCTCAATTCTTGCGAGAGTGGATACCCAATCCCCTCTCGCCCTCTCCCCATGATTGTCTTTTCTTTCCCGACGATTTTAAACCGCAAAAACAGCCGCCTGTTGGCGGCTGTTTTTTGTGGCGTGTTATTTCACTCCAAGAGATTTTTTAATGCATTATACTTTGAAATAAACTGATCCGTGAGTGAATTGTTTCTTTCGCTGTATGTGTTAAAGCTGCCGGACGGCTCTGTTGCAAAAGTGTAGAAGTCGCTGTAAACATTATAAAGCTCCTTGACTGCATCCCGCACTTCCTTTGCTTCGTCCCTCTCATCCTCAGACAATCCTTCGGGGATATTTTTTACCTTCTTGTACATATCTTTCAGCTTGTCGTCATATGTTTTCGCCAGCTCAATTTCGCTTGACTTGTCCGACATTGCATACAGAATGGCATCGTTGATATCTGCACCGTGTTTGTCATCGTAAATATTTTCATACCAATATCTCTGAACGGTATCGCTTATCTCTTCAAGATTAGCGCCTGCGTCATAGGAATATTCAAGAAATTCTTCTGCATATAAGAGATACTCATCTATCGTAAGCTCACCTTTGTTTGAAGATCTTCCGCTTACAATTAAGATTATTACGCCGATAATCACCGCAGCGGCGATGCCGATGATTATCGGCTTTTTCCTGCTCTTTTTCGGTGTCGGCTCGGCAACGCTCTCAAAGCCCGCACTGACATCGTCAGCGGAGCTTATATCTCGACCGCAAGTCGTGCAAAACTTGACCTCATCTCCGCCTTTGATCTCCGCTTTACAAAACGGGCAAAGTCTCTCCCCATTTTCCATTAAATTTTTCCTCCTCAAGTGTATTTATGTTTTTTATGAGTGGCAGCAATCATTGCCGATTTGCTTTTTCCTTTTTCGGATATACTATATCATACCAAAATGACCTGTGTCAACATTACACTATCTACACAAGGTTTATGAAGTGTATCACACCCATTATCATTTATTTGAGGTGATACGCATGAAAGCGGAGTACAAAAAGCTGTACGAAAAATTCGGTCTGAACGTCGTTTATTACAGAAAAAGAAAAAAGCTCACGCAGCTTCAGCTTGCGGAGCTTGTCGATATTGACAGGAGCCACATCAGCGCCATCGAGCTTGGCAACGTCGGCGTTTCGTTCGACGTCGTGTTCAAGCTCTGCGAGGTGCTGGAGATAAGTCCGAAGGACCTCTTTGATTTCAGGGACTAAGCGACAAAGCCCCGGTGATGCTTTTGCATCACCGGGGCTTTGTCTTTTCACGACTCAATTTTCCCGCTCTCCGTCGGGGGGGCGCCACCCTGTACTCGCTCTGCGAGAGGATGCGCTTAAAGCCCAGCGAAAGGTAGAGCCGATTTGAGATCGGATTTTTCTTATCGACGTTCAGCGTCGCAAGCTTGCCCATCGACAGTATCTCGTTTTTCACGGCGTTTACCACCTTGCGGGCGCAGCCTCTGTCATGATTTTTTGCCCTTTCTCTTCGTTGTCGTTCCTTGAAATACGTCAGCCTTGTGATTGAGCAAAACGAAGTCTGCGGCGCTCATATCACCTTAAGCTCAGTCTGTATTTTCCGTCGTCGGAGCGGCGAAAGCCCACGCTTTCAAACATCCGCTGCGACTGTGTGTTGAAGGAATATATCTCCGCATACAGCTCCGGGATGTCCTTTTCCCTTGCCAAACGGACGATCTCACCGATGACCCGTCTGCCTATGTGCTTATTCTGAAAGCCCTTTGCCACCACGATATTTATCTCGCCGTCGGGGTGCAGGCAGACGTCGCCGCACAGTCTGTTTTTGTACTTTATGTAGTACAGCTCGCCTCGCTCGTTCAGGTACCCGTACATGGACTTCAAAAGCTTCATGTCGTAGACCTCGTCCCTGTTGTCCACCTGCTTGCAGACCTCCGGGTCGAGATACCACGCAAGTGCGGTCTTGTAGTTCGGGTAGTACCCGACGAGCTTTATCTCGCCGTCAACGCTTCTGCTTTTCATGCGCATCCTCCTTCTGCGGTTTTGCCGCCGCACCATTATACCTACCGAGCGGTAGGCTGTCAAGAGGGAGCGAAAACGACCCGTCGGCGATGCCGACGGGTCGTTTTGCTTATTGAGGTTTAAAGCGGCGCTTTGCCGTAAAGTCTGAAACACTGATCTTCTCGACGCATGTCGCATCGACCACGCTTTGAGTACACGGCATCCTGTCAAAGCCGCAGTGAGCGCACAGAAGCTCAAGCCCCTTTACCGCCTCGTCTCCGCTGACGGTCTCGATCTCGCCCCAGCCGATGAAGCTTTCGTAATCGGCGGTAAGTCCGCCCGTACTTTCGACAAACTGACGGCAGATGTCAAGCTCGACGCAGACCTTGGGTGCAGAGAGAGCAAGCTCGTGCCGGCGACCGGTCTTTGCGCCGTGGACGTAGAACGTAAAGCCCTCCTGCGTCCTTTCGTACCCGAACGACAGCGGCACGACGTAGGATGTGTCCCCGTCGCAGAAGCCGAGACGCAGAGTATCGCAGCGCTCGACGAGAGCCGTTATCTCCGACGGCTCGGTTATCTCACGGTCTTTTCTTCTCATTAAAAAAGATACACCCTCATTTCATACGGTCTCGTGGTGAAGCCGTTGGATATAATGTAGTTTTCCTCGTAGTTAGAAAACACCCGCTTGCCCTTTTCAAGCTCGTAGTCGGCGGGGGCATCAAAGCGCACGGGTTCCTCGGTGAAGGAGCAGACAACGAGCAGGCGGCGCTCGTCGTAGCTGCGCTCGTAGACATAAAGCTCCTTGCTTTCGGGGTAATATTCCTTGTATCTGCCGTAGATGACGAGCGGATTGTCACGTCTGAACAGAAGTGCGCTGCGGTAGAAGTTGAGCAGCGAATCGGGGTCGTCAAGCTGGCTTTCGACGTTTATCTCCTTGTAGTTTGAGTTGACGTAGAACCACGGCGTTGCGGTCGAAAAGCCTGCGTATTCGGCATCACTCCACTGCATCGGCGTTCTGGCGTTGTCGCGGGTAGACTTCTGCGCAAGCTCCAGCACCTTGGAGGCGGGCAAGCCGAGCTTGCGGGCGATGCGGGCGTTATTCTTCACCATGATGTCCTTGTACAGGTCGATGGAGGTAAGGCGGTTATTGAGCATACCGATCTCCTGACCCTGATAGACAAAGGGTGTGCCGCACTGGAACAGATAGCTTGCGGCAAGCATCTTGCCGCTTTCCGTGCGGTAGCGCTCGCTTCCGTAGCGGCTGATTATGCGGGGGTGGTCGTGATTTTCAAGGTACAGCGCATTCCAGCCCTTGCCGTACATACCGTCCTGCCACTTGGTAAACGCCTTTTTCAGCTTTCTCAGGTCAAAGGGACGCTGCAAAAAGTCGGTGATGAAGCAGTCCGCCTCCATGTGGGCGAAGTTTATCATCATGTTAAGCTCCTGATCCTTGCCCTCACGGACGTAGCTCAGTGCGGTCTCCGGCTCCATGCGGGGACCCTCACCGACGGTGAAGCAGTCGTAAAAGTCAAGCACGTCACGCTTAAACTCGGCAAGGTACTCGTGGACGTGGGGGCCGTTCGTGTAGTAGCCCATGCCCGTTGCGGCGGGCAGCTTTATCTTTGCGGAGGGCAGTCCCTCGACCTTGGAGATGTAGGTTATGACGTCCTCACGGAAGCCGTCAACGCCCATGTCGAGCCAAAAGCGCATGATGCTCTTGACCTCCTCACGCACCTTGGGGTTGGACATATTGAGGTCGGGCTGCTTCTTCGAGAAGATGTGGAGATACCACTCGTCAAGCCCCTCGTCGTACTCCCAGGCGCCGCCCTCAAAGAGGCTGTCCCAGTTGTTCGGCGGGCGGTGGAGGCTCCTGCCGGGACGCCAGTAGTAGTAATCGTGATAGGGGTTGTCCTTGCCCTTTTTGCTCTCGATAAACCACGGATGCTCGTCGGAGGTGTGGTTTATCACGAGGTCCATAAAGACACGCAGGCCTCTCTCGTGAGCGCCGTCAAGCACCTGCTTAAAGACGTCGAGGTCGCCGTAGTCGGGGTGGATGTTTTTGTAGTCGGAAATATCGTAGCCGTAGTCGGCGTTCGGGGACGGGTAGAGCGGTGAAAACCAGATGCCGTCCACATTGAGGCTTTTGATGTAGTCAAGCTTTTGCAGCACGCCCCAAAGATCGCCGATCCCGTCGCCGTTGCCGTCGCAGAAGGAGCGGGGCCAGATCTGATAGACCGCCATTTCCTTGTACCAGCGCTTGTTCTCCATAGTCCGTTCTCCTGTCGTATAGAATATATTGCAATTTTAACACAGTGCGGCAGCGCTTGCAACGGGCAAAAAAGTGCTTGACTTTAGAGTAAAAGTGCATTATAATACACAAGCTGTAAGTGAATAAATCTAAACTCGGAGAAGTCGCGTAGTCCGGCCGAGCGCGCACGATTGGAAATCGTGTAAACCCCATAAGGGTTTCGAGGGTTCAGTTGGAGGGATTTGAAAGGCGGCTCTTAGCAACAGTCCGGGGGACTGTTGCAACCGCCGTGGCTTTTCCGCAGAAAAGCAAATCCCTCCTTCTCCGCCATAAAAAAGCCTCTTTTGTCTACCAAGACATGAGAGGTTTTTCTTGTTCTTGCAGCGCACCGGGCGGCCAGAACGGTTGTCGGGGGCGCTTTTTGCGTTCGGTTGAAAAAATTGATAGTTTTGTGATATAATCTGTTCGACAAATAAGAATTTGTCTAACTGATAGCAACAGCGAGTTGCTAGTAAACTTGAACATCCTGCATTATAATTATAGTAAGGTGATGATTCTATGGAAACAAAGGATATTATAGTAGAGTTGAGAACTAAAAACGGGCTTTCACAAGAAGCTCTTGCAGAAAAAATATTCGTAACAAGACAGGCGGTTTCTCGTTGGGAAACCGGAGAAACGGTGCCAAATACTGAAACACTAAAATTGTTATCAAAACTGTTTGATGTATCTATCAATACGCTTCTCGGTTCTCCAAGACAGCTTATCTGCCAATGCTGCGGTATGCCTTTGGAAGATTCTAATATCAGCAAGGAAACCGATGGTTTCTTTAATGAAGAATATTGCAAATGGTGCTATGCAGACGGAGAATATATGTATCATAATATGGATGACCTGATTGATGTTTGTGTAAAGCATATGGCAAATGAGGAACATCCGGAGGAAGAAGTTCGTTCTTATTTACAGAAAACTCTACCGAAATTAGATTATTGGAAGAGATACAAAGAGCTTGGCGGTGATGGAGCTTTTGAAGAATTCAAAAAACTCTTGATTACGGAAATCAATGAATTGAACATTGAAGGAATGCCAAAGCTTCAAAAGCTTAATGCCTTAGTTGGCGGATATGTCAATCTTGAATACAGACTTCCAAACGGAAAAAGTGTGAAGTTTTTAGATGACGGAGTAACCTATTTAGGGAATCAGTTGGAATGCGAATTCGGAGAAAACAGATGTTTTGGCATTGTCTGCAGTATGGATTTTATTCTTATTGCAACCTATGAAGAAAATGGCGAAAATCCAGAGTTGGTTATTTATAAAAAGAGATAGTCAAATTCCAATTTATCGAACAGAGCAGTTACACTACTTTTGCTTACTTTTACCTCGTTTCTGCTCCGTTTGGTTACTCTTTCGCACGAAAGAAACCTCTTTTGTCTACCAAGACAAGAGAGGTTTTCTGTTTGTTTGAAAAATTCATAATTTTGTGGTATAATCTGTTCGGAAAATAAGAATTTGACA
>SFFW01000012.1 GCA_004556755.1 Clostridiales bacterium | reverse complement strand
CTTCTGAGCGTTGATCTTGATGCCGGGGCCCATGGTGGAAGCGGTGACGCAGGACTTGATGTACTGGCCCTTTGCCGCTGCGGGCTTTGCCTTGATGATGGCGCCGATGAGAGCCGCATAGTTCTCAAAGAGCTTGTCTGCACCGAAGGAGACCTTGCCGATGGGGCAGTGGATGATGTTGGTCTTGTCCAGACGGTACTCTACCTTACCTGCCTTGGACTCCTTGATCGCCTGAGCGATGTTGGGAGTGACGGTGCCTGCCTTGGGGGAGGGCATGAGTCCCTTAGGACCGAGGACCTTACCGAGACGGCCGACGGTACCCATCATGTCGGGGCTGGCGATAACGGTATCGAACTCGAACCAGTTCTCCTTCTGGATCTTCTCGACGAGATCCATGCCGCCTGCGTAGTCTGCGCCGGCTGCGAGTGCTTCTTCAACACGCTCGGGCTTGCAGAAAACGAGGACACGGACGGTCTTGCCGGTGCCGTTGGGAAGAACGATAGCGCCGCGGACCTGCTGGTCTGCGTGACGTCCGTCAACACCGAGCTTAACGTGCAGCTCGACGGTCTCGTCGAACTTTGCCTTGCTTGCCTTTATAACGAGGCCGAATGCCTCCATGGGATCATAGAGTGCCTGCTTGTCAATGAGCTTTGCGCTCTCTTTATAATTTTTACCTCTAAACAATTTCGTTTCCTCCTAATAATGTGGTTGAGTCGGAATAAATCCTCCCACTTGACGGGATCAGTCGCCTACGACTACGCCCATGGAACGGCAGGTGCCGGCGATCATGCTCATTGCGGACTCGATGTCGGTGCAATTGAGGTCGGGCATCTTCTGCTCTGCGATCTTGCGAAGATCTTCCTTGCTGATGGTTGCGACCTTGTCCCTCTGGGGAACGCCGGATGCGGTGTCGATGCCGCAAGCCTTCTTGATAAGCAGGGCTGCGGGAGGCGTCTTGGTGATGAAGGAGAAGGTACGGTCGGAGTAAACGGTGATGACGACGGGGATCATCATGCCCATGTCGCCCTTGGTACGCTCGTTAAAGTCCTTGGTGAACTGGCCGATGTTAACACCGTACTGACCAAGTGCGGGACCTACGGGGGGTGCCGGGGTTGCCTTGCCGGCGGGAACCTGGAATCTTACATATCCAACTATTTTCTGTGCCATTTCTTAGCACCTCTTTCTTATTATTCTTTGATTTCTTCGACCTGATCCAGCTCGAGATCGACGGGGGTCTCCCTGCCGAACATCGACACGACGACACGGACTCTGTCCTTGTCCGGCTCAAGCTCCTCGACAACGCCGAGGAAGCCGGCAAGCGGACCGTCCGTAACCTTGACGGTGTCGCCCACGCCGAAGCCCACGACTATCTCGTGACGCTCGACTCCCAGATCAAGTATTTCCTGCTCCGTGAGAGGAACGGCCTTTCCGCCCGCTCCGACGAAGCCGGTTGCGCCGCGGACGTTGTGGATCAAATGCCAGCTGTCGTCGGTCAGCACCATTTTGCAGAGGACGTAGCCGGGGAACACCTTGCGCTCGACGGTCTTTTCGCCGGCGTCGGTTATCTCGGTCACGGTCTCCATGGGAATGTTGACCTCACGGATCAGATCCTGCATCCTGCGGTTTTCGGCGGCCTTCATTATGGCAGCCGCCACTGCGTTTTCATAGCCTGAGTATGTGTGTATCACATACCACTTTGCATCTTCCGCCATAGCCGTTACCCTGCGAGAGTGGTGATGGCCTTGATAAGCGCCGTAGCGGCCTTATCGAAGCCCCAAAGGACAACGGCCGAGAACGCCATAACGACGAGAGCGACGAGGGTGTTGTTAACGACCGTCTTCTTGGTGGGCCACATGACCTTTGCAAGCTCGCTCTTCATTTCACGGAACCATTTTCCTATGCGCTTAAAGAAACCAAGCTTTTTCGTTTCTTTCTTTACGGCGTTGATGTTCTTGGAAGGAGCAACGTTCTTCTTTTCTTCTGCCATTTTGATCGTCCTTTCAGAAACTTACTTGGTTTCGACGTGCTTGGTGTGCTTTCTGCAGAAGGGACAATACTTGCTGCGCTCAAGCTTATCGGAAGTATTCTTCTTATTCTTGACGGTATTGTAGTTTCTCTGCTTGCACTCGTTGCATCTCAACGTGATCTTGACTCTGTTGTCAGCCATACTTTTTCGGCACCTCCTATTTTATTTACCCACGTTACGGTGTGGGCATCTGCCTCCCTGTGTGAGATCGGGGGAACGATTTTCGGCGTAAAAGTGCGCACGAAAAAAGACCTCTCCTCCGACAGGTAATGATAAATATACCATACCGTCGGGCAGAGGTCAAGTGTTTTTCGTTATTTTTTCCGTGTTTTCAATGCTTTGCAGCGTCGCAAAGCGAGTCGATCAGACTGCGAAGGGCTTCCTCGGCGCTTTGCACCATATCCTGCACACGCTGCACGGTGTCGGCGTTCGCCGCCTTAAAAAGTTCGTCTATGCGCTGGATATCGCCGCCCGTTATCATACCGACGCCGACGCTCACGGCGCCGAGCAGCAGCATAATGCCGAACATGATCCCGATGACCTTCCAAACCTTACTCATCGACGGCTACCTCCTTAACGCAAAGCTTCCTTCCGAGCGCCTTGAGACCGACTATAACGCCGGAAACGCCGGATGCGATGCCCCACACTCCGAACCAGAGCAGCAGCAGAGCCACCGCACAGCACACGAGTGCCGCGCCTGCGGTGATGAAAATGTCGGCAAAGACCGTCAGTCCCGAAAACGCAAAGACAAAGAGCTTCACGCCGCAGAATGCGGCGGCGGCTGCGGCGGCAATGACGACGGCGCCGATTGCAATGACGAGCGCCACACCGACGATGCCGAGCGGAATTGCGATTATAAGATACAGTATCAGCAGCGGAACGTTTGTCTTGCGCTGCGTTCTGCGCTCCTCGGCGGCTTCCTCCGCATCGCTCAGACCGTACTCCTCAAAGGTCCCATCGACCGGCTCCTCTGCGGGAGCGGATTCCTCAGCGGGAGCGGGTTCCTCAGCGGGAGCGGGTTCCTCAGTGGGAGCAGGTTCCTCTGCGGGAGCGGGTTCCTCAGCGGGAGCGGGTTCCTCTGCGGGCTCAAGCTCCTCGGTGGGTACGGATTCCTCAGCGGGAACGGGTTCCTCGACGGGAGCAGACTCCTCAACGGACTCAAGCTCCTCGGCGGGTGCGGATTCCTCAGCAGGAGCCGGTTCCTCCACGGGAGTGGGGTCTTCGACCGGAGCAGGCTCCTCCACGGGAGTGGGTTCGGATTCGTCGAAGAAAATGGGCTTGTACTCCACGCCCTCCTCCAGCGCTCTCTGACGGCGGAACTCCTCGACGATGTCGGCGTATGTGCCGGTGTAGACCTCAGGCTCTGAGGGCTTCTGCGGGGCCTTGGGCGCTTCGGCAGCGGGCTTTTCGGGCGCCTTGGCTTCGGCAGCGGGCTTTTCGGGCGCATCCTCCTTTGAGTCTGCGGTGACCGCAAGCTTGCGCTCGTCCCTGTTATACGATCTCGATATGCTGACGGCAAGCTTCGTCGGAGAGCCGAACTCCTCCAAAAGGGCGGACTCGTCCTCGGCATTGTCAAGCAGCTCGTTATAGTGCTGGATGATCTCGGCTCTGTCCTCCTTGAACATGAAGGTCAGGAGCTTGTTAAGCTCAGCCATATACTTTTGCCGATCCGTATGCGTCACCTCCGAAATTGTGAATTTTTATACATCTTAAACATTATATTTGAAATTGACGCAGCGGTCAAGTTTTTTTGAAAACAATCGCCGGAGTTTCGACGTTTTTCATATTTTCTTGACGCAGTATATCCGGCATGATATACTCAAATCAGAGCCAACGGCAATAGTTTGGAGAAAAGGAGAAATAATCATGTTCTGTCCAAATTGCGGAAATCAGATCAGCGCCAGCACCAAGTTCTGTCCGAGCTGCGGCGCAGCGGTCGCACAGAATTCGGGAGCGGCAAACGCTCAGCAGAATACCTATCAGCAGCAGACTTACCAGCAGCAGAATACCTACCAGCAGCAGAACGGCTATCAGACCTACCAGCAGAGCTATCAGCAGGCTCCTGCCGGGGCCTACCGTGCGCCTATCAAAAAGCGCAACATTGCACTGTGCATAATCTTTTCGATCATCACCTTAGGCATCTACGGCATTTACTGGCAGATCTGCATCGTGAACGACCTCAACACAGCATCCGGCCGCACTCAGGATACCTCCGGCGGCGTTGTGTTCCTGCTCTCGCTCGTCACCTGCAACATTTACGGTCTTTACTGGCTGTACACTGCGGGAAACAAGGTGAACATTGTAAAGCAGCGCAACGGCATGGTCGCCGACGGCAACAACGGTCTTATCTACCTCCTGCTTGCTCTGTTCAGCGCAGGCATCATCAGCTACTGCCTTATCCAGAGCGAGCTTAACAACGTTGCGACCTTAGAGTGAGAAGCTTCTCGGCGGCAAGGCTGAGTCCGACTCAGAGAAAAAGGCTCGGACGTCTTGCGGCGGTCACGGCGGCGCTTGCGGTGCTGGGGCTTTCGTATGCGCTCCTTATGCGGTACACGGGCCTTGCCGTACCCTGCCCTTTCCGTGAGCTGACGGGGCTTTTGTGTCCCGGCTGCGGCGTGAGCCGAATGTGCCTGAGCCTTTTGTCGGGCGATTTTGCGGCGGCGTGGCGGTATAATCCGGCGCTGCTGTGCATAAGCCCGCTCTTTGCGGCGCTGATTTTTGACCTTGCCCTGCGCTATGTGAAGGAGGGCAGTCTGCGTCCGCACAAATGGGCAAACGTCCTGCTGTGGATAATGATAATCACCCTGCTCGCCTTCGGTGTCCTGCGGAATTTGTAAATCATCCCGGACGGTGTTTTTCGGAAGGGCGGATTCAGATAAGGATAAGTCGGTTTTGAGCGGCTCTTTTCCGCCCATACTTCACAAAAAATCTCGGTAATACTTTGTGTATTGCCGAGATTTTGTTATTTTGCCTGAACGAAAAATATCTCGCTCAAAACTGCGATGCACCCTGTAAAATCGGATTTTGTTCTGTGGCAAGGCGAAAAGCGCAGGAATAATGGAGATAATTCTACGCATTTTCAACGAAGCCACGGGGCAAAAGACTTTTTACAGGGCGGCTTTTTTGTTCCTGCGATTGACAAGCGGCGGCGGGGCGGATAGAATATAAAGGTTAGCGGAAGCCGCTCACAATAAAGCGGGGAGAGGGACTCCCGGCTTCAAAAAGGAGAAAGACTATGGCAAAGGAAAAGAAGGTTGAACAGATAACCGATATGGAGCAGGATTTTGCCCAGTGGTTTACCGACGTATGCACCAAGGCGGAGCTTGTCGATTACTCCGGGGTAAAGGGACTTTTCATTCTGCGCCCTTACGGTTACGCCATTTGGGAGAATATTCAGAAGGAGCTTGACAGGATGTTCAAGGCACACGGTCACGAGAACGTGTCCATGCCCATGCTCATCCCCGAAAGCCTGCTGCAAAAGGAAAAGGATCACGTCGAGGGCTTTGCGCCGGAGTGCGCATGGGTCACGGTCGGCGGCAGCGAGGAGCTGCCGGAGCGCCTGTGCATCCGCCCCACCTCCGAGACGCTGTTCTGCGATCATTGGAGCCACACCGTTCATTCGTGGCGTGACCTGCCCATGCTGTACAATCAGTGGTGCAGCGTTCTGCGCTGGGAAAAGACCACCCGGCCCTTCCTCCGCGGCAGGGAATTCCTGTGGCAGGAGGGTCACACCCTCCACGCTACCGAGGAGGAGGCACGAAAGGAGACTCTCCAGCAGCTTGAGGTTTACGCCGACCTGTGCGAAAACTACCTCGCAATGCCCGTCATCCGAGGCAACAAGACCGATAAGGAGAAGTTTGCCGGAGCGGTCAACACCTACACCATTGAGTGCATGATGCACGACCACAAGGCGCTGCAGTCCGGCACCAGCCACTACTTCGGCACCGGCTTTGCGGAGCAGTTCGGCATCACCTTTACCGATAAGGACAACAAGCTCAAGCATCCGCACCAGACCTCGTGGGGTATGTCCACCCGCATCATCGGCGGCGTCATCATGACGCACGGCGACAACAACGGTCTCGTGCTGCCTCCGAGGATCGCACCCGTGCAGGTCATCGTCGTTCCCGTTGCACAGCACAAGCCCGGCGTGACCGAGAAGGCGACCGAGCTTTACGAGGCGCTTTGCGCCCACGGCGTGCGCTGTAAGATCGACCTGAGCGACAACAGCCTCGGCTGGAAGTGCGCTCAGTACGAGATGAAGGGTGTTCCCCTGCGCATCGAGCTTGGACCCCGTGACATCGAAAACGGCGTCTGCGTTGCGGTGCGCCGTGACAACGGCGAGAAGCTCAGCGTTGCCATCGACGAGCTTTGCGACAGGATCGACGGTCTGCTCGACGACGTTCAGCAGGGTCTTTTCGACAAGGCAAAGAAGAATCTCGACAGCCACATTTTCGAGGCTCACTCTCTCGAAGAGGCGAAGCGTCTCCAGTCGGAAAACGGCGGTTTTATAAAGACGATGTGGTGCGGCGAGCTTGCGTGCGAGCTGAAGATGAAGGAGGAGGCGGGAATGTCGAGCCGCTGCATCCCCTTCGAGCAGGAGGACCTCGGCGACACCTGCCCCATCTGCGGCAAGAAGGCAAAGCACATGATCTACTGGGGCGTAGCGTACTGATAAGAGGAGAGACAACATGAGAAAACGCATAATTGCGCTGCTGCTTGCGCTTGTGCTGGCGCTCTCTCTGTGCGCCTGCGCAGGAGACGGCGACGGCGAAAAGTCCGAGAAAAAGGAAAAGACCGTCGACGATTACGCCGAAGCGCTGTACGTTGCCGCACTCACAAGAATGAGCAATTATTACGAGTTCGGCATAGAGATATACAGACCCGACTACAACGGCGACGGGACGGCTGACTGGCTCATAAAATTTGTGGGCGAGTATCTGCCGCTTTGGGTGCTTTTCGAGGGCGGAAAGCTTGACGAGAACCCCAAGGTCTTTTTCAATTGGGGCGCCGCCGGAGAGCTTAAAATGTACACTTCAAAGACAAACGGCGGTTTGTATGTTGAGAACTCATACAAGGTGCTCACTCACGGCTATGAGAGCCTTTTCAGGTTCTACGGCGAAGCGCAGGACTACGATTTTTATATGTCGTATGAGTCGCCCAACGGAAAGGAAGAGGAGACCGTCTACGACTATACGCAAAGCGACGGCGACGGCGGCATGACCGAGGTCTCCGAGGAGGAGTACGAGAATGCGCTCGATAAGCTGCGTCTTGAGGAGCTTCAGGGCGGCGACACGAGCTTTGATAAATACCTCGGCGCTCCGGAGGACAAGCTTCTCGGAATTTCAAAGCGCATCAGAGAGCTGCCCTTTACCTCAAACTGCGCCCTGAGAGACATTGACGACGACGGCGAAAAGGAGCTTATCTTTGACACCGAGACCGGCGAAGATGCCGACGGGACCGTCGCTCCGACCGGCATTGCCTATGTCACTTACGAGTGCGGAAACGAAGGGCGTACGGAATACGGACTATCGGTTTTCAGCGAAGCACTGTCGTTTGCTTTTGACCCCGGCGCCGCAGCGCAGCGCCTCTCGCTATATGAGCGCCCCGAAACGGAGCATAGCACCGAACAGACGAATAAAACCACATCGGAGGAATCGCAGGAGCTTTTTAACGCAATGCTCGGAGAGTGGCACAATCTCGAAACCGATGCAACTATCTACCTCCAAGCGAACGGCGATGTCTGCAACGAATTTGCGCCGATGGGAATATGGTACCTTTGTTCCGACGGCACAGTGTATTCGGATGGGCTTTCTTATGAGGGCAACTATACGGTAAGCTTCAGCTATGACGAGGTCGAAGGTCGTGAATGTATGACGCTCGAAAACGATCAGCATATTATAAAGCTATATAGGTGAAATAAAAACAAAGAAGCATCGCTCGGTGAGCGATGCTTCTTTGCTTTTACTCCTCAGGGACGAGGGGGAGGGAGATCGTCTTTACTTTTGCGTCCGGGTTTGTGCCGTCGCCGTCGACAAACTCGACCGAGAGCGACGTTCCGTCCTCGCTTAACTCGGCGGCGGTCACGAAGATCTGCCACGAATCGCTTTCGACCGGAGTTTCAAAGCGGTAGCCCGACTCGTCGAAGATGCTGCGCACGACCATGATATGCCCGTTGTCGTAGGCGTTGTAGGCGACCAGCTCGCCGTCGCTCCAGAATGCGTTCATAAACGACTCCGACGCCTTGCCGTTTTTGAGGTCGTAGTACCTCGCCCAGCTATGCCCGTCGTCTGTAAAGCGGATGCCCGCCAAAGCTTCGCTCACCTGCGAGACCTTCGGCATCTCGGCACAGAAGGCGCTCTCTATCGTCTTGCCGTCGAGGTCAAAGACCGTGTAGCGGTACTTGACGTTTTCGCCGTCTACCACCGCCTCGACGGTGAATGTGTCGGTCGAAACGAGGGTGCGGCTGTTCTCAACGTCCTTTGTCTGAACGGGAGGCTCTGTGCCCTGCGTGCAGGCGCAAAGCAGAAGGACGCACAAAAGCAGCGGAGCAATAAGCTTTTTCATTCGTTTACCTTCCTTTCGTATCGCATGAAGCGGTAGCCGACGCCGTTTTCCTCAAGCGGCTCTCCGGCGTCCGCAAGGTACCAGTCCCCGCTCTCGTCGAGTGCGGGAAAGTATGCGTCGGACTTCGGCGCAAGCTCTATTTTAGTCACAAACACCCGGTCTATATACGGGAAAAACTCACGGAACACGCTCGCCCCGCCCAAAACGACGCAGTCGCCGTTCCCGATAAGCTCCAGCGCATCGGCGACGCCGTGGACGACCTCGGCTCCGGGGATCTCGATGCTCTGACGGGTGACAACAATATTGCGGCGACCCTTGAGCGGTCTGCCGCCGGGGAAGTCCTCAAGCGTCCTGCGCCCGACAAGCACGGTCCTGCCCCGTGTCAGCTCGACAAAGTGCGCCCTGTCCGCCTTGATGACGACGGGCTGCGTCCCCTCAAAGCCGATGCCCCAGTCACTGTAGACCGCAACTATCGCATCCATGCTCTCACCTCACAGCGCAACGGGGATCTTGCCCGAAAAGTCCGAGTATTCATAGCCCTCGACCTTGAAGCTGTCCCTCGTGAATTTGTAAAAATCGGTGACATCGGGGTCAATGACGAGCCTCGGTGCGGGCTTCGGCTCGTTTGCGATTATCTCCTCGATCATGGGAATGTGGCGGTCGTAGATGTGCGCATCGGCGATGACGTGGACAAACTCGCCGGGCTTTAAGCCCGACACCTGCGCCATCATGCAGGTCAGCACGGAATACTGCACGACGTTCCAGTTGTTTGCCGCCAGCATATCCTGCGAGCGCTGATTTAAGATCGCATTGAGCCTGTCCCCCGTGACGTTGAAGGTCATGGAGTATGCGCAGGGGTAAAGCGCCATTTCGCTCAGATCGGCATGGTTATATATGTTCGTGATGATCCTGCGTGAAGCCGGGTTGTGCTTTAGGTCCCAAAGCACACGGTCGACCTGATCCATATCGCCCTCTTTGTAGTGGTGCTTAACGCCGAGCTGGTAGCCGTAGGCCTTGCCGATGCTGCCGTTTTCGTCCGCCCAAGCGTCCCACACACGGGTGCGAAGCTCGTTTACGTTGTTGCTCTTTGCCTGCCATATCCACAGAAGCTCGTCAATGGCGCTCTTCCAGAAGGTGCGGCGTATGGTGAGGATGGGGAACTCCTCGGAGAGGTCGTAGCGGTTTACGATGCCGAATCTTTTCACAGTATGCGCCGCCTTGCCGTCCTCCCAGCGGGGGCGCACCTGAAGCTCCGTGTCCCATGTCCCGTTATCGAGAATGTCTCTGCAATTTGCAATGAAAATTTCGTCCGCTTTGCTCATGGTTTTACCTCCCGTGCAAAATCACTTACATTTATACCACATAAACAGGCACCGTGTAAATAGCCGAGGAATAGGATGTTTTTGTAAAGCATAAGGGGAGCATCCAAACCCGTTTTTACCCTTTCGGTTATTTCCGACTTTTTTGCTTTGATGGGCGTCAGCCCATCTTCATCAAAGAAAGCCGAAAATCCCTCGAAAAGCACTGCCGACAGGTGCCTTGCAGTTTTGCCGGAGCGGATTTTTGTCCGGGCAAGGCAAAGCCCGCAGGGAATACTCGGCGTATTGTCAAGGGTTTTAACGCAGCACGGGCGAAAACCCGCCCGTCAAAACCGACAGGGGTTCGGCTACCGTCAGCTTAAGCGCCGCAGGCTTCGTTTTGCTCAATCACAAGGCACAAAGCTTCCTCAATCGCAAAGCCTTGCCTGCAACGCACATCTCTCGTTTAAAAATCTACGACCTCTGCCATTGAGTTTTTTTGTTCTTTATCAAGGCGGAGGACGAAGGAATACTGACGTATTTCAAGGAACGACAACGAAGAGAAAGGACAAAAAATCATGGCAGAGGCGGAGTTTGGATGCTCCCCTTATGCTTAAAAGGAGGTGACGCTTATGAATTACGTTCTCATAGGCGGCGACGCAAGGATGCAGAGCCTGTACCGCCGCCTTAAAAGAGACGGCGAGAGCGTTTTCTGTTATGCAATGGAAACGGCGCCGCTGCCGGACGGGGCAAAATGCACGGAGCTTCCCAAGAGCGCCGATGTCTACGTTCTGCCGCTGCCGTCCGAGAAGCGGCGGGGGCATATAAATGCACCGTTTTGCCCCTCGCCGCCGGAGACGGCACGGCTCTTTGCCGAGCTGCCGCAGGGTGCGCTCATCTGCGGCGGCAAGGTGAGTGCGGAAATGCGTGAGACGGCGGAAATGTTCGGCATACGCCTGTACGACTGTATGCTGCTGCCCGACTTCGTCGTCGGCAATGCGGCGATAACCGCCGAGGCTGCGGTGTCGCTGCTCATGGAGGCGACGCCCGACTGCATTGCGGGCAAGCGCATACTCGTCCTCGGCAGGGGACGCATAGGAAAGCTCCTCGGCGATAAGCTGCGGGCGCTCGGCGCCGAGGTGTGGGTCATGTCGGGAAACCCCGAAGCGGCGGCGCTCGCACAGGCGCTCGGCTTCGGCGTGCTGCCGAAGGGCGGCGGCACGTCGGGCTTTTGCATGGCGGTGAACACCGCTCCGGCGATGACGCTCTCCCCCTCTCAGCAGCGGGGATTTGACGCAGGCTGCGTGCTTTTGGAGCTTGCGTCCGCACCGGGCTTTGACCCCGACGAGACGGCGCACTGCCGGCTCATAAATGCGCCGGGGCTGCCGGGGAAGTATGCGCCCGACGCCTGCGGCGAGCTGCTGCGCAATGCGGTAAATTTGATCGTAAAGGAGCATATGCAATGAACAAAAAGCGTTTGGGGGTAGCCCTTTGCGGCTCCTACTGCACATACGGAAAGCTCTTTCCCGCACTGGAAGGGCTTGCGGAGGAATACGAGCTTGTGCCGATAATGAGCGACACCGCCGCCGAAACGGACAGCCGCTTCGGAACGGCGGCGGAGCATTTGTCAAGGCTCTCGGAATTGTGTAAAGCGGCTCCCGTGACGGACATCGTTTCGGCAGAACCCTTAGGTCCCGCCCTGCCGATGGACGCACTTTTGATCGCGCCCTGCACCGGAAACACAATGGCAAAGCTTGCGCACGGGATAAGCGATTCCTCGGTCACGATGGCGGCGAAGGCGCACCTGCGAAACAACAAGCCCGTCGTTGTTGCGTTTTCCACGAACGACGGACTGTCCGGCTCGCTTAAAAACATAGCGGAGCTGTTAAATCGCAAGAACTATTACTTTGTGCCGTTTCGTCAAGATTCGCCGGAGGCTAAGCCGAACTCGCTCGCCTCGGACTTTTCGCTCATTCCGCAGACGCTCGCCGAGGCGCTTTCCGGTCACCAGCTCCAGCCCCTCGTCCTCGGTCCGGATTAAAAATGCTCACCCGCAAACAAGCGGGTGAGCATTTCGCATATCACTTTTCGCCGAGGTTGCGGCGAGCGGCGTCAAAGCGCTTTTTCGCCTCCTCGTACTCACGACGTGCACGCAGAAGCTCATCGTTTTGCGCGTTTTCCTCCATGCGGGTCGCTTCCTCGTTTAAGCGCCGGGTCTCGGCGGCAAGCTCCTCAAGGCTAATTTCGCCGCCCTCGGCCTCAAAAGCCTCGGCCTTTGCGGGCGCTTTCGCCTTTGCGGGCTTTTCCTCGACGGCGGGTGCGGGTTCATTTTCGGGAGCCGGTTCCTCGAGCTCGACGGGCGCTTCCTCAATGTCGTCTTCGCCCTCTTCGGGGGAGACGCCCAAAAGCACCTTGTTGTAAACGCTGCGGCACAGCAGCGCAAGTGCGGCGGTACACAGAGCTGCGACGGCGGCGATAAGCAGCGCCGTGGATTGCAGCCTGCCGTCTCCCGCAACGTTGCCGAGCTTATCCATGTAGAAGTACGCAAAGCTGTGGCTGCCGTTTACGAGACCGTAGATCATAAAGCCGACCGACAGCGCCGCCGCTGCGACGGAGGCTATTGCGCAGGTCGCAAGTCTTACGCCCGTGGGGGTGAGCGAGGCTATGATGCCCGCAACGCCTGCTGCGGCGCAGACGGCGCAGGCGACGATGAGCATGACGTACAGCCGCTGGCGCACGGTCATCTCGGCGTTTACGCCGTCCTTGTTGCTTTCGATGAAGCTCCTTGCGGCTTCAAGGACGCTGCGGTAGTCGCTCTCGTCCTCGACCTGCTCTGCGATGCCGGGTATCTTCATAAGCTCGGCAACGCCCGCCTTGACCTTGGACTCGGCGTCGTCGTACGCCTTGAGAGCGTCGAGCGCATTCTGAAGATTCTCGACGCTCTCGCTCACGGTGCGGCGTCCGGCGTCAAGCTCCGCCTTGGCGGAGTCGAGCCTGCTCTTGCCCTCGTCGAGCTGCTTCTTGCCCTCGTCGAGCTGAGCCTTGGCAGCGTCGAGCTGCTTCTTGCCCTCGTCGAGCTGCACCTTGGCGTCGGCAAGCTGCTTTTCTCCGTCGGCTATCTGCTTCTCGGCGTCGGCTATCTGAACGTTTGCGTCGGCAAGCTGCTGCTGTCCGGCTTCGTAAGCCTCAAGCACCGCCTCCACGCTGTCGTAGCCGTAGAGGCGTGCGATGGGGTCTGCGAGGAATCTCGTATGCTCGTAGACCTTGCCGTTTGCGAGGTCGACGTAGATCTTCAGCTCGTTGTACGCCGGGGTCGCCTCGTCGAGCTTTTTCTGTCCGGCGTCACGCTGAGCCTTGGCGTCGGCAAGCTGAGCTTTGCCCTCCTCAAGTCTTTCGCAGGCGTTGTTGTACTCGGCGAGCTTCTCGTCGTACAGCGCCTTGGCGGCGTCGTACTGAGCCTTGCCCTCGTCGTACTCCTTCTGTCCGGCGTTGAGCTTATCTTTTCCCGCCTCGTACTGAAGCTCGCCATTGGCAAGCATGCTGCCGCCGATCTGTTCGACGACGGAGCCTTCGGCGGCTTCGAGAAGGTCCTGCTTGCGCTGCTCCTCCTCCGCCTCAAGCTCGGTTACGCCCTTTTCCGTCTCGTCGGCTATCTGGGCGACGATCTGCCGCTGGTTGTTGGTATAGCGGACTATTGCGGATATGTCGTCAAGTCCGACGGCTCCGGCATAAATGCCGAATATCGCCGCCAGCACCAGACACACGCTTATTACCGTCAGCAATGTTCTTTTCATTTCACGTTTCCTTTCACCGTCCGGCAGCCGCCTTGTTTTCCCCCGGCGGCAGAGCCTTTTTCTTTTTCAGCCATAGCCGCAGCCTCAAAGTCGCCCTCGAATCTCGGCGGGACTATGAACTTCAGCTTCTTTGCGATCTTGGTTTTGCGTATGAGCTTATCTCCCCAGATAAGCACCTGCGGCAGCACGAACATGACCAGCACGAGGGAAATTGCGGTTCCTCTGCCGAGGGCGATGCCGATACCGGAGGTCGTCGGCTCGCTCGTCATGATGCCGATGAGCAGACCTGCGCAGGCGAGTATACTGCCGGAGGTCACGAGCGTCGGCAAAGCGCCGTTTAATGCACCGATGACGGCTTCCTTTCGGTCGAGACGCTCCCTCAGCTCAAGGTAGCGGTTGGACACGACTATCGCATAGTCGATGTTTGCGCCCATCTGAATGGAGCTTACGATAAGGTAGCCGACGAAGAATATCGAAGTCCCCGTAAAGTAGGGGATGGTAAAGTTGAGCCAAATGCTGCCCTGAATGACACCGATGAGCAGGAAGGCAAGACCCACGGAGCGGAAGGTAAAGACGATGACCAGCACGACAAACAGCAGCGACAGCAGCGTCGTCATAAGCTGATCTCCGCCGAAGGAGGAGGCGGAGTCCCTTGCGCAGGTGGCGTTGCCGGTGACGTACACGTCGCCGCCGTAGTAGCTCTCGGCGACGTTGTGTATCTCGGTCACGAGGTCGTATGACTCCTGACAGTCAACGGGCAGGTCGGCGTAAACGAGCATACGGTGGTACTTTTTGCCCTCAAGCTGCTTTTTGGCGTCCGTGAGCTGACCGTAGAGGCTGTCGATAAGCGCCCTGTTGTCGTCCCCGACATCGACCACGCCCTCGTCCACGACCTGACGCAGGAAGAGGAACAGATCGACGAGCGGGACCTTGTACTCGTGCAGTGCTTCAAGGTCGTCGAAGTCGGAGTTGCTTGCGGCGTAGTAGGCAAACAGCGCCGTGGCGCTCGTCTCGTCAAGCCCCGCAAGGCTCGAAAACTCGTCGATGCTGATCTTATCGCCGAGACGGTAGCCGTCCATGACCTCGACCCCGGCAAGACCGAGCGTGGATTTGACGTCTTTAAGCTGCGATATCTCGTTGAGCATCTTCGCCTCGGTGTCGTAGTCGCCCGCCGGGACGACGAGCACCATGAGATTTTCCTCGCCGAAGCGCTCGGATATCTGCTGCCTCTGCTCCTGTGTCTCGTTCAGGTTGACGGGCAGGCAGTCGTAGTAGTCATATGCAAGGGGGCTTTGACTTGAGAAGTAGAAGCCCGCCACTATCAAGAGGACGAACAGCGGCGGCACAATGTTCCTCGTTTTCCACGCAAAGCGACCCACGCCGGAGATGTTCGGGATAAAGCTGCGGTGCCGTGTTTTCTCGATGAAGCGGGAGAACACCATGATGATGCCCGGCATGAGCAGGAACACGGAAAGCATTGAAAATACAATGGATTTTATAAGCACTCTGCCGAGGTCGTAGCCCATGCGGAACTCCATGAAGATCATGGCGAGCAGACCGCCGATGGTCGTGAGGCTGCTTGCGGAGATCTCCGGGATCGCCTTGCTGAGCGCCTTGACCATTGCGTCTCTCGGCGCTAAGAGCCTTCGCTCCTCGGCATAGCGATTGCAGAGGATGATTGCGTAGTCGATGGCGAGCGCAAGCTGCAAAATAAGCGTTACGGAGTTCGAGACGAAGGATATGGTGCCGAACCACCAGTTGGTACCCATTTGGAGCAGCGCCGCAGCGCCGAAGGTTATGAGCAGCACGGGCACCTCGCCGAAGCTGCGGGAGGTCAGGAGCAGCACACCGATGACGATGATGACCGCAACGATGCCGACGTACACCATCTCCTCGATGATGCTCTGCGCAATGTCCTCGTCGCCGGAGCTTGAGACGGCGTATTCGCCGTAGGCTCCGGCGATGTCCTTGAGGTCGGAGAGGGCGTTTATGCTGACCTTGTCGTCCTCGGCGCCGGTGAAGGTGACGTCGAAAAGAGCGGCTCTGTCACGGTAGTGCGCCTTTGAGTCGTCAAAGCTCACGGACTTCACGCCCTCGACCGCCGCCATGTCCTCCGCCATGCTCTGCGCACGCTCAAGACTGATGTTTTCGACCATTATCCTTGCGGTGCCGAAGGTGTAAAACTCGCCCTCCATCGCCTCGATGCCCTGACGGGTCTCGGTCTCCTCGGAGAGGAAGTAGGCAATGTTGTCCTCGACGCCGACGAGCTTTGCCGTGAATACGCAGCTTATGCCGACGAGGATGAATAGTGCGATAATGAGCTTTCTTTTATCTACGATGAATGCGGCAAGAGCCTCCATGCCGCTGTGCTTTTTCTGCATATGTCAGTCCCCTTATGCTTGTTAGACATATATAATTAATTATACATTATAAGACAAATACCATTTTTACGCAAGGGAAATGTACGGTAAAATTGTTGACGGTTCGTCAATTTTTCTTGAACGAAACGCCGTATGGCGTTATAATGCGGGAACAGGGGGGTGAGCGCTTGCTGAAGCTGCTTATCGGAATTTTCATAAAAGACAAAGACAATGTGGATGATCCGCAGGTGCGCAAGGCATACGGAAGCCTGTGCAGCATTTACGGCATCCTGCTTAATCTGCTGCTGTTTGCGGGCAAGTACGCAGCCGGAGTCGTTTCCGGTTCCATCGCCGTCACGGCGGACGCCTTCAACAACCTCTCGGACGCAGGCTCCTCCGGCGTGTCGCTTTTGGGCTTTCGGCTCTCCGGCAAGAAGCCGGACACCGACCACCCATTCGGTCACGGCAGGATAGAGTACATATCGGGGCTTGTCATTGCGGCGCTCATACTTATAATGGGCGCAGAGCTGCTCATAAGCTCCGCAGAAAAGGTGATGCACCCGCAGCCTGCGGAGTTTTCGTGGCTCACCGTCGGGATACTGCTTGCCTCCGTTCTGGTTAAGCTGTATATGTTTTTCTACAACCGCTCCGTCGGACGCAGGATATCCTCCTCGGCGATGGTGGCCGCCGCTGCCGACAGCCTTTCGGACTCGGTATCGACGCTCGTCGTTTTGGTCTCGACTCTGCTTCTGCACTTTGCCGGCGTGAATATCGACGCCTATGCCGGTTTGATGGTTGCCTGCTTCATACTCTACACCGCAGGCAGCGTTGCAAAGGATACGATAAGCCCGCTTTTGGGTCAGGCACCCGATCCGGAGCTTGTCAACGCCATTGCCGAGATCGCACAGAGCGATCCGCATATTCTCGGCATCCACGACCTCATTATCCACGACTACGGTCCCGGACGCAGGATGGTGTCGCTGCACGCCGAGGTGGACGGCAAGGGCGATTTCTTCGAGCTGCACGACATCATTGACCAAACGGAGAGCAGGCTTAAAGCCGAGCTCGGCTGCGACGCCGTTATACACATGGACCCGGTCGTCACCGACGACGAGGCGGTCAGCCGCAAGCGTGAGCTGCTGCGCGATATAATACGGGACTTTGACCCGGAGCTGTGCTTCCACGACTTTCGCATGATAGAGGGTCCGAGCCACACGAATCTCGTGTTCGAGGTCGCCGTGCCTCCCGGCTACAAGCTGAGCAAGAGCGAGCTTAAACGCCGCCTGACGGAGGAGATAGAGAGCCGCCTCCCCGATCACTACTGCGTCATGACCGTGGAGGACGCATACGTCACGCTAAAGGAGAACAGCAATGAAAACAGAAATACGAGCGGTTGAGACGAAAAAGCGTCTGCCGCTGCCCGCATATTCGATCCTGCCGCTTGTAGTCACGGTCATATGTCATACCCTGTGCTACTCCGGCAGTAAGCTCATAAACGTACATTTTCCGCATCACGAAATACACTCCGCACTTGACGCCGCCATTCCGCTCGTGCCGGAGTGGGTCATTGTGTACGTCGGGACCTTCTTTTTCTGGATGGTCGGGCTTGTAATGATAATGCGTGAGGATAAGGCGCTGTGCTATGAGCTGTTTTCGGCGCTCGTCATTTCGTACGCCGTGTGCTTTGTGATCTTCCTCGTCTACCCCACGACGATGGAGCGTCCGGAGCTTAGCGGGTCGGGCTACGCCTCTCAGCTTCTCGGAGTGCTGTGGCAGCTCGATACGCCGACGAATCTGTTTCCGTCCATGCACTGCCTGCTGAGCTGGCTGGTTTTCCGTGCCTCGCTGCGCTGCAAAAAGACGAACACCTTCTTTAAGGTCCTCTCCTTTGTCGCCTCGGTATTGATATTTGCCTCCGTCGTACTGGTGAAGCAGCACGTTTTTGTCGATATAATCGGCGGCGTTTTCTTTGCGGAGCTGGTGCTGTTCCTTGCGAAAAAGCTTCACGGCGAAAATTTTTTCTACAATATTGAAAAAAAGCTATTGAAAAAATCCCTGTAAAATGTTATGCTAAATAAAAAAGAGCAAAATGTATAGTTCTTGATTTTTTTCGGCAAAAAATATGGGGGTTTCAAAATGGAGAAAACAAGTAACAAAAACGGGCTGAAGATCGTTCTTGCACTTATCGTGACGGTTGCGCTTGCCGTGGGACTGCTGCTTACGCTTTCCTCCTGTTCGGGCAACGACGAGAAGGGCGCTTCCGCCTCGATCCCTGAGGTCAAGGATGCGACCGACGATATTGGCGAGGGCGCAGACGCAGCGCACGACCCGGCAAGCTCCGGCACTCCGTCCGGCAGCACTCCGACGGGCGGCAGTAACGGCGGCACCGGAAGTACCGGCAGCGCACCCGCAGGCGGCGATCAGGCGAGTCTTGAGGAGTGGATAAACTACCTCAAGGACTACGACAAGAACGTCGAAAACGGCGTGGAGTCCGCAACGGACGACTTTACCGACATGATCGGCAGCGTCGGCGATTCCATGGCAAACGGCAACTACGGTGAGGGCGCACAGGAGTTCAACGACGGACTCAAGGATTACGTCGGCGACATTTTCGGCAGCCTGACTCCGTGATACGGTAAAACAAAAAGACTTGGAAATACACTGTATTTCCAAGTCTTTTTAATCTTTTCTGCTGCGCTGCGGCTGTTTAAGGCGTTTTGGCTTTCGGCAGCTCGGCTCACATTGACAGCTCAAGACTCAGCGTCGATTTTGGCTTTCGGCAAATTAAAATACGCCGAGGGATTTGAACAGCATCGCCCAGCCGAACATGGTAAAGCAGCACAGGGCGCTCGTTGCGACGACGATGTCGCCAGCAAGCTCCGCATCGCCGCCCATCTGCTGCGCCATGGTGAACGAGGCGATGGCGGTCGCAGAGCCGAAGATGGCGATCATTCCGGCAAACTCCACGCCACGCACGCCGATGAGCATTGCGGCGGTGAGCGCAAGTCCGGGGATGACGACGAGCCTGCCGAGGCAGACCTGCACAAGCTCCTTTGCGTAGCGCCGCAGACCGTCGAACTTAAAGAATGCGCCGAGCAAAAACAGCAGCATGGGATTCGCTGCGGCGGCGATCTGACTTGCCGTGCTTTCGAGGAAGGACGGCAGCTTTATCCCCGTGAACAGGAACACAAGACCGACGGCGGTGCCGACGATGAGAGGGTTTTTTACAATATCAAGCAGAAGCCTGCCGATGCCGGGACGCCGCCCGTTCATGGCCTCAAGCGTTATGACAGCAAGGACGTTGAACATCGGGACGACGACGGAGATGAGCAGAACGACGGGACCGAGGTCTGCACCCTCGACGAGCGAGGACGCAAGCGGCAGCCCGATTATGACGAAGTTTGAGCGGTAAAGCCCCTGCACCATGACGCTTTGCCGCTCCTTTTCCTTTTCGGTCAGCAGAACATAGCCTAACGAAAGAAAGTACACGGCAAGCACCGTTCCTGCGGCAAAGAGGAGCAGCTTCGGCTGCAAAACGCTTGAAACGTCGGACTTATAAATGCTGTTAAACAGCATGATCGGCATGAACCAGCGAAACATAAGCTTGTTGAGTCCCGGCACGCTTTCACGCTTCACTGCGCCGCAGCAGCGTGCGGCATAGCCGAGCGCCATGATGAGGAATATCGGCAGTACGGCGTTTATACAGACCTTGAACGCACTCATTTTTTGCGCTTCTCAAGCTTGTGCTTTTTACCGTCGGGGGTCACGAGGTAGGTGTTGTCAAGGACCTGCTTTGCGCCCTCACGCCATTCGGCTATGTACTCACGGCGCAGAGCGTCACGCTCCGACAGCTCCTCGGCGGTGAGCGCACGCTCCTTTGCGAGCTTTGCCAGCTCGTTAATTCTGTTAAGCTTTGAATTTTCCATTATTCCATACTTCCGAGTTCGTCAAGGGTTTTTTCAAATGCGGGGATGAAATGCTCAAGGAAATAGTCTGCCTCCGGCAGAGCGTAGTCCCGGATCGCCGAAAGCGTCTGCTTTTCGGCGGAGAGGAATTCGTTGTTGCCCGCCTTGCGCTCCTCGATGCATTTTATGTAGGCGCTGAGCTTGTCGGCGGCCTTAACAACAGCGTGGCAGCGATTCTCGGTCTCGCCCGTTAAGATAGGCTCATAGGCATGCCGAAGCTCCTCCGGCAGCATATTCAAAAGCTTTTCACAGGCGAGCGCCTCGACCTTGCGATATGCTCCCGTTATCTCGCTGTCGTGGTACTTTATCGGAGTGGGAAGGTCGCCCGTTAAAATCTCGGATGCGTCGTGGAACAGGGCAACGGCGGCGCAGGCGTCGGGGTCGCAGTCCTTTCCGAACACGTCCCGTGAGATGACGCCGAGGGCGTGGGCGATGACCGCCACCATGTGGCTGTGTTCCTGAACGTTTTCCTGTATCGAGTTGCGCATAAGGCTCCAGCGCTGGATGTAGCGCATACGGGATATGAGCGCAAAAAAGTCGTTATTCATAAATCGCTCCTTGTCGAATAAAAAGCCGAACCTCGGTTCGGCTTTTGTGCTGTATCAGAAATCGGCGTTGCCGGTGGTGCGGGGGTGCAGCTCCACGTCGCGGATGTTCGACACGCCGGTGAGGTACATGACCATGCGCTCAAAGCCGAGACCGAAGCCTGCGTGACGGCAGGAGCCGTAGCGGCGCAGGTCGAGGTACCACCAGTAGTCCTCCTCCTTGAGTCCGAGCTGTGCCATGCGCTCGGTGAGAACGTCGAGACGCTCCTCACGCTGAGAGCCGCCGATTATCTCGCCGATGCCGGGGACGAGGCAGTCCGCTGCGGCGACGGTCTTGCCGTCGTCGTTCAGACGCATATAAAACGCCTTGATATCCTTGGGATAGTCGGTGACGAATATGGGCTTTTTAAAGACCTCCTCGGTGAGGTAGCGCTCATGCTCGGTCTGAAGATCGATGCCCCACTTGACGGGGTAGTCAAACTTCTTGCCGGACTTTATGAGTATATCGACCGCATCGGTGTAGCTCACTCTGCCGAAGTCGTTGGACACGACGTTGTGCAGCCTGTCGAGCAGACCCTTGTCGACGAAGGAGTTAAAGAACTCCATCTCCTGCGGGCATTTTTCGAGAACGCTGTTTATGATGTACTTGACCATCGCCTCGGCGGTGTCCATGTAATCGTAGAGGTCGGCAAACGCCATCTCCGGCTCTATCATCCAGAATTCCGCCGCATGACGCTGGGTGTAGCTGACCTCGGCACGGAAGGTGGGCCCGAAGGTGTACACGTCGCCGAACGCCATTGCAAAGTTCTCCGCATTGAGCTGACCCGAAACGGTGAGGTTGGTCGCCTTGCCGAAGAAGTCCTTGCTGTCGTCGACCGTGCCGTCGTCCTTCAGGGGGAGGTTGTTGAGGTCAAGAGTCGTCACACGGAACATCTCGCCTGCGCCCTCGCAGTCGGAGCCGGTTATGATGGGCGTGTGGATATACATAAAGCCTCTGTCACGGAAAAACTCGTGGACCGCCTGCGCTGCGACGCTTCTCACTCTGAAGGTCGCACTGAACAGATTCGTCCTCGGACGCAGGTGCTGGATGGTGCGCAGAAACTCGACGCTGTGGCGCTTCTTCTGAAGAGGGTAGTCGGGGGAGGAGGCACCCTCAAGCACGACCTCGTCCGCTTTAAGCTCAAAGGGCTGCTTTGCGTCCGGCGTAAGCACGAGGCGGCCGTGCGCAATGAATGCGGCGCCGACGTTCTGACGGGCGATCTCGCCGTAATTGCTCAGCTTCTCACGTTCGAGAACTATCTGAAGGCTTTTGAAGCAGGAGCCGTCGTTAAGCTCGATAAAGCCGAAATTCTTCATGTCACGGATGGTGCGGGCCCAGCCGCAGACCGTTATTTCCTTATCGCCGAAGCTCTGTGCGTCGGCATAGATGTGCGCTATCTTAGTGTGTTTCAATGTGAACACTCCCGTCAATAAATGATTTGAATATTTTATACTATTTTGTCCGCCATTTCAAGATAAAATGACTATTTTCCGAATCGGGTCGCATATCCGCAGCGGCGGCAAAGCTCCTCTGCGGGCTTTCGTGCGGAAAAGCCGTCGTAAATGGAGCGGGCCTTCTCGCCGGAGACGATGTCGGAAAGCGGCGTTATCAGCAGATTTCCGAGCGCAAGCTCCCCGTCGGCATCGAGACAGCAGGGTACGACCGTGCCGTCGCACAAAACGCCGACGTGGTCACGCAGACCCCGGCAAAACTGCACCCCGCACTCGTCTGCACTCATGTCCGGCCACTCGAAAATGTCCGCATTTTCAAGGAAAACGCCGTCTTTGAGCTTCACGCTCCCCGGACGCTTCGTGTCCTCAAAGGATGCACCGTGCCGTCGGAGGAAGTCGAGTATCTCGCCGTTTTTGGAGTTCTTGCCGCCGCCGTTCCAAAGCCGCAGCGAACAGATGACGCCCTCGGCGGAGAGCCTTTCGCACAGGCTCCACACGGAATTGAGGTACTGCATAAGCCCCTCGCCGCCGTTTTCCTCAAAGCTGTGCAGCGATACGCTGAGCTTATACAGCCTGTCGCCGGAAAGAAGCTCGCCCCGTGCGTCCGATAGGCTGCCGTTTGTCGTTATGCAGACCTTGAGACCCTCCTCCTTCGCAATGTCGAGGATGGTTTCAAGCTCCGGGTGCAGCAGAGGCTCGCCCATAAGGTGCAGACAGATGTAGCGGGTATGCCCACGGAGTCCTGCGCAGATGCGCCGAAACTCGTCGGGCGACATGAAGCGCTTTTCACGCTTCGTACCGTGGCAGAAGCCGCAGCTTTTGTTGCAGACGTTCGTTATCTCGACATAGACTCTGGAAAACATTCCTGCGCTCCGTTCTTGACGCCGTAGCCTGCGGCCTTTATCGCAGCGGCGGCGAGTATGGCAGTGGGGTCTATAAAGCGGTAGCCGCCGACGCCCTCGAATGCGATGGGCAGCTCCGTGCAGCCGAGGACGAAGCCCTGCGCACCCTCGGCGCTCATGGCGTCGAGCGTGGAGAAAAGTCGTTCGGGAGCGGGCGTAAGTCCGGATTTCACCTCGTCGTATATAAGACGCATGACCTCCGCCTGACCCTCGGCGTCGGGGCGAAGAAGCCTGATGCCGTACTTTGCGAAGGCACGGTCGATAAAGTCCGTTTTTACGCTGCCGTCGGTTGCGAGAAGCCCCACGCAATCAAAGCCCGCCTCCTTCACGGCGGCGGCGGTCTCCTCCGGCATACTCAGAAGCGGCACGGCGCAGGAGGAGGCTATCTCCTCATGGAAGTAATGTCCCGTGTTGCAGGGCATGATAAGAACATCCGCTCCCGCCGCTTCGAGCCGATGCGCCGCAGCGCAGATGAGCGGCACGGGGGATTCGCCGCCGTAAAGAATGGCGTCGGTACGGTCGGGGATGGAGGGGTCGTTGTCGATGAGGACGTGTATATGCTCACGGTCGGAGTCGGCGTCGGTCAGGGACACGAGCTTGCGGAAAAGATCGGCGGTCGCCATGGGTCCCATGCCGCCGATGATCCCGATAACTTTTTTGCCGTTTATCATTAAGGATCACCTTTTGATGCCTGCCCGATGCAAAATAAGGGCAGACCAAATCAGAATAATATATTGTAGCACAGCGGAGCGTGATTTTCAACGTTTAACGAAAGCCCGACGAAAAAGAGCAAAAAAGCATTGTTCACGACAGAGATATATGGTATATTATATTGTTGTAATTCCGCACTTTACAAAAGGAGGCGGCAAATTTTGAGCGAAGAGTTCAACATTGACGATATTATTGCCGAAGAAAAGGCGCTTGAGGCTGCCGAGGCCGAGAAAAAGGCAAAGGCTGCCGCAGCGAGAGCGGCGGCGGAGCGGTCCGCCGCAAAGAAGGCCCGTGTCGTAATGGGAATTTACGACGAGGAGGCAAAGGAAAAGCCTGTCGAAAAATCGCAGGACGAAAAGCCCGCCGAGCCGAAAAAGAAAAAATCAAAGAAGGATAAGCCTGAGGGCAAAAAGAAGCTGCCCAAATGGGCGGTCGTTTTGCTCTGCGTCATTGCGGCGCTGGCGATAATTGCCGTGTTCGTAGTGTTCGTGATCTATGGCGGCTTCCGCCTGTGGGTCTGCGCCGAGCTTGGCGACGGTGCGCCCGACGCATCGGCGTTTCTTAAAGACGGCGGCAAGGCAAGCTACGTCACAAAGCCCGACGTGAGCTTAGAAGACGAGGGAAGCTATGTTCTCACCGTCAAGGCGGACGGCAAGGAGCGCAAGGTGCTGCTCATCGTGCGTGACACGAAAGCGCCCGAAGCCAAAAGCGCAAACCCCGTCATCACGATAGACGACGAGATCGGACCTATGGCGGCGGTCAAGGACGTTAAGGACGCAACGAAGGTCACGGCGAAGTGGAAGGCTCAGCCGAACTTCGGCACCGCCGGAGTGTATAAGGCGGCGGTGGAGCTGTCCGACGAAAACGGAAACTCAAGGACCTTAAACGTCAAGGTCACGATACTGGGCGCTGCCGATGTCGTGGAGTACGAGGCGGGAACTCCCCATCCGAAGCTTGAGGACTTCATGGTCGTCGAGCGTGAGGATGCAAAGCTCGTGACCGACCTCGACGGCGACGATATAAAGTGGGACGTTCCGGGCGAGTACAAGGTCAGCGTCGAGTTCGACGGCAAGACCTATGACTCGACGCTCAAGGTCGTCGATACCGTTGCGCCGAAGCCCGATGCGGTGCCGGCGGCGGTACTCAAGGGCGGCACCCTGACTCCCGACGACTTCGTCCTCGGCTGTGACGACGCAACGGCGGTGAGCTATGAGTTTATAAACGAGCCTGCGACCTCAACGGTGGGGACCGTTCCCTGCACGATCGAGGCGACCGACCTCGGCGGCAACAAGACCGAGGTGCAGACGACTGCCGTCATTTGCGACGAGATAATAGAATTTGAGGCGCAGAACGACGAGGCGACCGAGGCGGACATCCTCGCAAAGCTCAGCGGCTACGCCGGATATAAAATGCAGAGCCGGGCCTTCTCGCTGACGGAGCTCGGAGCGCACGAGGTCGTGCTGACGAGCGGTGAAAACAGCGTCACCGTTGCGGCGGTGGTGAAGGACACGACCGCACCTACGGCGGAGGGCATCGAATGCCCCTGCTCCACGGGCTACTACTGCGATGCGATAAACTTCGTGACGAATATTGTGGACATGAGCCGTGTGACGGCACGCTTTGAGACCGAACCCGACTGGGACACCGAGGGCAGGCAGGACGTTGTCATCATCCTCAGAGACCGCAGCGGCAATGAGACGAAGGTGAACGCCGTGGCGGTCATCGCACCCGACAAGACCGCACCTGTCATATACGCTGCAATAGACCGCACCTGCTATGTGGGCGACGCCGTGGCGTACTTCAAGGAGGTCTTTGCGACCGATAACGCAGACCCTGAACCCAAGCTCAGCGTGGACAAGTCCAAGGTCGACGCAAAGACCCCCGGCACCTACCCCGTCACCTACACCGCAACGGACGAGAACGGCAATTCGAGCAGCGTCACGGTGCAGTACACCTTTGTGGAGCGCACCGTCAGCCGTGAGCAGCTTGACGCCGCAATCGACGAGGTGTTCGCCGAGATATTCACCGACGGCATGACCCCGACGGAGCAGGCGTATGCGATATTCAACTACTGCTACGACCACATCATTTACACGGGTACCTCGAATAAGGAGGACCTGTACGGTGAGGCGTACAGGGGCATAACCCAAGGCGTCGGCGACTGCTACACCTTCTACGCCACATCGTACTGTATGCTTGAAAAGATAGACTGCCAGCTCCTCTCGGTCGAGCGCTTAAACGGCAAGACCCAGCACTTCTGGTGCCTTGTGAACCTCGGCACGGGCTGGTACCACTTCGACCCCTGCAACGTCGGTCCGCAGCACTACCGCTGCTTTATGAAGATGAATTCCGACCTTGAGCCGCTCAGCCCGCAATACTGGCGCTATGACCACAGCCTGTATCCGGATGTTGAGACCACGCCCTTTGTTGCACCCGATTGACTATGAAAAATATACTGCAATATCTTGAGGCAGCCGAAAAGCGGTTCCCCGAAAAGACGGCGTTTGCAGACGAGAGCGAGTCTGTAAGCTTTACTGCCCTTGCGGAGCTTTCCCGCAGGGGCGGCAGCCGCCTTATATCGAAGGGACTTTACAACGAACCCGTTGCGGTGTTTATGAAAAAAGCGCCGCAGGTGATCTGCACCTTTTTTGCGGTCATATACGCCGGCTGCTACTACGTTCCGCTCGACCCCGGTATGCCGAAGCACCGCATCCGCATGATACTTGACAGGCTTCAGCCCTCCGCCGTCGTGTGTGACGATGCCTGCGAAAAGCTTTTGTGCGACCTCGGTCACGGGGACGCAATGCTCTCCGTGTCGGAGCTTTTCTCCGCCGAGGAGGACAAGGCGGCGCTTGAGAGTGTTCGCCGCCGCAGCATCGACACCGACCCCATCTACATCGTGTTTACCTCCGGCAGCACGGGGATGCCCAAGGGCGTCACCGCCTGCCACCGTTCGCTCATCGACTACGCCGAGGCGCTTTGCCCGGTCATCGGGGCGAGGGAGGACAGCGTTTTCGGGATGCAGGTGCCGCTGTACGTCGATGCCTGTATGAAGGAGATACTCTCCGTCATACGCTGCGGAAGCAGCGCATACCTGATGCCGCAGAGCATTTTCATGTTCCCGGTCAAAGCGATAGAGTACCTTAATAAATATAGAATAAACACCGTGTGCTGGGTCGCATCGGCGCTCACCATGATATCGGGTCTCGGCGGCTTCGAGGAGATGATGCCGCAGTATCTGCGCACCGTCTGCTTCGGCAGCGAGGTGTTCCCCGTAAAGCAGCTCCGTGCGTGGAAAAACGCCTGCCCAAAGGCCGAATTTATAAACCTCTACGGTCCCACCGAGGCGACGGGCATGAGCTTTTACTACCGCGTGGAGGAGCGCTTTTTCGACGAAAGAGCAGACCCCGGACCCGTGCCGATCGGCAGACCCTTTGAAAATACGGGCTACCTGCTGCTTAAAGAGGGCGACGTGCCTGCCGCTCCCGGCGAGCAGGGCGAGCTGTGCATACGGGGTACGGCGCTCACCCTCGGCTACTTTGACGATCCCGAACGCACGGCGGCGGCGTTTACGCAGAACCCCCTAAACCCGCACTACCCGGAGCGCATATACCGCACGGGCGACCTTGCGGTCGAGACCGAAAGCGGCGACCTCGTGTTCGTGTCCCGCAAGGACAATCAGATAAAGAACATGGGACACCGCATCGAGCTCGGAGAGATCGAAAGCTGCGCCTGTATGCTTTCGGGCGTGGAGAGCGCCTGCTGTATTTTCGTCAAGGAAACGAGCAAGCTGTATCTGTACTACATGGGTACGGCGGACGAAAAGAGCCTGCAAAGGTACATGAGGAGCGAGCTGCCGAGGCATATGCTCCCCTCGAAGCTTATAAAGCTTGAGACCTTGCCGCTTCTTCCGAACGGCAAGATAGACAGAAATAAACTGCTGGAGATGTAAAAATGGACGAAATTCTGGAAATCTTAGAGGGCATAAACCCCGACATCGACTTTGAGACCTGCGACACCTTGGTGGACGACGGCATACTTGCGAGCCTTGACATCGTTTCCGTCATCGCAGAGCTGTCCGACGCATTTGACATCACGATCCCCGCAAGGGACATCGTGCCGGAAAACTTCAACTCCGCCGAGGCGATGTACGCCATGGTGCAGCGCCTGCTTGACGACTGAGCCGTGCTGTTCACATCCTACGGCTTTATAGCCTTTATTGCGATCTTATTCATACTGTATTACCTCATCCCGAAGCGCTTCCAGTGGCTTTTGCTGCTGTGTGCGGACGTCGTGTTTTACGCCTGCGCCGGCTGGCAGGGGCTGTGCTTCATGGCGGTGACGGTGCTTGTGTCATGGGCTTCGACGAATCTCATGGGCGCATCGCTGCGCCGTCAGAAGGAGACGCTCTCCTCGCCGGAGGGCAAGGCGCTGCCGAGGGAGGAGCGCAGGGCGATAAAAAAGGCTGCGGAAAAGTACAGAAAGCGTATCTTCGTGCTTGCGCTTTTATGCGACCTCGGCATACTTGCGGCGCTTAAATACACGAACTTCCTCATCGGCAATGTGAATGCGATAACGGGCGCCTCTCTTGCGTCCGTCGACTGGGTGCTGCCGCTGGGAATAAGCTTCTACACCTTCCAGACCGTGAGCTACGTCATCGACGTCTACTGGGAGAAGATACCCGCAGAGCGCAATCCGCTGAAGGTGGCGCTGTTTACATCGTTTTTCCCGCTGCTTATCCAGGGTCCGATCTCCCGCTTCGGCGATCTGTCGGAGACGCTTTTTTCCGAGCATAAGGCGGACTACAAGCAGATATCCTTCGGACTTCAGCGCATACTGTGGGGCTACTTTAAGAAGCTCGTCATTGCCGACAGGCTGCTCATCGCTGTCACCGCCGTGTGCGGCGATCCGGCGGGCTACGACGGAGCCTACGTCCTCGCCGGCACACTTTTGTACGCCGCCGAGCTGTACGCCGACTTCACGGGCGGCATCGACATCACGATAGGCATTGCGCAGGTACTCGGCATACGGGTGAAGGAAAACTTCGTGCGCCCGTACTTTTCGAGGAACATTGCGGAGTATTGGCGGCGCTGGCACATCTCCATGGGAACGTGGTTCAAGGACTACATTTTCTATCCGCTCTCCGTTGCGCCGTGGCTTTTAAAGCTCAGCAAAAAGGCGAGAGTGAAGATCTCCGACGGCTTCGGACGCAAGCTCTCGGTGTACGTCTCCACGATCGTGACGTGGTTCCTCACGGGACTGTGGCACGGCGCTGCGTGGAATTTCGTCGTGTGGGGACTTCTCAATGCGGTGTTCATCTTGGCCGCCGAGGAGTTTAAGCCCGTGTCGCTGCGCTTCCGTGAAAAGCACGCAAGGCTCGTGTCCGGCTTCGGCTACCGTGTTTTCGAGACGCTGCGCACCTTCCTTCTGCTCTGCTCGTTCAGAATACTCGACTGCTACCGTGACGTGGCGGTGTCGTTTAAGGCGTTCTTCTCCGTGTTCACGGGCGGCAGATGGGGAGAGCTTTTCTCCGGCGGCTTGCTCGGTCTGGGACTTACGTCGGCCGATTTTGCCGTGTGCGGCGTCGGCGTTGCGCTCATGTTTGCGGTGAGCTGCGTTCAGGAAAAATTCGGAGAAGTGCGTGAGCTTCTCTGGAAAAGGAAAGCTATGGCTTACATAGCGTTTTCGCTTCTTGCAATAATAATACTGGTGTTCGGAGCCTACGGAGTGGGCTACGATTCATCGCAATTCATCTATAATCAGTTCTGAGGCGGCTATGGCGGTTAAAACAAAAAAATCGGTAAAACTGAATATTGCAGTGCTTTGCCTGTGCCTTGCCGCAGTAGCGGTGTCGGTGTGGCTGCTCGGAAAGCTTTTGGAGCCGAAGTATATGTCCGGCGTTCTTGAGGGCGCAATGGTGCGGGAGTACTACGACGAGGAGCATCCGCACGACGTCATCTTCGTCGGCGACTGCGAGGTGTACGAGAACTTCTCCCCCGTGACCATGTGGGAGGAGTACGGCATCACGAGCTATATACGAGGCTCGGCGCAGCAGCTCATCTGGCAGTCGTATTATCTGCTGGAGGAGACCTTTGAATACGAAAGCCCGAAGATCGTCGTGTACAATGTGCAGTCGATGAAATACTCCGAGCCGCAGAGCGAGGCGTATAACCGCATGACGCTCGACGGCATGAGGCTATCGGGCAGCAAGGTCGATGCGATAAAGGCGTCCATGACCGAGGACGAGGACATGATAAGCTACTTCATCCCCCTGCTTCGCTATCACTCACGGTGGAACGATCTCGGCTCTGAGGACTTTGAGTATATGTTCGGGCGTGACAAGGTGACGGTCGCAGGCTACCTTATGCGTGCGGACGTAAAGCCCATGACGAAGCTGCCCACCCCGTCGGCGCTTTCAGAGCCGGAGCTTGGCGAGCGCTGTTGGGAATACCTTGACAAAATGCGCATACTCTGCGAAAATAACGGGGCAAAGCTCATACTGATAAAATCCCCCAGCCTTTGGCCGTACTGGTACGACGAGTGGGACGCTCAGATCGCCGACTATGCGGAAAAGTACGGGCTGGACTATCTGAACTTCCTGCCCCTTGCCGACGAGATCGGCATTGATATGCAGGCCGATACCTACGATGCGGGTCTGCACCTGAACATCTACGGTGCGGAGAAGCTGTCCCGCTACTTCGGCGAGATATTAAGCTCCGATTACGGGCTTGAGGATCACCGAAACGATGCGGACATCGCCGCAGACTGGGATGAAAAGTGCGAGCGATACTATGCGCTGCTCGACGCTCAGCTTCGTGAGCTTGAGGAGTACGGCTACCTCAAATCGTGGACGCTTGAGCCGGAGGGCTAAAGCAAAAGGAGAATAATATGAAAAAAACAATCAGCATTTTACTTGTTATCTGCATGGCGCTTTCCGTTTGCGCCTGCTCGGGCGGCGACAGCGACGCCCTCCAAAAGGGCAGCGACCGTGAGTCGTACAGCCCCGACTACGGCGAGCTTTACTACGAGGCAAACGGCGTTAAGTTCGGCATCATGGACTACGCCGACGAGGTCATGGAAAAGCTTCCCGAACCGAGCGGCAGCTTTGAAAACGAAAGCTGCGCATATCAGGGCAAGGACACCGTTTATTATTACGACGGCTTTGAGCTGACCGTACATAAGCTCGACGGCGACGACCGCATCATCGGCGTTAAGCTCACCGACGACACGGTGCAGACGCCGCAGGGTCTGCTCATCGGCATGAGCGAGACCGACTGCGCCTCCGTCATCGACGGTCTCGGCGGCGAAAAGACCGGCGCCACCGTCTACACGGTCAAGGCCGGCTCCACCGCACTTATCGTCGGCATCGGCTCGGACGCCACGGTAAGCTCCATCGAGTTTGCGGTGATCTCCGATTGACAACAAATTCAAATTCAAAATCGCCCTTCGGCATTTGGCTGTGCCGAGGGGCGATTTTTTGCATCAAATTTCCTTAAATTTTGACATATTTTCAGGATTGACCAAACAGGTAAATAATGATAAAATAAATCATTCCCAAAGGGGGAAAACAAATGGAGCAAAAAACGATATTGCAGGAGATGCTGGAGCAATCCTCGGTAGGAAAAAAGAATAAGCTGCGCATCGAGTCGGCGTACAGGCTTTCCGCAAAGGGGAAATACGAGGAAGCCGCCGAGATATTCGATGAGCTGCTCCGTGAGGACCCGGACGATCAGGAGGCGCTGTCGGGTAAAAAGCTGAACGACTGGCGCATTAAGCTTGACGGCAGGGTCACGGACCTTGCTCAGCGCCGCCGTGAGACGGCGAGCGAGGCAAAGAAGGAGCGGGGACCCGTGCTTAAAAACGCACTTCGCTCGAAGAAGGTGCTTGCGGGACTGGTAATCGCCTTCGTGCTTGTGTGTGCGGCGGCGGCAGCGGCGGTCGGCATAACGAGCCACGGTGCAGATATAGGAGAGCTTGAACCGGCGGCAGAAGTCGGCGAGCTTTCCGAGGCACAGTAATACTCCGAAATGAAAATCCCGACGGCGGTTTTCAAAACTGCCGTCGGGATTTTTTTATCCGAACAATTTTTCGCTTATATGCGGTTTTGATGCCGGGGAAGCTTACTTTATCATGGCTTCGAATTTTGCGATGAGACCGTTCATAAGCTCCTCGCTGCCTTCAATGGCAAGCTCCGGCTCTCTGCGGGTCGTGCGGGCGAAGACCTCCTCGTTCATCTTGGTGGAGTAGTAAGCCTTCATGAGCCGCACCGTGTGCATTGCGGTCTTTGCAAAGTAGACCGAAGCGGCGGCGGTGTCGGCAGCACTGGGGCTTATCTTGTCCGAAACACGGTCGAGCAGCTCTGCGAGCATGATGCAGGTGTACAGAATTTCGTCAATGATGACGCAGGCGGTGCGGTAGCCGCCCTCGATCTCCTCGGCGGGAGCGCCGTCGACAAGGCGCTTTTCGAGCGGAGCCTTGCACTTTATCTCCTCGTCGATAAGACGCAGGAAATAGGTCCTGAGGGTCTCGGCGTCGGTCGCAGCCTTCTTGACTTCGGGGTCCGATCCATCGCTGCCGCCCAGCGCAAGCAGGACCATTGCGGCGGAGGTCGCCGCAGCCTCCGCAGCGGCGGAGCCTATCCCGAAGGGCGATTTCTTGTCGGCGAGAAGCTGGTTGCACACGCTGACGGATTTCTGCGAATAAAGCTCAGCCTTGAGCGCAGTAACGTTGATTTTTTCTGCCATAGGTTACGTCCTTTCAGCTCCGGTTGACACGGAGCGCATATGATTTTATAATTTCCTTGTGAATTATTTTACAACATTCGCAAACCATATTCAAGTGTTCATGCAACAGGAGCGGCAAAAAATGAAAATTCTTATTTGCGGCGACGTTCATGCGGGCAAAAGCACGCTCATCCGCCGCCTTATCGACGATATGAAGCGGCCCGTGTACGGCTTTAAGACAAGGCGTATGCCGCCGGACCCCGACGGCGTTTCGAGGGTGTATCTCGTTCCCGCCGCCGAGACGGACTTCCGCTCCGGCTGCGTTATAATCGAGATCGACGCAAACGGGCGCTACACCGGGCATCCGGAGCTTATGGACAGCCCCGGCGCCGACTACCTTGAGGGCATCCCCGAAGGCAGCCTCGTGCTGTTGGACGAGCTGGGGACGTTAGAGAGCGCCTCGCCCCGCTTTAAGGCGGCGGTCATGCGCATACTGTCGGGGCGCTACGACGTGCTTGCCTCGGTCAAGGCGCAGAACACCGACTTCCTCCGGGAGGTGCGGCGGCACCCCGACTGCGAGCTGTACATCATAACGCCGGAAAATCGGGATGCGCTGTATGAGCAGCTCAAGAGGGAGTACGGCATCGTGACATAATGTTGCACAAATTGGGGGGTGAAATTTCGGCAGATAATCGGAGGAATATTTTCGGGTATTATGTTGACCGAATGAAATTTTGTTATATAATAAATGTACTTGATAAAAAGGCGGATAAAGCAATGATGAAGAGAATACTTTGCCTGCTGCTTGCACTTGCGACGGTGTTTACGCTGTGCGCCTGCGGCGGCGATAACAACAAAAATAAGGACAAGACCGAGCACCCGGAGGTCGGCGCAAGAACGCTTATCGCCGCAGCTCAGCAGGAGAGCGGGGAAAAGTCTGCGGCAAGGCTCGTCGGTATGGAGGACACGGACTTCGGCGCAATGGTGAAGTCGTACCTCGGCGTTGATCCCGCCGAGCTTTACGACGGCGCTATGGCGCTCTCCGAGGATACCGCCGCAAACGAGATCATCGTGCTTGTTCCCAAGGACGCAGACTCGATGAAGAAGCTCATCTCGGCGCTTGAGCAGCACCGTGACGGCAGGATACAGAGCGACGCAAACTACTTCCCCGAAAACGTCGAGCTTTTAAATAACGCACGCATATACGACAAGGGCGGCTACGCCGTCATGGTGGTCGACAAAAACGCAGAGTCCCTGTGCGACAGCATAGACAGCCTCATGTCGAGAGCAAAGGACGCCGAGACGCTTGCCACAGCGTATGACGAGGCGGAGAAAAACCCCGTCGTGAGCTACGATTACACAAAGCCCGTACCTGAAAACGAGGCGGTCGATGCAGACTGGTTTTCCGATGCCATGTTCATCGGCGATTCGAGGATGAAGAGCGTCATGGATTTTGCGACGATGAACGGCTGGTTCAGCTACGGCGCAGACCTCTCTGCGGTGAGCCTCACCGTGAACAAGATCTATACCGCTACCATAAACTATAACGGTGTCGATATGACCATTGCCGACGCCATCCGTTCCGGCGGCAGCTTCTCGAAGTGCTACATAATGCTCGGCGTGAACGAGCTGGGCTGGAGCAGCATAAGCGCATTTATCGACGGCTACTCGGCGCTCATTGACCTCGTGCGTGAGGCGCACCCCGAAGCGCAGATATACGTCATCGGCATCATGCCTCTCGGCGACAAGGCGCTCAGCAGCGGAAGCTGGCTCACGAACGACAACGTCAAGCTCTTTAACTCCCGCATACTGGAGATGTGCGCACAGAAGCAGGTGTACTACATCGATGATTTTGACCTGCTCGCACCCGACGGCAAGCTTGCGCCCGACGCTGCGGTGGACGGCATCCACGTTCAGCCGGAGTACAGCAAGATGCTCGTGGGCTATCTTCTGACCCACACCGTGAGCGAAAGTTAACAGACAGTGAAAAACCGTGGAAAGCAAAGCTTTCCACGGTTTTTTTATTATCTAAGCTGGATGCAGTAGTAGGCTTCGAGATAGACCTTCTCGGAGGTGTAGTAGCTCCACACCTGATCGGCAAGCGCCTCGGACTGACCCTGCTCACGCAGGATTTCACGGATCTCCTCGATGACCTCCGTGACCTCGGCGTCGCACTCCGCCTCAAGATCGTAGAAGCGGTCGTAGTTCGTGTACGAATACACGAGCAGACTGCGGTATGTACCCTCCGGCTCACTTTCAAAGCCCTCACGCATTTCGACGACCAGCCCGTCGAGACGAGCCATCTGAACGTGCTTTATCGCCTCGATCTCGGCGGCGGCTATGCTCAGCCGGTAGTTCTCGGAATCGGGGTCGACGCCTGCCTTCTGAACGACCTTCTTTGCGACCTCGTAGTAGCTCAGGTCACCGTCAAGCACCGCCTGCGTGCTGTCTTTAAATATGCTGTAATCCCACTTTTCGGGGTCGGTGCCGAGAGCGTCGTAAATAAAGGTGTGATAGTTGTCGGCGTAGCCGAGTATCTCCTCGGCGGAGTGGGAGTGCGAGATGTTGTACGCCTTGAACAGATCGTACTGCGCCCAGATGAATCCGCCGACGGCGGCGACCGACAGGAGCGAGACGAACAGCATTATCTCCGCAATTATCTTGCCCTTGTTGTGCTTGGGCTTTATGGGCGGCATCTTCTTTGCCGCCTTGATGGACTCGGTCTGCGGCAGAACGCCGTCCTCAAGATATTTCTCGTATGCGTCGCACACCGTGTTCGGGTCGCCGAACATCACCATACGTCCCTTGTCGAGCCACAGCACCTTGTTGCACTGCCGTCTGACGCTGCCGAGGGAGTGGGACACCATAAGCCCCGTGGTCTTGCCGTCGGACAGAATCTTCTGCATATGCTCACGGCTTTTCTTTTTAAAGTCGCCGTCGCCGACCGCAAAGACCTCGTCCAAAATGATGATATCCGGCTCGACGAGACTTGCTATCGCAAAGGCTATCCTCGACTTCATGCCGGAGGACAGGGTGCGGAAGGGGTTATCCTCAAAATCACGCATATCCGCAAAGTCGATTATCTCGTCGTACTTCGAGTCGATAAACTCCTTTGAATAGCCGAGCAGCGCACCTCGGAGGTAGACGTTTTCCTTAACGGTCATCTCCTTGTCGAAGCCTGCGCTCAGCTCAAGCAGGGCGCAGAGGGTGCCGTTTTTATGTATCTCTCCGGCGGCGGGAGCGAGGGTGCCGGAGATGGTTTTCATAAGAGTGGATTTGCCGGCGCCGTTCTTGCCGATGACGCCGAGCATATCGCCCTTCTCAAGCTCAAAGGAAATGCGCTTTAGCGCCCAGAAGGTGTTGGAGCGCTCCTCACGCTTAAACAGCCGCTTTATTATCGAGGCAGCGGAGCGGGAGTCGGACTTGCGGTAGCGGACGGAAACGCCGTCCAAAATAAGAGCCTTGTTGCTGTCCATGCTGCACCTCCTCAGACATAGAGCGGGATCTTATCCCGACAGATGCGATAGGTACAGCCGCCGACGAGCAGACAGAACACCGTCATTGCGCAGAGCATGAGATTATACGACAGCGTGGGTACGGAGTTGTGGATGACGACCTGGCGGAAGTAATCTATGCACATATACAGGGGGTTGCACTTTAAGAGCCTGCGCATGATGTTCGGCAGGATGGACACGTCGTAGAATATCGCCGAGGCGTACATGATGACACGGCACAGAAGCGGCCAGAGGTAGTTTATGTCTCTGAAGAAGATGTACACGGTCGAAAGGAAAATGCTGATGCCGAGGTTGATGAGGTACAGGCACAGGGTCGGGTAGATGAGGGCAAAGAAACTCAGCTTAAAGCTTATCCCGTCAAGCGCAACGAACACGAAGTAGACCGCCAGCGAAACGAGGAAGTTGATAAACTGCGCCGTGCTGTGCGAGAGGATGAAGTATATCTTCGGGACCGGCACCTTGGTGTAGATGGATGCGTTGGAGTACAGCACCGAGAGCGCACCCTTGGTCGAGCTTGCGAAGTAGTTATACAGCAGAAGTCCGGAGAAAAGGTATATCGTGTAGTGCGACATATTCCTGCCGAAGAAGGTGCCGAACACGAGGTCCATAATAAGCAGCAGGAACAGCGGAGAAAGCGCACTCCACAGTATGCCGAAGGTGGTGCGCTTGTATTTCTTGATGAAGTCACGCCGAATAAGCTCCCGCAAAAGGAAGCTGCGGCTTTTCCCGTTGAAGGTCATAGGAAACTCCTTAGAAAAGAAAATGCTATAATGAGGTCATTATAGCATAGTGTATATTATTTTTCCATATTATTTTTTTCCGCAAGGTAGCCCTCGTAGTCTTCGGGGGAATTGAAGTCCCGTGTGCCGTCCGGCACCGTGACAAAGCTTTTGCCTATCTCCCGGCTGTCGAGCGGAAGCCCGACGTAGAATCTGTATATCTGCCAGCCCTTGCACTCGGTGATCTCACCGTTAAGATACATACGACGCACGGTGTCAAAGCAGCGCCTGAACACCTCGCCCGAACGCACCAAAACAGCACATATGCTTTTTTCGTTTCCGAAGAACATGAGAGGCTCGTCCCCCTTGTCGCCGCATATGCGCCGTATCGCCGCCTCGGAGTACAGCACGTCGCCGTAGAGGAAGCAAACGTCGTCGCCTATAAGCTCCGCCGTGAAGCGGTCTATTTCAAGCACGTTGTTTTTCGGCTCATAGCGCCGGGCGCCCGCCGTTTTGAGGTCGGGCTTGTGCGAGGTCACGGTGATGAGTGCCGAGGGTGCGTTTTCCCGGATGAGGCGCACGGTGCGCTCTATGAGCGTTTCGCCGTCGAAGCTTATCTCGTGCTTCGTGCGGTTTAGGTAGCGGTTCCAACGGCTGCCCTTGCCGTCCGCCATGATTATATATTCCATATCATTTGATTATACCGTGGTCACGGTAGAACTGACCCAGCCTGCCGTAGCGCTGCGGACCCCAAAGCTGGATGATGTTGACGCCGGACGAGGAGTTTGCTTCGATGACGGTAAAGCCGTCGGGAGTGGGGAGGATGTCCCATGCGATGATGTCGAGGTACGGGAAGTGCGACGACGCCTCAAGCACACCCTTTTTGATGCTTTCCCAATTGGGAATGACCACGCCTTTTATCGGGTGACCGCTGTCGGGGTGGACGTTGTAGACCATGAGATCGTGCAGCGTCCGAGCCTCGCTCAGCTCGCCCGTTGCGATGTTGACATTTGCGATAAGACCGCCCTTGGAGCCGTTGTCGACGGAGCCTGTCCAGCCTGCGCCAATGCGCTGCACGGCAAAGGCAAGCTCAAACTCACGCTCCGGCGTGTCACGCAGAACGATCATGCGTATGGTGTTTGCGGACTCGGCGTATATCTCGTTTAGGTAGTCCGCCTGATGCGCAAGAGCGCAGATAAACCAGTCGTGCTGCTTTTCGAGTGTGCATCTAAGCTCGTCGGGCGTACACTCCCTGCCGTCGTCGGTGATAACGCCGTCGTTGTACTTTACGATGTGAACGCCGCCGCCCTTGCCGTCCCGAACGGGCTTTACGACGAAGGCACCCTCACGCCGCAGGAGCGCAAACACGTCGTCCATGCAGTCGAGGTGACGGGAACCCATGCCCGTTATGCGGCTGCCCTTTTTGACGGCATACAGCTCCGGCGTGGGGCAGTAGTCCCGCACCAGCTCCGCAAAAACGACCTTGTTGTCGAGCAGACTGTTGTACGGCTCGTTTATCTGACGGGAGCGGATCCAGTCAAACTCGGAGAGGTACTGCTTTTTGTCGTTGTGCTTAAAGTCGTAAAGGGCGACCTGATCCACCATGTACCCGCCGAAGACCGCATACCATATGCGAAGGTGCAGCGGGACGCCGAAGTGGTCAGGTGCGAACAGTATCCTTACTATCCAGCGTGCTGCCGACAGCAGCCTGCTGAGAAATGATCTTGCGAATTGCATCATGCTTGTCGTTCTCCATGCATCCGATAATCAGATTTGCTATTTTATCCGTCGCTCTGCCGCTCATGTCGGGCAGATATTTCTCCCGGAACTCCTCATACGCCTCGGTATCGTAGCGTCCTGTGCGTATCGCTTTCTCAAGCGCCTTTGCCGAGGTGTACACGCACTGCGGCAGCTCGTCGGGAAGATTGACGTTCAGCCCGTTGTGACTCAGATAATCCTCGTAGTCGAAGAGGTAGAAGTAAAGCGGCTTATCGAGCACCGCAGCCTCGATCGCAATGGCGGAGTAGTCCGTTATGACGCAGTCGGCAACGGAGAGGACGACCGAGGTCGGCACCTCGTCGCACTTTTCCGCCTCCATCTGCGCTTCCATGCTCTTTATCTGGTTCGGGTGGTACTTGACGACAAGCACCGTGTCCTTTCGGGGAGCGAAGGCACGGACGATGGAGTTTGCGGAGATGACCTTGCCCTTGCGGAAGGTGGGTGCATAAAGCACTATCTTCTTGCCCCGGTACTGCGGGTATGTAGCATAGAAAAGCTCCCGTGAGCGCTCGACGTTTTCACGCAGATCGTCCATCCTCGGCAGACCGACGTTGTAGAGAATGTTCTCGTCGATGCCGAAGGAGGCGCAGTAGAAGGGGTTAAACGCCCTGCCGCCTGCGATGACCACGTCGTAATTGTAGTGCATACGCATTTCCTCGGCGATCATGTGGCTCCTGCCGAACTTCTTGCCGAGGGTTTGGTAGCCGGACTTTTTGATCTTGCCCATTGCGTGCCACATCTGAATGACGGCAAGCTGCTTTTTGTGCTTCAGCACGCTTACGGCGGGCCAGTAGGAATCGAGAACGCAGACCCTTGCGGTCGCAAGATGGCGCATACTTTTAAGGGTCGCCCCCGCAAAGCGCAGCATACTTCCGGGATTGCTGTCCGCACGCTGCGTTATCATGACGATCTTTGCGTCGGGCTTGAAGTCGAGTATCCTCCGGCTGAGACTCATAAAGTCCTCGGACGGGGTATCCGACTGCCGGCTCAGAAACAGTATTTTGTTGCCGTCGGTGGGCAGAAGCTTCATGAAGAAGTACACGAAGTTCATGACCCAGCGCAGCAGAATAACGGCTATTCGCATAATGCTCCGTTTCTCCCGTGTACTCACACGGGCTGATCACATTCTTGTCGTCATTTTACTATCATTTTAGCTTTTCTTCAATAGAAAAATATGAACAATGCGGCAAATTGTGCGTATTCCTGCGCAGAGCGCAGAAAATGAACATAGCTTAAGCTGACAGGAGTTCAACTCCCGTCAGCTTACAATTAAATAGTTCTTGAAAAAAATGCGGAATCGTGTAAAATAGACAAATAGGCTTTAAGAAATTATATGCTTTGGAGATAACAGAGAATACGAAAACCGGAGGGTCTTTCGCAATATGAAAAAGAAAATAAAAAAGCTGGCAAGGAAGATCGCCGCTATTGCGCCCAAGTCAGGAATAATAAGAACCGTACTTGAGGGGACATACAGAGCTGGAGCGAGCATATACAAACGCTTTTTCAGACTGAGAAGATTCAGAGAGGCTGCAAACGAGGCGATAGACCAGCACTGCTCGGAGGAGAAGAAGGGCTTTGCCCGCTTTATCCTCATGCTGAAGATATACGGCAGCCGTGTGCGCTATGGCATCATACCTAAGGAATACTTCATTTACGGCTTCAATATGCTCTCCGCCGAGGGGCGGCGCAGCTTCGTTACGAGAAGCAACAAGTATAAGTATTACAAGAAATTCAACAGCCGCAACTATGTGGACTTTTTAAATCAAAAGACCGAGACCTACCGCAAATTCGGTGAATTCTACGGCAGGGACGTTGTGAGCCTGTACACGGATGCGGACTTTGAGAGCTTTAAGAGCTTTGTCGAAAAGCATCCGAGATTTATCTACAAGCCCGCACAGGACTACGGCGGCAGAGGCATAAAGATCTACGATCTCAAGAATTATGACTGCCCGGAGTATCTTTTCGCCATCATAATCTTCAACGGTGCCTGCGTGCTTGAGGAGCTTATAGTTCAGGGCGAGGAGATCGCAAGGATCCACCCCGACTCCGTCAACACGGTGCGCCTCGTCACCTATCACAGCGACTCCGGCGACACCTATCCCCAGTGGTGCTTCCTGCGTATGGGCTCCGGCGGCAGCCACACGGACAATATGTCAGGCGGCGGCATCTCCGCTCTCGTCGATTTCGAGACGGGCGTCGTCTGCGACTGCGGCAGAGACTATCTCGGACACCGCTATATATACCACCCCGACACGAATGTTCAGCTTGTGGGACTTAAGCTCCCGCACTGGGACGAGGTGAAGGGGCTTGCCTGCCGCCTTGCCGCCGTGCTGCCCGAGGTGCGCTTCGTCGGCTGGGACCTTGCGTACAGCGACAGGGGCTGGGTCTTTGTCGAGGGCAATGCGCAGCCGCAGTGCGTTGCGCCGCAGATAATGTCCTACAACGGAAAGCTCAGAAACTACAAAGAGATGGATAAGATATACGAAGCGGATCACAAAGCCCTTGCAGGAGGTGCCGCAAAATGAATACTGACAACAGCGCAAGCCTTACGATAGGCTTTACCGGAGACCTTGCCTTCAGCGGATACTTTGCGGACTGCTGCGGCGACGATACGCTGCTCGGCGACGGTATAAAGAGCTTTCTCGGCGCAAACGACTACAACGTCATAAACTTTGAAAGCCCCGTGACGCCGTGCCGCATCACGAAGAAAAAGCGCCTTGCGCATCGCAGCAGCCCCGAAGCGCTGGACTTTGTAAAGCGCAACATCAAAAACCCGGTGCTGTCCTTTGCAAACAATCACATGATGGACTTCGGCACCGTCGGCGTCGTAGATACGATCGAGAGCTGCAAGGCAGCCGGCGTTCCCTTCATCGGCATCGGAATGAACGTTTCCGAAGCCGCCCGCTGCATCATTCTCGGAAACGGGATAAAGGTCGGGCTGCTTTCGGTGCAGTATAAGCACTACCGCATTGCGACCGCCCAGAGCGGCGGACCGCTGCACGAGTCGAGGATAGACTATATAAAGGCAGCGATAAAGTCGCTCAAACCCAAGGTGGACTACGTTGTGCTGATCTACCACGGCGGCGACGAGTTTCTGCATCTGCCGTCGGCGAAGATTCGGCACCAGTTCAAAAAGTACCTGCGCTGGGGCTGTGACGCCGTGGTTGCGCACCATCCCCATGTGGTGCAGGGCTACGAGTATTTCGGCACAAAGCCTGTGTTCTATTCGCTGGGCAACTTCGTGTTCGACACCGACTATCAGCGTGCGCAGAACGACACCGATAAGGGAATGCTCCTGCGCCTTAAATTCACAAAGAGCGGGATAGCGTTTGAAGCGCTGCCCACGCATATCGACCGTGAGAACAAAAAGGTCTCCGTCGGCGACGATATGAGCTATTTTACCGACGTTAAAAAGCCCCCCGCCGCCGTGCGCAAGCAGGAAAAGCTCCGGAAGCTCGACGTCATCGCAAGGACGAAGGCGCACAAGGAGCAGGAGCTTCAGACCCGTGAGGAGAAGCACGCAAAGGAGCAGGTCCGCATAGAGCAGATGGAGGCGAGAGCCGCCATAAAGGAGGCGCTGTCCGACAAGACCGACCCCGAGCTTGCGGGCAGACACTTCGGTGACGACAACCACGGCAACCCCGACGAGGGGCATATGGAGCGCAGACTGAGCGCAAAGGACAGGATCTGAGCAAAACGGGAGGCAGCATGAAGGACGGCTTCGGAAGGACAATCGAATACCTCCGCATCTCCGTCACCGATGCGTGCAACCTCCGCTGCCGCTACTGTATGCCGGAGGAGGGACCGAGCGGCTGCAACTGCAAGATGAATCTCAGCGCCGACGAGATAGTTGAGATCGCCTCTGCCGCTTCCCGGCTCGGAATGAAAAAGCTCCGCATAACGGGAGGCGAACCCTTGGTGCGTCGGGACATAGTCGAGCTGACACGTCGGCTCGGCGAGATACCCGGCGTCGAGGATATGTCGATGACGACAAACGGAACGCTGCTCAAATCCCTTGCAAGAGAGCTTTATGATGCCGGAATACACCGCATAAACATAAGTCTCGACACGCTGGATGACGAAAAGTACCGCAGCATGACCCGCACGGGAAAGCTTGCAGATGCGCTGTCCGGCATCGAGGCTGCGATAGAGGTCGGGATGTCCCCCGTAAAGCTGAACTGCGTGCTGATAGGCGGCTTTAACTCCGACGAGGTCGAGAGCCTTGCCCGCCTTACGCAGAAAATGCCCGTCGATGTGCGCTTTATCGAGCTTATGCCCATCGGCGACACGGCGCACTTCGGTGCGGACGCATACCTGCCCGGCTCTTTTGTCACCGATAGGCTGCCGGAGCTTGTACCCGCAGAGGCGGAGGGCAAGTCCGTAGCCCGGCTGTACAGACTGCCGGGGGCGCTCGGCAGAGTGGGGATAATAAGCCCTCTGAGCAATCACTTCTGTTCGGAGTGCAACCGCCTGCGGCTCACCGCCGACGGCTGCATAAAGCCCTGCCTGCACTCGGCGGAGGAGATCTCCGTTCGGGGGCTTCACGGCAAGGCGCTTGAGGACGCCATAGCGGAGGCTGCGCTTCACAAGCCGAAAATGCACGTTGAGCTTTCGGCGACGGAGCGCTCCAAATCGAAAAGAAGCATGAACAGGATAGGAGGATGAGCCATGGCAAGCGTTGCGGCAATATGCATCAGCGAGGTCAGAGGAATACAGAAGCATGAGATACCCGAAGCGTACTTTCGCATCGACCACGGTATCGACGGCGACGCCCACGCAGGCAACTGGCACAGGCAGATAAGCCTTTTGAGCGTCGAGAGCGTTGCAAAGCTTCAGGAGAAGCTGAGCTTTAAGCTCAAAAACGGCGACTTTGCGGAGAACGTGCTTGTCGAGGGGCTTGCGGTGTCAAGTCTCCCCGTGGGGACGAAGCTTCGCATCGGCGAGGCGGTCTGCGAGGTCACGCAGATAGGCAAGGAGTGCCATGCCGACTGTGCGATACGCAAGGCGGCGGGCGACTGCGTCATGCCCAGAGAGGGCGTTTTCGTGAAGGTCCTTGCTTCTGGCAAGGTGAAAAAGGGCGACGGCATCGAAGTGCTGGAGGCTTAATTTAATCAACGCAAAACAAAATAAAAATATACGGAGGAAGAAAATGAAAAACGTAAAGAGAATTGCGGCTCTGCTGCTTGCGCTCGTCATGGTGTTTGCACTGTGTGCTTGCTCCGACAGCGGCAGCGGCAAGGACAAGGACGACAAGGTCGAAAAAGTCGAGAAGAAGACCGATGCCGAACTCATTGTCGGCACTTGGGAAGCAACGGTCGACATGGGCGATTATCTCAATGCAGAGATGGCTGGCGAACCCGGTATGGCGGCTTACGCAGAGTATTTCGACTTCAGCGGCGTTGAAGCCACGCTGAGCTACGAGTTTGACGAGGACGGCGACTATGTTCTCACGATCTCGATGAACAAGGAGCTGCTGGAGAAGGTCTTCCGCAATGCGATGCAGAAGATTCTTGAAGAAGCGGCGGCAGCCGAGGGCTACACTCTTGAGGAGCTTGCAGCCGAGGAAGGTATGACCGTTGAGGAGCTGCTTGACGCCGCAATGGAGGAGAGCTTTGACGCAGAGGACTTCTTCGGAGATGAGACCGAAAGAGGCAGCTACGAGATCAAGGACGGCAAGCTTTACATCTTCGACAGAGGCGACGAGCTTGACGAGGACGATTACTTTGAGTACAAGCTCAAGGGCGACAAGCTCACCCTTGTTGCAGAGTACGAAGACGGTGAACTCAGCGACGAGTCCGAAGCAGGACTCTATCCCATGGACTTTGTAAGAAAGTAATACACAAAACGAAAAAGCCTGCGGAATGCCGCAGGCTTTTTGCGTTTTTTAGCTCAGTTAAAACCAGTGCCGGATGTGCCAGAACTCAAAACCTCCGGCGGTCAGGACAAAGGCGAGGAAGGTCAGCACGAAGCAGACCGCAAACAGCGCAAGGGAGATGAGCGCCACGGTGCGCAGGCGGGGGGCAGCGTCGCTTCACCGGAGGCGGAAGCCGGCGTGTTGCGGCGGAAGCGCCCAAAGGAGCGCACGAGCTGCCGCAGAAACGCAGCGTAGTAAATGCCGCCGACGGCGATCAGCACCGTAAGCGAAAGACCCAAGATCGCACCGCACCAGTAGGGAATGACGGATATTATGAGCTTTACGGGGTTGCGGCTCAGCGGAGCCGACGCAGACCGAGGTACAGCAGCAGTCCGCAATACAGCAGCAGCGAAATGAACAGACTCAAAAAGAAGTCCCTCGGCATCGAGTACGAGGCAAAGGATATGCCCACGACAAGAAGCTGCGCTGCGACATACAAAACGGGGTACGGCAGCAGGTACGAAAGTATCGGCTTCACGGCGGTGTTTTTCCTGAAAACGAGGAACAGCAGCCACAGCAGCGCTTCGGCGCAGAGGGCAAGGATCAGCAGGTAGCCGGGAGTGAGCCTCGGCAGAGTCACGCTGCCCTCGTTCCCGTTTGCGTCGCCATAGAGAAGCACGTCGTCGCTGCCGTTGTTCGGCGTGTAGTACAACGTCACGCTCTCGGCGTTCTCCGTGCCGATGACCGTCGTTTTGGCGCTCTTGCCGAGCCAGCGGTCCCAGGTCGAGGTCCACGCCTCGACGGAGCAGAGCAGGTGATCGGGGTCGTCGGGGTCTGCGTATGTGCGGAAGTCAAAATCCGTAACGCCTTTGCCGAAGGAGAGTTTCAGACCGCCGTCTAATTCCTCGACGGTAACGAGACCTTGCGAGTACGGGAGGTACTCCGGCGCATCCAGCACCGCAAAGGCGGAGACAAAGAGCGCCAGCGCCAGCACCACGGCGCAGGCGGCGGTGCCTATGCGCTTTAGATAAAGCCGCTTGCGTATGAGCTTTAAGGGGGCGGCGTCGGACACGTCGCAGTGCGCAGGCTCAAGCTCCTTTGTGCGCTCAAATTCCTCTCGGCAGCCGTCGCAGCCCTTGAGATGCTCCGCTACGAACTCCGACGTTTCGGGACTCAGCATATCCTCCGCATACAGCGGGAGCAGGTCCCGCACTATGCTGCATTCATTTTTCATGTTCGTTTTCCTCCAGCTTGCTTCTGATAAGAGACTTGGCTCGGTGATAGGTGACGCACGCCCAGTTTTCGGACTTTCCGAATATTGCGCCGATCTGCTTAAAGCTCAGCTCGGCAAACACCCGCCACATGAACACCTCACGGTACGGCTCCGCTATGCCGTGCAGAACGGTCCTTGCACGCTCTGCGCCGTCGTGCAGCAGCACCTGCGCTTCGGGACCGTCGACCGACAGCGGGAGGACGTCGTCTAAGGTCTCGGTGCGCTCCGACTTTTTGAGCCTGTCGTAAAAGCAGTTTTTTGCGATGCGGCACAGCCACACCCGAAGCTCGCAGTCACCCCGAAAGCCGTCGAGCGAGCGCAGAGCCTTAAAAAATGTGTCGCTCGTTATCTCCTCGGCGTCTCTTTCGCTGCCGGAGAGCTTCAGCGCATAGCGGTACACGTCGCCGAAGTAGCGGCGGTAAATTTCTTCGAACTCGATCACTCTATCACCTCCCCTTATGCTTAAGAGACTGCGTTGGACGGAAAATCTTACAGACTTTTAAAAAACACCGCCCTAAGCGGTGTTTTCGGTTTACTGTATAAGCTCCTCGCAGAGGTCGGGGTTTACCGCCTCGGCGCATTGCAGCGTCAGCGTCGCCGCCTTCATCGCAGCCTCGGCGCTTTCGTCGAGGTCTGCGCCGTGTACGCCCGCCCAGACGATGGCGGCGGTCGCCGCATCGCCGCAGCCGGTCGTGTTGACGATCTCGGTTTTGATGCATGGCAGCTTTATGACGGAACCGCCCTCGGCGGCAACGATGCCGTCAGAGCCGAGCGAGACGAAAATGCGCTTCACGCCCTGCGCCATGAGCGCTTCCGCCGCACGCAGGGAGGTGCTTTCGCCCGTCATGCTCATCGCTTCGATGGCGTTCGGCTTAAAGGCGTAAAGGTACGGAAGCAGGGGCTTTAGGCGATTTGCCTTAGCGGTGGAAACGGGGTCGGCGTACAGGGGTGCGGTGACGTGCTGGCCTATCCAACGCAGCGTCTCCTCCGTGAGATTTGCGTCCACGACCACTGCGTCGGCACGGTTTATCTCGTTTAAGCAGGAGTACAGATACTCCGGCGTTATGCTTCCGGCGATGTCGGTGTCGCAGACAGCGAGCCGCATCTCGCCCTTTTCGTCGGTGATGTACAGGTAGCAGGAGGTGTGTCCCCCTCGGATCCTGCGGCACAGATGCATATCAAAGCCCAACTCACGGCAGCTCTGTATGATGCCCTCGCCGAAGGTGTCCGTCCCGACCGCCGCAATGAACTTGACGTTAAGCCCCAAAAGGCTCAGATTGTGCGCAATGTTGCGCCCGACACCGCCGGGACTCATGCTTATGCTGCCGGGGTTTGAATCCCCCTCAACGAGGGGCTTTGCCGGTCTGCCGCAAATGTCCATATTTACGGCGCCGATTACGATCACGGTTTTATTTTCCATATGCTTTCGGAATACTCCCTTATCGCACGGTCGGCGGCGAATATGCCGCTTTCCGCAGTATTTGTAAGAGACAGGCGGGCAAAGCTCCCGTCGTCGGCAATGACATCGTACATTCTGCGGTGGGTGTCGGCGTAGCTGCGGAAGTCGGCAATCAGCATATACGGGTCGCCGTAGCTGAGACCCGACGCAAGGTCGGCGTAGCTTTTGCCGTCGGAGAATCCGCGGCTGAAGCGGTCGAGAATGTCGGCGATCTCCCTGTCGCTGCGCACGATGGCGCCGGGGTCGTAGCCGGAAGCCTTGAGTGCTTCGACCTCGTGCGCACGGAGACCGAACAGGAACATATTCTCGTCGCCGAGGCGCTCGTACATCTCAACGTTTGCGCCGTCGAGAGTGCCGATCGTGACCGCACCGTTTAGCATGAGCTTCATGTTGCCGGTGCCGGAGGCCTCCTTGCCCGCAGTCGAGATCTGCTCCGAAACGCAGGCCGCCGGCATGAGCGCCTCAGCTGCGGAGACACGGTAGTTCTCCATGAAGTACACCTGAAGCTTATCACGGCACAGGGGGTCGGAGTTTATCTCGTTTGCAAGCGAGCAGATAAGCTCGATTATGCGCTTTGCGGTGTGGTAGCCCGCCGCCGCTTTTGCTCCGAACACGAAGCTGCGGGGCAGAAATTCCGCATTGGGATCGTCGTGTATGCGCTGCATGAGCGAGGTTATGAGCATGGCGCACATGAGCTGGCGCTTGTACTCGTGCAGACGCTTTACCTGAACGTCGATAACGGCGTCCGTGTTCAGCACGAAGCCGTCGTTTTTAAGTGCAAATGCGGCAAAGTCGTGCCTATTTTGCCGCTTTATCTCGATCACACGGCGCTGCACCTCAGGCTCTGCGGCAAAGTCCTTCAGCCGTATGAGCTTTTCCGGCTCGGTGAGGTAGTCGTCGCTGCCCAAAAGATCGGTCACGAGACGGTGCAGGCGGGGGTTTATCTGCGCAAGCCAGCGGCGGTGGTCGATGCCGTTGGTGACGTAGGTGAAGCGCTCCGGATAAAGCTCGCACACGTCACGGAACAGGTCGTTGCGAAGTATCTCGCCGTGCAGGGCGGAGACGCCGTTTACCTTAAAGCAGGTCGCAAGGCAGAGGTTTGCCATATGCACGCAGCCGTCCCGGATTATGAGGTTGCGCCCCGTCTTTTCGCCGCTGCCGAAGCGGGAGATCAGAAGCTCGCACCAGCGGCGGTTTATCTCGCACAGGATCTCCCATATTCTCGGAAGCAGGCTCTGCACGAGCGACTGCGGCCACTTTTCGAGCGCCTCGCTCATAACGGTGTGGTTTGTGTACGCCACGGCGGAGCTTACGATGCTCCACGCCTCGTCCCAGCCGAGACCGTATTCGTCCATCATTATCCGCATGAGTTCGGGGATGACGAGGGTCGGGTGGGTGTCGTTTATCTGAATGACGTGGTGTTTTGCAAAGCTGCGGATATCGCCCCAGCGCTCGACGTGCTTTTTAACGATGGTCTGAGCGGTCGCCGATACGAAGAAATACTGCTGCTTTAAGCGGAGCTGCTTTCCCTCGATGTGGTCGTCGGCGGGGTAGAGTACCTTCGTGATGACCTCGCTCATGGTGCGCTGCTCCATGCTCTTAACGTACTCGCCTTCGGAGAACAGGTACATATCGAGTGCGTTGGTGCTTCTTGCGTCCCACAGGCGGAGTGTGTTTATGCGATTGCCGCCATAGCCCGCAATGAGCATATCCCTCGGCACCGCCGTCACGGTGGTGTAGCCCTGATGCTCGGCGTGGTAGCGCCCGAAGCCGTCCCAGTACGAGCTGATGTGACCGCCGAAGCGCACCTCGACCGCATCCTCGTTGCGGGGAATAAGCCAGCTCTCGGCGCTCTTGCGCCAGTCGTCTGCGACCTCGGTCTGCTTGCCGTCAACGATCTTCTGGCGGAAGATGCCGAGCTCGTAGCAGATGGAGTAGCCCGTTGCGGGGATGCCGAGCGTCGCCATGGAGTCCATGTAGCAGGCGGCAAGACGTCCGAGACCGCCGTTGCCGAGTCCTGCGTCGTTTTCCTCCTCAAAGATGTCCGACGCATTTCTGCCGAGGTCGGACAGCGCCCCCGTGAGCGCCTCGGAAATGCCGAGGTTGAAGGCGTTTTTCATCAGGCTCCTGCCCATCAGAAACTCCATGGACAGGTAATGCACCTCACGGTCGGGGGTCTTTTCCTCCTCGAATGCGAGGAGGCGGCTCATGATCTCACGGATGACGATGGCGCTTGCACGAAACACCTGATCGTCCGTTGCGTTTTTGCTTGTTACTCCGAAGTGCGCACAGAGCTTATCCTCAATGGCAGAGCGCACCTCATCGCGAGAAATCTGATTTGTCATAAATTCACCTTAAATGCTGCTGTTTTTTGGGATGACGATGGGGAGCCTTTCGCTTCCCATCAGGGTCTGATCGGCGGAGAGCCTTACGTTTTTGTCGGCGATGACGTTGCCGAGGATGACGTTTTCTCCGATCTCCGCACCACGCATTACGATGCAGTCACGGAGCTTTGCACCCTTTTTGATGCGCACGTCGGAAAAGACGATGCAGTTTTTAAGCTCACCCTCTATGCGGCAGCCGTCCGCAACGAGGGAGCGACTGACCTTGGCGTTTTCGCCGTAGTAGGTGCTGACGTCCACGGAGCTTTTCGAGCGCACGGGGCGGTCCTTGGGGAAGAGCGCATTGCGCTTTTCCGGGTCGAGCATATCCATGTTTGCACGGAAATATGCATCCGTACTCATAATACGCCGGGCGTAGCTTTCGTGAACATAGACGTGTATCCTGCCGCCCTGACCGAGGTAGTACGCAAGAGCGTCACGGTGGAAGTGATAGCTGTTGTTTGCGGCACAGTCCGCCATGAGCCTTGTGAGCAGAGACTTTGAAATGACATACGCCTCAAGCGAGGCAAAGCCCTTGCCGGAGCCGGTCTGATTGTAGATGATGCCGTCGGCAAAGCCGTTTTCGTCGGGGTCGTAGCGGTGATGGCGGTAATCGGGGTCAAGGCGAGTGCATATCGCCGTGATCTCCGCACCGGACTCAATGTGGCTGCGGCAGATGTCCGCAAGGTCGAGATTCGCTGCGGTGTTGCCGTGCATCATTATTATATTGTCCTCTTTAATGTCGTCGATGTATGTGGAGACGGCATTTAGTGCCTCGATGGTGCCGGTGTAGTCGCCCTTGTGGTATTCGGGCAGACCGAAGGGCGGGAGCATACGCAGACCGCCTATCTTGCGGCCCATGTCCCAGTCCTTGCCGCTGCCGATGTGGTCGAGCAGCGACTGATAGTCACGCTGCATGATAACGCCGACGTTGTGGATGCCGGCGTTCATCATGGACGACAGCGCAAAGTCGATAAGTCTGTACCTGCCGCAGAAGGGCATGGAGGCGGCGGTGCGGCGGCGGACAAGCTCGCCCAGCTCCACCGTAGCGCCGTAGGCGTAAATGATACCGTGAAAATCGGACATGGCTCAAACCTCCTCGGACGTGTAGATCATGGCGCCCGCCGGAACGGATGCGCCGTCTCGTATGTTTATGTTCGGACCGCAGGTCGCAACGCCCCAAGCCTCGCTTCCGTCGGGAGCCTGACCTATGTGTGCGCCCTTGCCGACGACGGTGTTTTCGCCGATGATGGCGTACTCGACGACGGCGCCCTCACGCACCTGCGCACCGGGCATCAGCACGCTGTACAGCACGCTTGCGCCGGGAGCGACCGTGGCGGAGCTTGACAGCACGGAGTTTTCGACCTTGCCCTCGATGACGCAGCCCTCGGTCACGATGGAGTGGACGATGCTTGCGTTCTCACCCGCAAAGTGGGGCGGACACACGGAGCCTCTCGAACGGATGGGCCACTTTGGGTCGTAAAGGTCGATGAGGGTGTTCGAGAGCATATCCATGTTTGAGTCCCACAGACTCGTTATCGTGCCGACGTCACGCCAGTAGCCGTCGAAGCGGTAGGGCCAGAGCTTTTCACCGTTTCGCAGCATATTGGGGATGATGTTCTTGCCGAAGTCCTTGTCGGAGGCGGGGTCGTTTTCGTCTGCGATGAGGTACTCACGCAGCTTCTTCCAGTTAAATATGTATATGCCCATGGAAGCCAGATTGCTTTTCGGCTTTTTGGGCTTTTCCTCGAACTCGTTTATGTATCCGTCGCCGCCGATGTTCATGATGCCGAAGCGGGACGCCTCGTCCATGGACACCTGAAGCACGGCGATGGTACAGGCGGCGCCGCTCTCGGTATGCTCACGCAGCATATCGGAGTAGTCCATCTTGTAGATGTGGTCGCCGGAGAGGATGAGAACGTTGTCGGGATCGTACATTTCGATAAAGCCGATGTTCTGATAGATGGCGTTTGCGGTGCCGGAGAACCACGAGCCGTTTTCGCCCGCAGTCTGGTAGGGAGGCAGAATGAAAACGCCGCCGTCGGCAGAGTCAAGATCCCAAGGCTGACCGCCGCCGATGTAACTGTTGAGCTGTAAGGGGCGGTACTGCGTAAGCACGCCGACGGTGTCGATGCCGGAGTTTGCGCAGTTTGAGAGCGGGAAGTCGATTATGCGGTATTTGCCGCCGAAGGGCATATTGGGCTTTGCGACGTTCTGCGTCAGCGCATACAGTCTCGAACCCTGTCCGCCCGCCAGCAGCATGGCGATGCAGCTTTTTTTCATGTTGTATCATCCTTTCCCTTTAAAAAACGGGAGCAATACGCTGCCCCCGTTAAGCTTCTCAGTTAAACTTGTTCATTGCACGGTCGGGGCCTTCTGCGATATAGCACTCAACGGCATCGCACACACGCACGGCAAGAGAGCGCATATCGTCTGCGTCCTGGTTCTTAAACGACGAAAGCACCCAATCCGCCATATCGTAATCTGCGTGCGGCGGCGCACCCACACCCATGCGGATGCGGGGAAAAGCGTCGGTTCCGAGCATGGCGATGATGTTTTTAAGCCCGTTGTGACCGCCGGCGGAGCCGCTTTTCCTGATACGCAGCTTGCCGATGGGCAGAGACACCTCGTCCGACACGACGATGATATGCTCCGGCGGCACCTTGTAGAAGGCGGCGGCGGGAGAAACGGACTCGCCCGAAAGATTCATATAGGTCTGGGGCTTGAGCAGCAGCACCTTTTCGCCGCCGAGCGTTGCTTGCGCCGTGAGCGCCTTGAAGCGCAGCTTATTTATGGAGACGCCCAGCTTTTTCTCCATGGCGTCCGCCGCCATGAAGCCGGCGTTGTGGCGGGTGTCACGGTATTTGGGTCCCGGATTGCCGAGGAATACGACTATCCATGATACCCCGCCTCTGCTGCGGAATTTGTCAAACATCACTTGTCCTCGAATATCAGTCAAACAGATTGGAAATGGAGGCCTCCTCGTAAATTCTCCTGATCGCCTCGGCAAACAGGGGAGCGACGGACTGGTACTTGATTATGCCGCACTCCGGCTTGCCGGTGGGATAGGGGATGGTGTCGAGAAGGAGCAGCTCCTTTATGCAGCTTGCGTTGAGCCTGTCGATGGCGGGACCGGAGAGGACGCCGTGGCTTGCACAGGCGTAGACTTCCTTAGCTCCGCCGATCTCGACGATCGCCTTTGCCGCACCGCAGAGGGAGCCGGCGGTATCGACCATGTCGTCAAGCATGATGCAGGTCTTGCCCTCCACCGAGCCGATTATGTTCATGACCTCGGAGTGGTTTGCCTTCTGACGGCGCTTGTCCACGATGGCCATGTTGACGCCGAGCTTCATTGCGAAGCTTCTCGCACGGGCGGTGCTGCCGACGTCGGGAGATACGACCACGACGTCTTCGTTGTTTTTGCCGAAGATGTCGGCATAGTGCTTTACAAAGAGAGGAGCGCCGAAGAGATTGTCAACGGGGATGTCGAAGAAGCCCTGAATCTGGGCGGCGTGAAGATCCATGGTGAGGACTCTGTCCGCACCTGCGGCGGTGATAAGGTTTGCGACGAGCTTTGCGGAGATGGGATCACGGCTCTTTGCCTTGCGATCCTGGCGGGCGTAGCCGAAATAGGGGATGACTGCGGTTATGCGTCCTGCGGAGGCTCTGCGCATTGCGTCGATCATGACGAGCAGCTCCATGAGGTTGTCGTTGACGGGCTTGCAGGTGGACTGAACGATGAAAACGTCCGCACCTCTGACCGGCTCCTTTACGGAAATGGAGCATTCGCCGTCTGCGAAGCTTGCGCAGTCGCAGTCGCCGACGTTCTTAAAGAGATACCTGCAAATGTCGTCTACAAGCTTGGGATTGGAGCTGCCTGCGAAAACCTTAATTTCTTTGCCATGTGAGATCAATTTAAATCTTCCTCTCTGTATTTCTCTGTATTTGATTGTAAGCTGACGGGAGTTGAACCTCTGTCGGTTTTGACGGGCGGATTTCCGCCCGTGCTGCGTTAAAGCCCTTGACAATACGTCAAGTATTCCCTGCGGGCTTTGCCTTGCCCGAACAAAAATCCGCTCCGGCAAAACTGCAAAGCACCTGTCGGCAGTGCTTTTCGAGGAATTTTCGGCTTTCTTTGATGAAGATGGGCTGACGCCCATCAAGGCAAAAAAGTCGGAAATAACCGAAAGGGTGCGCTGACAGGCGGCAGAGGTTCGACTCCCGTCAACTTAGCCGATATTATCATTGGAATTATATCAAATACACGGGAAAAAGAAAAGAGGATATGCAAAACAAAATTGCGGCTTTTTGTACTGCAATTTTACACACAATGTATAATCCCCCCGGGTAAGTACCCGGAGGGATCGTCTTATCACAGCTCTATGAGCTTTTCGGCTATCTGCACGGCGTTGGTCGCCGCACCCTTGCGCACCTGATCGCCGCAGCACCACAGGCACAGACCCTTTTCGTCGGTGAGGTCCTCTCTTATCCTGCCGACGAACACGAGGTCCTGATCGCTCGTGTCAAGCGGCATGGGATAGATACCGGCGCCGAGATCGTCGCACAGGCGGCAGCCGGGAGCGGCTTCTATCGCCTTTCTTGCCGCCTCGACGCTCACCTTTTCCTTGAACTTCAGACGTATCGAAACGCTGTGGCTGCGCACGACGGGGACTCTGACGCAGGTGCAGCTCACCTTAAGCTCCGGCAGATGCATGATGCGCCGACCCTCGTTCTGGAGCTTCATCTCCTCCGAGGTGTAGCCGGAAAACTCCTCGCCGCCGATCTGCGGTATGACGTTGTAGGCTATCTGGTATGCAAAGACCTTGGGGGCGTATTCCTCGCCCTTCTGCAGCGCCTCGACCTCGCCGAAAAGCTCTTTCGGACCTCCGATGCCTGCTCCCGACACCGCCTGATACGACGACACGACCATGCTCTCGATGGGCGAAAGTGCGTTCAGTGCGTTTACCGCAGTGCAGGAAATGACGGTGGTGCAGTTGGGGTTTGCGATGACGCCCTTGTGCAGCTTGATGTCGTCCGCATTGATTTCGGGGACGACCAGCGGCACGTCGGGGCAGAGACGGAAGGCGCTGGAGTTGTCGATGAATACCGCACCCGACGCCTTGATGTCGTCGATGAATCTTTCGGCTATGTCGTTTTCCGCTGCGCCGAGGATGATGTCAAGCCCCTTAAAGTTTTCGGCGCAAGCCTCCTTTATGACGACCTCTTTTCCGCCGAAGTCGAGCGTTTTGCCGGCGGATGCCGCACTTGCCAGCGGGCGAAGCTCCGCAACGGGGAAGCTGCGCTCGATGAGTATCTTCATCATCTCTCTGCCGACGGCGCCGCTTGCGCCGAGAATACCGATGCTGTACTTTTTCATTTTTTAACCTCACTTTACAAAGCTGTGATACAGGACTCTGACGGTCTTTTCAAAATCGTCGTCGTTTACACCGACTATTATATTCAGCTCCTCAGGTCCCTGAGAAATCATTCTTATGTTTATGCCGCTTTTTCCGAGTGCGGCAAACAGTCTGCCCGACGAGCCGGGCTTATACGCCATCTTTCTGCCGACCGCCGCAACGACGGATATGCCGTCGGTTATCTGTATGCCGTCCGGCGAGAGCGCCTTCTGCACCTCGCCCACGAGCGCATACAGGCAGGAGGAAACGCTTTCCGCCGACACCACCAAGGAGACGGTGTCGATGCCGGAGGGCGTGTACTCGACGCAGACCCCGTGGCGCTCGAAAAGCTCAAGTATCTTGCGCAGAGAGCCGATCTCGGAGCTAAGCCCCGCCTTCGACACGGTTATTATCGTGAAGTGCCGCCGTCCGGCGATGCCGGTTATGAAGCGCTCCGACTGCTCGTCGTCTGGGAATTTCTCCATGATGACGGTGCCGGGGTGCAAGGGGTCATTTGTGTTGCGGATGTTCAGCGGGATGTTCTTTTCCCGCACGGGGAACACCGCACCCTCGTGCAGCACCTGCGCTCCCATGTAGCTCAGCTCCCGCAGTTCACTGTATGTGATGCGTGATATGGTGTCGGGGTTTTCGACGATGCGGGGGTCCGCCATGAGAATGCCGGACACGTCCGTCCAGTTTTCGTAGACGTCGGCGTCGAGTGCCGCCGCAGCCAAGGCTCCGCTCACGTCGCTTCCGCCCCGGCTGAGTACCTTGATGCTGCCGTCGGGCATCACCCCGTAAAAGCCGGGGATGACGACACGCCTGCCCTCGGCAAGGCGCCGCAGCTCCGTGTACGAGCGCTGCTTGTCGATGCTGCCGTCAAAGGAAAAGTGCAGCCAATCGGCGGCGTCGAGAAACTCAAAGCCGAGGTAATCCGCCAAAAGCCTTGCCGAAAAGTATTCGCCCCTCGACACGAGACGATCCTGACTTATGCCGCCGGACAGCTCCTCCCGCAGGGCGGAAAGCTCCGCCTCGATGTCCGTTTTAAGCTCAAGCTCACGGCATATCTCACGGTAGCGCTCGGCTATCATGTCGAACACGGGGCTGCAATCGACGCCGTAGCGGATGTGCGCATGGCAGAGATACAAAAGATCGGTGAGCTTGTGGTCGCCCACAAAGCGCTTGCCCGCCGCCGAAACGACGATAACGCTGCGGGCGGGGTCGGAGAGAACGATGTCCCTCACCTTTTTATACTGTCCGGCGTCCGCCATCGAGGAGCCGCCGAATTTTGCAACCTTCAGCATAGTCTCACACCAGTCCCGCAAAGAACAGACCGGCGTCCGCCTCCTTTGCCTTTTTTGCCCATGCGTGCATCACCGAAACGGGCAGGGGCTTTGTTATAACGCCCTCGCCGCAGCTTCTCTCGGAGACCTCCTCCAGCCACTCGTCGCAGCCGGCAAAGCGGACGTAGTAGGGGTGTTCCTCAAGGGAGTTGTCGCTGTGTGCGGGAACAAAGCCGTCGGTGTAAAAGCTCTTCACACCGGAGAGAATGTCGATGCAGTCCTGAACCGCATTGTAGGCGGTGGGGTACTTTCCGGCACCCTGACCGTAAAAGCACTCCTTGCCGGTAAGCTCCGTCTCGAAGGAGATGAGGTTGCGGTTTGCCGAGACCGCCGCCTCCGGCTCTCCGCTTTTCACGAAGCACGGCTCGACGTATGCCGCAATGCCGCCGGGGAGCGATTTCCCGAAGGCGAGCATTTTGCAGATGCGCCCCAAGCTCTCGGCGGCTGCGATGTCGCAGGAGCCGATGCTGCGGATGCCGAACACGGGGACGTCCTCCTCACCGAGTACGACGCCGAAGGCGACGTTTGCGGAGATGACGCACTTGCGCTGAATGTCAAGCCCGTCGATGTCGGCGGCGGGGTCCGCCTCGGCGTAGCCGAGACGCTGAGCCTCCGCCAAAACGTCCGCAAAGGAGGCGCCGTTTTTGTGCATGGCATCGAGGATGTAGTTCGTCGTGCCGTTCATTATGCCGGAAACAGAGCTTACCGCATCGCAGCGCAGGACACGCTCAAGGTTCACGAGCCACGGTATTCCGCCGCCGACCGCCGGGGTGCAGCGGAAGGCAACGCCGTTTTCCTTTGCAAGGGAGACAAGCTCTTTATAATAATGTGCGACAAGGTGCTTGTTTGCGGTGACGAAGTTCTTGCCCGCACGCATTGCGGCGCAGGCGTACTCGTATGCGGGGGAAAGCCCGCCCATCGCCTCGACCACGGTGTCGATCTCCTTATCATTTATAATAATGTTAAAGTCGTTCACGGCACGGTCGCCGAGTTCGGGCTTTGCCCTGCGCACGAGAACGTATTTAAGCTCCATGTCGCAGCGCTTGTCGATGATCTCCAAAACGCCGCCGCCGACTACGCCGCAGCCCAGCAATGCAATTTTCATATTGTAAGTCCGCCTTTCAAGTAGTGTCCGTCAGATAAAAACAACTGTATTTGACATGGAAACAATATAGCACTTAATGCAGCGCATTGCAAGCATTTTCGACAGAAGCGGTGTAGAAAACCGCACAAAATACGGAGCAAAAATTAGTTAAGCTGACGGGAGGCGAAAATTCATCTTGCAAGTTTTCGAGTCGGAAAAAATCAAGATATTGAATAAACTTGCAAAATATTCACCATATCCTGCAAGAATACACATTTCATTTGCGCCGTTAAAGTAGCTTGTGAAAATTTTTGCAGCTTTGGATTTAAAAAATTTCATTTTTACTATTGAAAAAGGCGTTAAAGGGGTGTATAATCCATCATGTTGAATTTATTGAAATGAAATTTTTCAAAATTAATTATGCAAAACAATCACAGGAGGATTATGACATGAAAAGAATAATTGCCATGCTTCTGGCGGTTATGATGGTATTCGCACTGTGTGCCTGTGACGGCACCATCGGCGAAAAGATCAATAATAATACCGACGAGAAGACGGTCGACGGCTCCAAGGGACTCTCCATGGGCACCGGCGGCCCCGCAGGAACCTATTACGCATTCGGCGGCATCCTCTGCCAGGTAGTCGGCGGGGACCTCGACATTTCCATGACCGCAGTCACCACCGGCGGCTCCGCCGCAAACCTTGAGAGCATGGGCGCAGTTTACCAGCTTGCTACCGTCCAGTCCGACGTTATGACCTACGCCTTTGAAGGTACCAACAGCTTTGCGGAAAGCGGAAAGCTCGACAACTTCCGTGTTCTGTGCGCACTGTACGCAGAGACCGTTCAGATCGTGACCATCGACCCCAGCATCAAGAGCGTTGCCGACCTCAAGGGCAAGTCCGTCTGCGTCGGTGACCAGGGCTCCGGCACCTACTACAACACCATCGACGTTCTCGCCGCTTACGGCATGACCCTCGATGACATCAACCCCGTATACCAGTCCTTCGACGCCTCCACCGAGAGCGTGCAGGACGGCAAGATCGACGCAGCCTTCCTCTGCGCCGGCGCACCGACTCCCGCAGTTGCGACCCTCGCATCCGCAAAGAATATAAACCTCATCTCCATCGATGACGAGCATATGGAGAAGCTGCTCAAGGATTGCCCCTACTACGCATCCTACACCATCCCTGCAGGCACCTACGACGGTCTTGACGTTGACACTCAGACCGTCACCGTAAAGGCGACCCTCATTTGCTCCGCAAACCTGACCGACGAGTGCGCATACAACATCGTGAAGTCCATCTTCGACAACAAGGATGCCATCACCGCACTCCACGCAAAGGGCGCAGAGCTTGACCTCACCTTCGCAACCGAGGGCATTGCGGTTCCTTTCCACGACGGTGCAGCAAAGTTCTTCAGCGAAAACGGCATTGACGTTAAGACCAAGTAATTAACGCCGGCTTAATGTAATAATGCGAAACGAAGCTACGGCTCCCCTGCGGGAGCCGCAGCTTTTAAGGCGGCTAAAGTATCCCACGAAAGGAACGTAGAACCATGTCCCTATTTAAAAAGAACAAGAGCAAGACGCCAGACGCCGACCTCTTTGCCGAAAACTCCTCCGGCACCGAACAGAGCGCCGAGAGCATAGCCGCAGACGTCGATGCGGTGATGAAACAGTATGACAGGGAGTCGAACACCCGTATTTGGGAGGGCGTGCCGAAGTATGTCGTTATGGCGATCGCAGCGGCATTCTCGATCTTCTGCATCGTGTTCACCATGTTCATTACCGTTGACGACCGTGTGCGCCTGACGAGCTTTCTTGCCTGCGGTCTTTTCATCGGGTACATCCTTT
>SFFW01000011.1 GCA_004556755.1 Clostridiales bacterium | reverse complement strand
TCAGCCGATGACTGCCATTCATATAGCAAATCCCAAGACACTTTCCCGGCCTCCGTTACAGATAGCGTTACAGTTACACTTAGCGTACATGTAACAGTAGCTGTTTTTACTTGCGTGTCAAGGGTGTTCTGCCCACTGACGCTGTCAGAAAAATGATAATAGGAGGGTACTATGTCACAGAAAACCACGCCCGCTCAGATTTGCGCATGTCATCCTTGAAAACTTGAAAGCGCGGACATACCTGCACTTGATTTCCCGATTTCATGTGCGAGACTCCGCGCCGTTGTCCGAAGGCGAAAGCTGTAGAGATCATGACCGCCCCTCCCCTCCGGGAAGGACGGTCTTTGTTTATTCACGCAAAATTCAGGAAACAATATAAGAAACACATTCCAAAGGAGGCAATATGAGAATATACACCGATGAAAAAGACCGGCTTCTTGCCATCTGGCTGTCGGCGGAGGAGAACGACGATGCGGCTGTCATGGCGGCGCTCCACCCGGTTATTGCACAGTATAAGAGCATGAAGTATCAACCTGTCATCTACCGCTCCGGCGACGGCAATTTACAGGAAAACACCGCCGCTCTGCTGTGCCACACAAGACGAAAAATGAACCGTCCGGCTGCCGCGCAGTAAGGCAAAAAGTCCCCGGATTTCCAGCTTTTTTTACTTGATATCATCCCGAAAGTATGCCAACATGGAGCGAGGTGAAACGACTATGAAAGAGACTTTTTCCATCTGCGGCTACACGCGAATTTCCGTTGACCTTGAGGAAGACCGGGACAACACTTCCATCGAAAATCAAAAAGCCATCATTGAGGACTATGTCCGGGAGTATTTCCCCGGCAGTACGCTTGATCTGTACGTTGACCGTGACCGCTCCGGCTACACCTTTTCTCAGCGCGAGCAGTACCAGGTCATGCGCTCCAAGATGCTGTCGCACAAGTATGACATTCTCATTGTCAAAGATCTGTCTCGTTTTTCCCGTCGCAACAGCTACGGCCTTGTGGAGCTTGAAACGCTCCGCGACGCGGGAATACGCATCATCGCCATCGGTGACAGCATTGACTACCCCACCAACGACGATTGGCTCCGTATTCAGATATACTTTTTCATGAACGAGATGCCCGTCACGGACACCTCCAAAAAGGTGCGCAGCGTCATCAAGCGCAGACAGGCGGACGGCAAGTGGATCTGCTCTGTTCCCTACGGCTACCGCATCACGAATTCCAAGACGATGGCGTTTGAGGTGGACGGGCCGGCGGCAGAGATCGTGCGGAAAGTGTTTGAACTCTACAACTCCGGCTGGGGCTATAAACGCATTGCAAACTGGCTGACCGATCAGCACATCCCCACGCCGCACATGAATGAGATCGCATGGAAAAAGTCGAAGGGCGAGGACACCAAGCTCCAAGCCCGTGACACATGGAGTATCGTCACCGTGCAGGGCATCCTCGATAACGATTTCTATATTGGTACGCTCAGGCAGGGCAAGTACGCCCGCAAGACCATCAACGGTGCGGATGTCAAAAAGGACGAATCCGAACACCGGGTCTTTGAGAACAACCACGAGGCCATTGTGGACGCACGCACTTTCGCCATCACCCGTGAGCTTCGCACACAGCGCACCCGCTCCAACTACCGCGGTGTTAAAAAATACGAAAACGCCTATTCCGGACTGCTGTACTGCGGGAGCTGCGGCAGTCCGATGTTTTCCATGAGCCGAGCCGATCTGCGGCCTGCCTATGTCTGCGGGGCGTATCACCGACGGGGCTTAAACGGCTGCACCAGTCATCACACGAAAGTTTCCTGCCTCGATTCCGCCGTCAAGCACGCCATCCGGCAGGTGCGCGACAATGCCGCCGGGATGATGGACTACCTGCAAAAATCCATCACCGAGGAAGAAGCACTTCTCACCGAAACAAAAGACACCTCCGTCAGCCTTGAGGATCAGCTCGCACGGCTCCAGAAGGAGCTGAAAGCGGTCAAGGCGCAAAAGCTCCGGGACTGCCTGCGTGATCCCGAAAATACGGACATCATTGAGGAAACCTATGACGCGCTGGAGCATGACCTTGTATGTCAGATCGCCGGGGTGAAAAATCAGCTTCGCATGAGCGGGGATAGGCGCAACACGGTCATTCAGGCAAACCGCACGGCAAAGACGGTCATTGAAGTCTTTGACCGAATCCTTAACGCGGAGAGCATTTCGCAGGACGATTTACACCTCATTATCGAGCGCATCACGGTCTTTGACGACGCCATTGAGGTGAAGCTCAAGAGCGATGTTCAGGCACTTCTGTGCTGCGGTGTATGCGACTCCGACGAGCTGCCGGAAGACGCGGTCGTTGTTCAGGAATCGGCTAACAGGCCGCCGAAAGAGCTGAAAATGTTCGTCGATGCTCCGAAAACTGACAATGTTATCAGCAACGGCGACCCGCTGGAGATCTTCACCGACAAGGACGGGGAAGTCATCTTCAAAAAATACTCCCCCATCGGCGAGCTGGGCGATTTCGCCGCTCAGATATGCGACAGCCTGCACAAGTCCACCAACGCCATCGCCGCCGTCTGCGACCGTGACGCCGTCATCGCCGTGTCGGGCGGGGCAAGGCGTGAGCTTCTCGACAAGCGCATAAGCCCGGAGCTTGAGCGCATAATGGAAAACCGCAGCACCTTCCGTCAGGACGGTGGAAGCTGCATCGCCTTGTCCGACTCCGATGAGCGCTACTGCATTTCCGTTGCAGCCCCGGTCATATCCGAGGGCGACATCATGGGCTGCGTTCTGTTTGTCAGCCCCCGCAGCAGCCCTCCCGCCTCCGACGTGGAGTACAAGCTTGCGCAGACAGTCGCATTGTTTTTGGGCAAGCAGATGGAAAGCTGAACCCGAAAAAGCAGCATTGACCGAACCTAAGGCTCGGTCAATGCTTTTACATTATAATCATATAAAAAGTGTTGTAATTTCGGAAAAGCGGTGTTAAAATAAATTTTCGTGTTGAATCTGCACTGCGAAGGCTCGCAGGCATCCTTACATAACCACACAACCTTAAAGGGAGTTGTATTTATGAACAAGCTCAGAAACGTAGCAATCATCGCTCACGTTGACCACGGCAAGACCACTCTCGTTGACCAAATGCTCAAGCAGAGCGGCGTTTACAGGGAAAATCAGGAGATCGTCGAAAGAGTCATGGACTCGAACGACCTTGAGCGTGAGCGCGGCATAACCATCATGGCAAAGAACACCGCCGTGCAGTACGGCGATACCAAAATAAACATCGTCGATACGCCGGGACATGCCGACTTCGGCGGAGAGGTCGAGCGTATTCTCAAGATGGTAAACGGCGTCATCCTTCTCGTCGATGCGGCGGAGGGTCCCATGCCGCAGACCCGCTTCGTCCTGTCGAGGGCGCTTGAGCTGGGTCACCGTGTCATCGTCGTCGTGAACAAGATCGACCGCCCCGACCAGCGTATACACGAGGTCGTGGACGAGGTGCTTGAGCTTCTGATGGACCTTGATGCGACCGACGAGCAGCTTGACTCCCCCATGCTTTTCTGCTCCGGCAGACAGGGCACCGCAAGCTACAGCCCCGAAGTGCCGGGCACCGACCTCAAGCCGCTTTTCGAGACGATCCTCGAATACATTCCCGCACCCGAACAGGACTTTGACTCTCCCTTCCAGATGCTCGTCTCCAGCGTCGACTACAACGAGTATGTCGGACGTATCGCCATCGGACGCATCGAACGGGGCATCATCCGTCAGAATCAGGAGATCGAGGTCGTAAACTACCATCACCCCGCCGCCACCCCGATGAAGGCGAAGGCTGTGTCGCTCTACGAGTTTGACGGGCTGAACAAGGTCCCGGTAACGGAGGCGAGCGCCGGCAACATCATCGCCATGAGCGGCATCGGCGATGTGACCATCGGCGACACCATCTGCGCAAAGGGCTTTGCGGAGCCGCTGAGCTTCGTCAAGATCTCCGCCCCCACCCTTGAAATGACCTTCTCCGTAAACGACAGCCCATTTGCCGGGCGTGAGGGCAAGTTCGTCACCTCAAGGCAGATCCGTGACCGCCTCATGCGTGAGACGCTCAAGGACGTGTCACTGCGTGTGACCGACGTCGAAGACTCCACCGACTCCTTCAACGTCGCCGGCAGAGGCGAAATGAGCCTGTCCATTCTCATCGAGACGATGCGCCGTGAGGGCTATGAGTTCCAGGTCTCGCCTCCCCGTGTGCTGTATCAGGAGATCGACGGCGTAAAGTGCGAGCCTATCGAGCGAGTAGTCGCCGACGTCCCCTCCGACTACATGGGTTCCGTCATGGAAAAGCTCGGCTCCCGCAAGGGCGAGTTCCTTGAGATGCTGCCCGTCGGCAACCGTGTGAAGCTTACCTATCTCGTTCCGTCGAGAGGTCTGTTCGGCTACCGCAACGAGTTTTTGACCGACACCAAGGGCGAGGGCATCATGGCGTCCGTGTTTGAGAAGTACGAGCCGTACAAGGGCGACGTCAGCCGCCGCAGCACGGGTTCGCTCGTAGCGTTTGAGACCGGCGAAGCGGTCGCATACGGCATTTGGAACGCACAGGAGCGAGGCTCCATGTTCATAAGCCCCGGCACCAAGGTCTACGGCGGCATGGTCGTGGGCGTGTGTCCGAAGAACGAGGACATTGCGGTGAACGTGTGCCGCACGAAGCACCTCACGAATACGAGAGCCTCCGGCTCCGACGAGGCGCTGCGCCTTGTCCCGCCCAAGCAAATGAGCCTTGAGCAGTGCCTTGAGTTCCTCGCCGACGACGAGCTTCTTGAGGTCACGCCCAAGAATCTGCGCCTGCGCAAGAGCATACTCGACCACAGCCTGCGTATGCGTGCCGTGATGAAAAGCAGGGCGTAATAAGTTGATATAGCGAATAAAAAAGGCAAGCATCGGGAAAAACCGATGCTTGCCTTTTTGCTGTACATAGACTGTTTCAAGGCGCCGGTGCTGCATTTTGCGGAACGGCCGGGTTTGCCCGGTGTGGGGAGGCTTGACAAAAATCTTCGTTCTTTACATTTTTCCGTTTCGGCGGTATATTATAATCTATGGAAGGGGAGATCGTATGAGCACAAACACAGACGGCGGCAAACCCAAGGGATCAAAATCCGGTTGGCTTGTTTTTCTCGTCATAGCGGCGGTTTTGATATGCATATTTAATGGCGAAGATAAGCCCTCACGTCGTTCGGTGTCGGATGACAAGCCCAAAAGCACACAGTTTATTTTGTCGGACCCGAACGAAAGCGATGTCCGGGAGACTTCATTGCCCGACGACACAGAGGATGGGCGTACATACACCGACAGCCGAATACCGAACTATGCGGGTACGGATCCCAATTATGAGACCCTGCGTTTTGAGTGGGAATCTCAGGACAGCCGTAATATGCTGTGGATCAATCTGACGGTCGACAGCAATATGTACGGCTATTACAAAAAGCTTGACCGCTACTATGAGGTCAAAGATTTCGTCAAATACGCAAATGACCCGAACAACGAGGCGCTTGCAGCGCAGATCGCCGACTGCCTTCAGGAGATAGGCGACAGCCTCTCCTATTCGGACGCCGAGGTCGCAAGGGAAGCGGTAAACTTCGTTCAGAGCGTCATCGAGTACAAGTACGACATCGAGTCGACCGGGGAGGACGAGTACCCCAAGTATCCTATCGAGACGATCTATGAGCGTCAGGGCGATTGCGAGGACAGCAGTATCCTGCTGGCGGCGATCTTAAAGGAGCTGGGCTACGAGGTGGCACTGATGCATCTTCCGCAGCATCTTGCCGTGGCGGTCAAGACCACGGACGACTACAATGCAGGCAGCTATTATGAGCTGAACGGTCATCGCTATCTGTTTATCGAAAGCACCGCAAATGGCTGGAATATCGGCGATATTCCCGAAAAATATCGGGAGGAATCGGCTAAGTTTTACTTTCTTTAACGGCCCTGAAAAATAAACGGCAAAAGCCGGAAGCCTTTTGGCTTCCGGCTTTTGCCGTTTTATATCATACGCTGCGTGACGGCATCGCTTCAGGTCATGGCTCCGGCAACGATAGCGCAGTCGGTGTTCAACGCAAACCTGCTCTCGGCGACATTGAGCTTGAGGTGTTCCCCATAAGCTGACGGTAAACGGAAAAACGGCTCTCCGCATTGGCGGAGAGCCGTTTTTGCCGCAAAAAAGAGCTTGCGGGGAGGGGAACTTTGTGGTATCGTTGCAGTCGTTCGGAAAGGAGGGAGAAGGATGCGTATTTTGTCGTGGTGCAGGTCAAACGCAATGCTTGCTGCGGCGGTTTTGGCGGCAGGCGTGACCGCATTCTTCGTTCCCCCGGACGGTGAATACCTCGGCTACTTCGACATGAAAACGCTGTGCTGCCTGTTCTGCGTGCTTGCGGTAGTCGGCGCACTGCGTGACATGAACATATTTGCGGCGCTGTCGCAGCGTCTCGTGCGCAGCTTCGGCAGCGTGAGAAGCGTCTGCACGGCGCTCGTTATCATAACGATGGCGGCTTCCATGCTGCTCACAAACGACACGGCGCTGCTGACCTTTCTGCCGCTCGGCTGGTTCGTGCTTGACTGCACGGGGCAGAGAAAGCACGTCCCGCTGCTTTTTGTGCTGCAAAACTGCGGCGCTAATCTGAGCGGCATGATAACGCCCTTCGGCAACCCGCAAAACCTTTATCTGTACAGCTATTACGGCATAGGGACAGGGGATTTCGTTTCGATAATGCTGCCGCCGTTTCTGATCTCGACGGCGCTCATACTCGCAGGCTGCCTGCTGTTTCCGAAAACGAAGCTTAGCGTTCCCGATACAACGGTGCGCATAGAGCCGCTCCGCACGGCGGTGTATGCGGCGCTTTTCTGCCTTGCGGTCGCAATGGTGCTGCGTGCCGTGCCGTATGCGATCGGCGCTGCGGTGACGCTTGCGGTGCTGCTCGTCCTTGACCGCCGTGCAATAGTGGGGCTTGACTGGGGGCTTTTGGGTACTTTTGCGGCGTTCTTCGTGTTCTCGGGAAACCTTGCCCGCATCGAGGCGGTGCATACGCTGTTTGCGTCTCTCCTCTCGCACGGGGTCATGGCGGTTTCGGCGCTGACGAGCCAGCTTATAAGCAACGTGCCGGCAGCCATTCTTCTGAGCCGCTTTACCGAGGACTACGCCTCGCTGCTCGTCGGCGTGAACATCGGCGGAACGGGTACGCTCATAGCCTCGCTTGCGGGGCTTATCACCTTCCGTGAATACACCCGCCATGAGCCTGAAAAGGCGGGACGCTTCTTTGCCCTTTTCTCCGCCGTCGGCTTTGCGCTGCTTGCGCTGCTGCTCGGCGCAATGAGCCTGATACGATAAAACACCGTGTCTCGGTGAGACACGGTGTTTTGGCTTTGCTTATTTTGCGATGAAAACGTTATCTCTGCCGATGTCGGAGAGGGTGGGGGTGCCGCACATGGTCATGGTATCACGGAGCTGGGAAACTATCCTGTCCATGTAGACCTTGAGGCCCTCGGCTCCGGCGGCGTAGATAAACGGAACGACGGGGCGTCCGATAAGCACGGCGTCGGCTCCGAGTGCGAGCGCCTTGAACACGTCGACGCCGCTGCGTATGCCGCCGTCAACGAATATCTTCACCTTGCCGCCGACGGCGTCGGCTATCTGCGGCAGGACCTCCGCCGTTGCGGGGGTGCAGCCCTGAACTCTGCCGCCGTGGTTCGATACGACGATCGCCGAAGCGCCCGCTTCCACGGCCTTGAGTGCGCCCTTCGGGGTCATTATGCCCTTGACGATGAAGGGCTTTTCTGCAAATGCGATTATCTCGGAAAGCTCGGCAACGGACTTTGAACCGGCGTTCGGGTTCATGGCCTTTAAGAAGGGCAGCCCTGCGCCGTCAACGTCCATTGCTGCGGCAAAGACGTTTTTCTCCTTGAGCTTTGTGAGCTTCTCAAACACAAACTCACGGTTCCACGGCTTTATGGTCGGGATGCCGATACCGCCGGCGGCGTCAATATCGACGGCTGCGTTTTCCATGACGGTGGGATCGACGCCGTCGCCCGTGAGGGCGCAGATGCCGTACTCCGCCGCAGCCTTGATGAGTATGCGGTTGTAGCTTATGTCGTTGTGCTTGTCACCGTAGTGCATATTCACGGCGCCGAGCGGAGCTACGAACACGGGCGCTTTGAAGTGCTTTCCGAAAAGCTCAAAATCGGTGTTCGGCTCGGAAACGGGGCAGAGCGTGTCCATGTTTACAAAAATGTCCTGCCACTTGTCGAAGTTCCTTGCGGCGGTGTTGCCGGGCAGCTTGCTGCCGGGACCGGGCATCATATTGCCGCAGGCTCTGCCGTTGCATACGGGACAGGCTTTGCAGTAGGGTCCGACCAATCCCCGTGCGGCGGTTAAAATTTCATTGTAATCCATGCTTGTCACTCCCGTCTGTTTTTGTTAAGCAAGTACAGCTTATCACGCAAAGTCCCGGATGTCAAACGAAAAGCTCCCGCTTTGCGGGAGCTTTTTGCGCTTAATTGCGGTCGTCCTTTTCGCTGACGATCTTGTAATATGCGTTGCCGGTCATGCGGTACACGACGGTGTACAGCAGGGCGAACAGGACAAAGCTCAGTGCGGTCACCCCGATGAGAAGTCCGAGGTTATTGAAGTTGAACATGAGCAGTATCTTGTTTATAAACGGGAAGGCGAAGCTGAGGTGCAGCCCTGCAAAAAGGAGCGGTAGGAAGAACACCGTGAGAAGCTGAGAGTTTATGCTCTTTCGTATCTCCTGCTTCGTCATGCCGACGCTCTGCATGATCTCGTAGCGGCGTCTGTCCTCATAGCCCTCGCAGATCTGCTTGTAGTAGATGATAAGCACCGCCGCAAGCGTGAACACGAGGCTGAGCATTATTCCGAGGAACAGCAGGCTGCCGAAGGCCTCAAAGAAGTCCTGTCTGTTGGAATCCCTCGACGCGATGTTGAAGGATATGCAGTCATAGTCAATATTGACTGCGCTTGAGAGATCAAGGGAGAGACCGTCAAGAAGCTTCTCAAAGAGAACATCCTCCTCGTCACCGGAAAGCTCCGTGTCGAAGCTGTAGTACCAACGCACATAGAGCTTGCCGTCGGCGTCGTTTATATCGGTCAGCACCTCGGTGCAGTAGTCGAGGAAGTCGGGGATGACGACGAACACGGTCGGAACGACGTAGGTGACGTTTTGACCGCCGTACTGCGGGAAGTCGTCGAGCGTATCGACAACACGCAGAGGGCGGCTGCCGTCGATGGAGAGGGTGTCGAAATCGTAGTCGATGCGCATACCGTACACGAGCGCTTCGCCGGAACTCAGCTTGCGGTTTTCACCCGTCGCCTCGTTGTAGTCGGACAGCGGTATGAATTCGACGTTCACGACGTCGTCGTAGTCGACGGTGAGGTCGAGGTTATCGACATTGGTGGGGTCGGTCGTGATGTTGCCGTCACGGAGAAGTCCGGAGGCGCTTGCGGTGCGTATGCTGATGGGGTTAGACATTCCGGCGTCGGCGCATATTTCGTCGATGCTCCGGCGAATATTTGCGATCTCCTCGTCGACGACGGAGGAGGTCTTCTCGTCAAAGAGGAAGCTCAGGTTCACGTCTCTGGGGTAGAGCGTATTGAGGGAGTCGTCCGCACCGAAGTACAGGCAGGAGGTGGAGGAGATCATGACAAGCACCATGGTGACGAGGATGCATATGGACGCAAGTCCCGCACCGTTGCGCTTCATGCGGTACGCCATGCCGGAGACCGAGACGAAGTGGCGCTTGTTATAATAGTAGCGCTTGTTCTTCTGCAGCAGACGGCAGAGCAGCACGGAGCCGGAGATGAACACAAGGTAGCTGCCGACAATGACCATGATGACGGCGACAAAGAACAGGGAAAGCGCCGTGAGGGGCTGCTCTATAGAGACGGAGAGGTAGTAGGCTCCGCCCAAAAGAGCGATGCCTAAAACGCCCAAAAGGACGTTTCCCTTGGGGGGCTTTTCGCCGGCGTTTTCACTGCGCAGCAGCTCGACGGGCTTTGAGATGCTGATCTTAAACAGCGAGCTTATATACTGCAATGCGAAGATCACCGCAAAGAGGGCGGCGGTGACCGCGACCGAGTGCAGGGAGACGGAAAAGCCTAAGGTCGCATCTGCGTTTATGAGCTTTAAAAGACCGAGCTCGGAGAGCTTTGAAAGCGCAATGCCGAGGAAAAGTCCGGCAGCGAGGGAGAGAGCCGCAATGATGAGGTTTTCCCACAGCAGGATCCTTGCGATGTTGCGCTTGCCCATGCCGAGAACGTTATAGAGTCCGAACTCACGGTTCCTACGGCGGATAAGAAAGGAGTTGGTGTAAAACAGGAATATGAGAGAGAAGATGCCGAGGACCCATGAGCCCAGAGCCATCACGGCCATCGCCGCCCCGCTGCCTCTCGGCATGGAGGCGATGACCTCGGACTCGGAGAGCGAGAAAAGAATGAAGAACACGGCGACCATGCCGATGCAGGTCAGGATGTAGGGCTTATAAAGCCGACCGTTCTTGCGCATACTCTGCCACGCAAGACGGGGGTACAGGAGCTTTTTCATTTGCGGTCACCGCCTGTCGCAAGCATGGTGAGCGTGTCGGAGATCTTCTGATAAAGCTGCTGGCTGCTGCTTTCGCCACGGTAGATCTGATGGTACACCTCGCCGTCTTTTATAAAAAGAACCCGGCTTGCGGTGCTTGCCGCCTTGACGGAGTGAGTGACCATCAAAACGGTCTGACCCGAACGGTTCAGCTCGTCAAAGAGCTTGAGCAGCTCGTCGGTCGATCTTGAGTCGAGCGCACCCGTAGGCTCGTCCGCAAGCACGATGCGGGGGTTTGTTATGATCGCTCTTGCGACCGCAGCACGCTGCTTCTGACCGCCGGAGATCTCGTAGGGGTACTTCTTGAGTATCTCGCCGATGCCGAGGCGCTTTGCGACGGGGATCATACGGGTGCGCATCTCGTCGTAGCTCTTGCCCGCAAGAACGAGGGGCAGAAAGATGTTGTCCTCGACCGTGAAGGTGTCAAGGAGATTGAACTCCTGAAACACAAAGCCGAGCTTGTCACGGCGAAACTGCGCAATGTCGCTTTCCCGTATGTCGAAAAGCTCCATGCCGTCGAGCTTTACGCTGCCTGCGGTGGGCTTGTCCAAGGCCGCAAGTATGTTGAGAAGAGTGGTCTTGCCGGAGCCGGATTCACCCATTATGGCAACGTATTCGCCTTCTTCGACGCTGAAATTGACATTTTTGAGGGCTTCGACCTTGTTTCCGCCCAGACGGGTGGAATAAACCTTTTTAAGTCCGTTAACTTCAAGAATACTCATTTTGCTTCCTCCTTTGGATTTCGCCCTCATTATACGACGAGGGAGAAATGTGTTCCATCGAATCGGCTTACATTTCTCCCGTCAAATCTAACATTGTTGTAAGATTTAAAATCAAGCTACCCTGTGCTGGCTCATGTCGAGCTTTAAAACCGTTCCGCTTCCGACCTCGGACTCGGCGCTTATACCGATGCCGAGGTTTTTGCACACCTTGCCGCAAAGGTAAAGCCCGATGCCGCTTGCACGCATATCCGTTCTGCCGTTGCAGCCCGTGTAGCCCTTTTGGAACACAAGCGGCAGATCCTCCGGCGCAATGCCGATGCCGCTGTCCTTTATGCAGAGGATATGCCCCTCCGAAAGATACACGGCGATGCCGCCGCTCTGCGTGTACTTGAGTGCGTTCGACAGAAGCTGGTCCAAAACGAAGCCGAGCCACTTTTCGTCGGTGACGATCTTGAGCATGGACGGCTCAAAGCTCAGCGACAGCCTACGGTCGATAAACTCGGACGAGAAGCGGCGCAGCGAGCGCTTTATAATGTCGTCAAGCTCGCACTCACGGAACACATAGTCTCCGGCGTCGGCGTCGAGACGCAGGTAGACCATGACCATCTCAACGTACTGCTCAATGCGCAGGAGGTCGGAAAACAGTCTGCGTGAAAGCGGGCTGTCCTCGCTCCTGAGCGCCAGACGCATCGAGGCGATGGGCGTCTTTATCTGATGCACCCACAGGGTGTAGTATTCGTTCATGTCACGAACACGGCCGTCGTAATCCGAGCGCAGGGAGGCACATTCGCTGCGAAGTGCGGCGATGATGTTTTGATAGTCGGCGCTCTCTATGCCCACAGGCTCCGGCAGCGAGCTTAAAAGCTCCGCTCCCGCATTTGCAAGTCCCGCAAGCTGAAGGTGCCTTTTGCGCATACGCAGAAAATCGGCGATAACGACGCCGACGCCCAAAAGCAGGCACAGCGCCGCAGGGTACAAAACGGCGGCAAGCGGCAGAGCATACAAATAAAACGAAAAGGCGAAGATCGCCGAGAATACGAAATATGCGGCTAAGCCCAAGCGGTGCTGTCGCAGATATTTAAGGAATAGCTTCATTGCGGGCTCCTCTCACTCGATCATATAGCCGACGCCGAACTTTGTGGTGATAAAGCCGGAAAGCCCCGCCTTGTCAAGCTTTTTGCGCAGACGGTTCACGTTCACGGTCAGGGTGTTCTCGTCAACGAAGGAGTCGGTCTCCCACAGGCGCTCCATGAGCCGCTCACGGCTCACCGTCTGTCCCTTACTCTCCATAAGGCAGAGCAGAATGCGGGACTCGTTTTTCGTTAGCTCGATGCGCTCGCCGTCGTAATTCAAAACACCTGCGCCGGGGTCTAAGACAGCGCCCTTGTGCGTAAGTATATTCTTCGACGGCGCAAAGTCGTAGCTTCGGCGGAGCAGCGCCATGATCTTTGCGATAAGTACGCTTTGGTCAAAGGGCTTTGCTATAAAATCGTCGGCGCCCATGTTCATCGCCATGATGATGTTCATGTTGTCCGAGGCGGAGGATATGAATATGACCGGGACCTTCGAGACCTTGCGTATCTCACCGCACCAGTGGTAGCCGTTATAAAAGGGCAGGGAAATGTCGAGCAGGACGATGTGCGGCTCAAAGCGGGCAAACTCGTCCATAACGCCCGAAAAGTCGCTCACCGCAAGAGCCTCAAGACCCCAGCTCTCCGCCTGCTTCTTGACGGCCTCCGCAATACCTCGGTCGTCCTCTACTATCATAAGCTTGTACACGGCGCACCTCCGCAGTAATATGTTGAAATTATACTATAACGCCGCCGAAAAATCCACTGTTCTTATTGCGGTAGAGAAAAAACGGAAAATTTGTTGCTTAATCGGCAAAAGGTGATATAATCATTTTAATATGGGTAGGAATATACTCTTTGCACCCATACATTAAATTGAAATATGATCCGAAAGGAATTGCAATTATGTGCGGAATAGTTGGCTTTATAGGCACAGAGCAGGCGGCTCCCATATTGCTCGACGGGCTTCAGCGGCTTGAGTACAGAGGCTACGACTCTGCCGGCATCGCCGTGCTGTCCGGGGAAAGAGAGCTTCAGGTCAAAAAATCCAAGGGCAGGCTCAAGGTCCTGAGCGACATTATAAACGGCGGCAAAAGCGTCGAGGGTACGATCGGCATCGGGCACACCCGTTGGGCGACCCACGGCGAGCCGAACGATATAAACGCTCACCCGCATCTGAGCGGCAACGGCAAGATCGCCGTCGTGCATAACGGAATAATCGAAAACTATGTCGAGCTGCGGGACTTCCTGCGCTCCAAGGGCTATGAGTTCCGCTCCGAGACGGACACCGAGGTCGTGACGCAGCTTATCGCCTACTACTACGAGGAGTGCGGAAGCTGCCTTGAGGCGGTGTTCAGAGTCCTGCGCCGCATCGAGGGCGCTTACGCTCTCGGCATCCTCTGCGCCGACGAGCCGGAGCATTTCATCGCCGCAAGAAAGGATGCGCCCCTGCTCATAGGCTACGGCGAGGGCTGCAACTTCATAGCGAGCGACGTTACGGCGATCATCAAGCACACGAGGGATGTTTCCTACATGGAGGACGGTGAGGTCGCCGTCGTGTCCAAGGACGGCGTCGAGTTTTACAATTCACTTGAGCAGCCCATCACTAAGGAGCATCACACCATCGACTGGGACGTTTCCGCAGCCGAGAAGGGCGGCTATGCCCACTTCATGCTTAAGGAGATCATGGAGCAGCCCGAAGCCATCCGCAAAACGGCGTTCAGCCGCATAAAGGACAATAGGGTGTTCTTCGAGGATCTCAAGATCGACGCAGATTATATAAGCTCCATCAATAAAATATACATAGTGGCGTGCGGCTCCTCATATCATGTCGGTGTGGTGGGCAAGTACAACCTTGAGCGTATGCTCAGAAAGCCGGTCGAGGTCTGCCTTGCGTCGGAATTCCGCTACTGCGACCCGCTCGTCGATCCCCGCTCCCTTGTCATCGTGATAAGCCAGTCGGGTGAGACGCTTGACACAATGGCGGCTCTGCGTGAGGCGAAGGCGCTCGGCGCTCACATCCTGTCCATCGTGAACGTGGTCGGCAGCTCCATCGCAAGAGAGTCAGACGACGTGCTGTACACATGGGCGGGACCGGAGATCGCCGTTGCGACCACGAAGGCTTACAGCACTCAGCTCGTGCTGCTCAATATGCTGGGTCTGTACTTCGGCGACATACTCGGCACCGTGTCGCAGGAGGAGTACGCCTGCATCATGAACGAGCTGCTGCGCCTGCCCGCGAAGATGGAGCAGATGCTTGAAAACACCGAGGACATAAAGCACTTTGCGTCCAACTACTTTAACCACGATTCCGTGTTCTTCATAGGCAGGAATCTGGACTACGCCATGGGACTTGAGGGTTCCCTGAAGCTCAAGGAGATAAGCTACATACACTCCGAGGCATACGCTTCCGGCGAACTCAAGCACGGCACCATCTCACTTATCGAGGACGGCACCCTCGTCGTCGCTCTCGGCACCTACTCCGCACTGTTCGACAAGGCGATGAGCAACGTCGTCGAGGTGCAGGCGAGAGGAGCCGACGTGCTTGCGGTCACGACCGAGAGCCATGCCGCCGAAATGCGCAAGACCGTGGGGAACGTCATTGCCGTTCCCAATACACATACGATATTCCAGCCCTCGCTGGGCGTTGTGCCGCTTCAGCTTTTCGCTTACTATGTGGCACTGCTCCGAGGCTGCGATATTGACAAACCCAGAAACCTCGCAAAGTCCGTTACGGTAGAGTAAATTGGGCAGGCACGCCCGCAAATCCGCAGACTGAGGTGAAAGGTATCATTGAAGCTTCGGGCGTTTATTGCGTGCGTGGTCTGTCGGACCACGCACGGAATTTTACGGCTGATAAAAAGGGGAGCCACCGCACTGCCCGGTGCGCTGGCGCTTAAAATTTATCCGGGCATACTGAGCCTTGCCGCCGAGGGCGTGCGCATTATCGCCGTCACGGGGACAAACGGCAAGACGACGAGCTGCCGTATGCTTGAGAAAATGCTCTCCGACGACGGGGAGGACGTTCTCTTGAACCGTTCGGGCGCAAATCTCCGAAAGGGCATAGCGACGGAGCTTATACTGAATCTGAGCCTGTTCGGGCGGCCGAAAAAGCGCACGGCGGTCATCGAGTGCGACGAAGCGGCGGCAAGGACCGTCCTCGGCGAGATACGACCGGCGGTGCTTTTGGTGACGAATCTGTTTAAGGATCAGATGGACCGCTACGGCAGTGTCGCAGCGCCGTTTGAGGCGATAAAGGCGGGGCTTATAAAAAGCCCGAAAACGCTGCTTTGCGCCAATGCCGACTCGCCCTTTGCGGCGATGTTTGCAGCGCAAACACCGAACGAATGCCGCTTTTTCGGCTTTCGGAGCGGGACGAAGAAAAGCACCGACAGCGGCGAGAGCGGCGAATGCCCCCGCTGCGGAGCAAGGCTTTCCTACCGCTTTGTGAGCTATGCAAATCTCGGCGATTACCGCTGTATGCGCTGCGGTCTTAAAAGACCCGCACCGTGGCTTACCGCCGACGATTACATCGAAGGAGAAGGGCTGAGCCTTTGCGCTTGCGGCAGGAGCTTTTGGATAAAGCCCGCTCTGCCGGGCCTGCACAACGCATATAACGCTGCGGGGGCGGTGACCGCCGCACTGAGCGCCGGCGTGTCGGCGGAAGCGGTGCAAAGCGGGGCGGAGAGCTTCGGCTGCGGCTTCGGAAGAATGGAAAAGCTTACGCTGGGAAACACCGGGGCGGAGATGATACTCGTCAAAAACGCCGCCGCCGTCAACAGAACGCTGAGCTTGCTTGCCCTCGACCGATCCCCGAAAACGGTCGTTTTCATTCAAAACGCCCGTGCCGGAGACGGCAGGGATCTTTCGTGGCTCGATGACGCAGACTTTGAGTCGCTTGAGCGCCGGGTGAAAGCCGAGCGCATCATTCTTTCCGGCGAGGCGGCGGACGCACTCGTCATGCGTGCCGAAAAGGCGGGACTTAAATTCGAGACGGCGCCCGCCGAGCTGCTGCCGGATATACTCTCCGACGAGGAGCGTAAAATTTATCTTCTGCCGAGCTACACGGCTATGCTTCAGCTAAGGGGCGAGATAGTCCGTAGATTCGGCGGCAAGGAGTTTTGGCAATAACAAAATTTAAATAAAGAGAGGTCATACAAATGATAAGATTTTTTAATGGCAGAATCCTGTGTTTTTCCGACGGCGCCGTCACCGTAAATGACGGCGAGGTCTGGGTGGACGGCGGAAGCATTTGTCACGTCGGCAAATGCCCTCAGGAGCTTCCGACATTTGAGCGGGAGATAGATCTTGACGGGGACCTGCTCATGCCGGGCTTCAAAAATGCGCACACTCATTCGTGTATGACCTTTCTGCGTTCCCTTGCGGACGATATGCCCCTTGACAAGTGGCTCAATGAGCAGGTGTGGCCGAACGAGGCAAAGCTCGACGGTGACGCTGCCTACGTTATGGCAAAGCTTGCGATCATGGAATACCTAAGCAGCGGAATAACCGCAAGCTTCGATATGTATTTCCACAACGACAGCTACATCAAAGCAAACATCGACTCCGGCTTCCGCACCGTGCTGTGCGGCGACATGAACGACTTTGACAAAAACTACCGTGACCTTGAGGGCAAGTTCCTCAGATACAACGGTATGCATGAGCTTATATCCTACCGCCTCGGCTTCCACGGCGAGTACACCACCTCGAAGGAGCGGCTTGAATTCGTCGCAGAGCTGGCAGACAAATACCGTGCGCCCGTGTTCACGCACCTTGCCGAAACGAAGGCGGAGGTGCAGGGCTGCATCGAGCGCTGGGGCGTGACGCCCGCAAAGCTGCTCGACGGCATGGGGATGTTCAACTACGGCGGCGGCGGCTTCCACTGTGTGTGGATGAGCGACGAGGACATTGACATTTTTGCAGGCAGGGGACTTTTTGCGGTGCTGAATCCCGCCTCGAATCTCAAGCTTGCAAGCGGCATCGCTCCCGCAGCCGAGTTTTTGAGACGTGGCGTGCGCCTTGCGATCGGCACTGACGGTGCAGGCAGCAACAATGCACTCGATATGTTCCGTGAGATGTATCTTGCGGCGGTGCTGGGCAAGTACAAGGAGTGCGACGCCGCGGCGGTCGATGCACTGGAAATACTGAAGGCGGCCTGCGTCGGCGGCGCCGAGGCGATGGGGCTTTACGACTGCAACGCCGTTGCCGTCGGCAAAAAAGCCGATCTCACTGTGATCAATATGCACAAGCCGAATATGCATCCGTTTAACAACATAGCCAAAAATATTGTGTATTCCGGCTCAAAAGACAATATCCGTCTCACAATGGTGAACGGAAAGATCCTGTACGAAAACGGCGAATACTTCATCGGCGACGAGCCTGAGAGGATATACGCCGAAGCAGAGAAGATCATGGAAGTGATAAGACCTTGAAAAAGATAGACCTGCATACCCATACCGACATTTCCGACGGCTCCGAGACCCCGGAGGCGGCGGTGTGCCTTGCAAAGTCATTGGGGCTTGCGGCGATCGCCGTGACCGATCACGACACCGCCGCCGGAGTCAAAAGGGCAAAGGCAGAGGGCGAAAAGTGCGGAGTGGAGGTCGTTTCCGGCATCGAGCTGGGCTGCGGCTGGCACGGCTCCGAGGTGCATATGCTCGGCTACGGCGTCGATCCCGACGACAGGGGGCTTGCGTCCGTCCTTGACCGCATCGTGCGTGACCGCCACGAGCGCAACGTCAAAATGGCGAAGCTTCTGTCGGACGACGGCATCGAGATCGACGTCGCCGAGCTTGAGCGGCGGCACCCCGGCTCCGTCATCGGCAGACCGCATTTTGCGCTGTGCCTTGTGGAGGCGGGCATCGCCGAAAGCGTGAAGGACGCCTTTAACCGCTTTCTCGATCCGGGCAGGAAGTACTACGTCCGCAGGCATTTTCTGAGCCTTGAGGAGGGCGCAGAGCTGATAATCGCTGCCGGGGGCAGACCCGTTATCGCACACCCCTTGCAGTACAAACTCTCCGACGAGGGAATGACCGAGCTGCTGGAGAAGGCGGTGAGCGTCGGAGTGTGCGGACTTGAGTGCCGCTATTCGGGCTACGGTGAGGAGACGGTGCAGAGACTTTTAAAGCTTGCGGCCGACTACGGACTTTGCCCGACCGGCGGCAGCGATTGGCACGGCAGCCACAAGCCGCACATCTCGATGGGCTCCGGCGAGCATGGCGAGCTTTGCGTACCCTACGACTACCTTGAAGCGCTGATGAAAAGATGAAAAAACTGCAATTCCGATCGGAATTGCAGTTTTTTTATCTGTTGTTTCAGGGGATGTCCTCGTTTACGACTTCGGGCGGGACCTCAAGCAGTGCAGGGTTTGCGATGAGCTTGTTTATGACCTTGAACACCGAGGCGTAATAGTGACCGTCGACTATGCGCTCGTCCATGACAAATTTGCCGTCTATGTACTTGCGCTCGACGGGCTTGCCGTGACGGTCAAGCTCGTACACATGGCGCTTTGCTCCGAAGGAGATAAACACGGGAAGCGTACCGAAATTGTAGATGTGATGGTATATGGGTCCGATGCCGAGCGAGCCGAGGTCGGTTATTATCATGGAGCCGTGGAAGGGGCTGACGTCGAGCAGTGATTTGGGCAGCAGACCGAGGTAGTCGCCGAGCCTTAGGCAGCCGATCGCAAAGCGAATTATGGGGCGTGGCAGCTTTGCGAACAGATTTGCAAAATTCTCGGTACCGTTTGCGTCGTCGGAGGATTTTACCTCGTCGATGGCGGCGTTCATCTTGTTATATACGTCAAAGATGGTGTCCGTGGGTGCGAAGGCGACCTTTATCGTCGTTTCGGTCGCATCGACCGTCAGCGCACGCTTTACGGTCATAACGATCTCAATCTCGTTGTGCAGATAGATGTGTCTGCCCACGACGAAGCGGTTGAGGGCGGGGAGAGAGGCGATTGCCCTAATGTATGCCGCAATGAACAGATGAAGCGCACCTATGCCCTTGTAGCCGGAGATACGCTGCTTGCGGAACCATCTGTCGGCGTTGGTGATTTCAAAGCTCTGCTCGTAGTAATTCAGAGAATCGCAGCGAGAGGGCATGATGTAGGGTATAAAGTTTGCAAAGCCGGTAAGTGTGCGGATACGTCTGCCGTCTGCACGGCCGCCTAAGCGACGCCTGTAATTGCCGTTGGACATGATATATACCTCCGAGACGGTAAAATGATTTCAGAATTTGAAATATTCCTTTGACATTATAATTGCTAATATCCGATTTGGCAAGCGAAATGTGTGTAAAATTTAAAAATGTATGGTAACGAGCATCAACGCCAAAAATGTACGCTAACTCAAGGGCTTTCAGCCAAGTGAAGGCAGCGGAAAAACTGACATATAAATAACTTAATACATTCTTAACATATGTTAAGAAACAGACTATTCAGCGTTTTCAAGGGAAAAGCATAGACAATGCAAAAAGAATACTTTCATATCATACAATTGCAAATTATTTGTCAAGTATAACGAGCAAAAAAGCCTTGAAACTCAATGTGTTATTTGCTATTATTTCAGAGAAAATACAGGGCTTTTTGTGACAAATAACCAACAAACTGACAAGCTTAGCAAGGGGGTGTGCAGATGTCATTTGAGTCGATAAATAACGTTAAAGCAGCGGAGGAGAAGGCGAAAAAAATCGTTGCCGAAGCGGAGGCGGAGGCGAAACGCATGATCGCCGACACCGAGGCGAAGGGCGAGCTTGACCGCAGCGAAGCGGAGGACAAGGCCCGCAGAGAGCTTAGCGAGCTGGACACAAAGTCCGAGGTCCTTGCCCGTGAAGCCATGGAGGAGACCGCTTCCGCCGCAGAGACGAAAAAAGCAGTTTTAAAGGCGAAAGCCGAAGGCCGCATGGAGAAGGCTGCGGCACTCATCGTTGAAAGGATCGTGAATGCCTGATGGCCATTGTAAAAATGAAAAAGCTCCGGCTTATGGTGGTCAGAGAGCAGAAGGAAGAGCTGCTGCGCTCGCTGCAGCTTCTCGGCTGCGTGCAGATAGACGACAACGCCGAGCTTATGAACTCGGAGGAGTTTGCGCCCTATCTCAGAGAGGAGAGCAGCGCTTCGACGGAGTACCGCTCGGAGCTTTCAAAGTTCGACTCGGCGCTCAAGCTGCTTGACAGGTACGCTCCCGTCAAAACGGCGCTCTTTGCGATGCGGCCCGTCGTCGATAAGAAGGACTTCTTCGACGAGGACGATCTCAATGCCCGTCTTGCGGATGCGGAGCATCTCTTGGAGCTTGAGGCAAAGCTGCGCAGCATCGCCGCAGAGGAAAGCCGTTTGCGGGGACTGTGTGAGCAGCTTGAGCCGTGGAGGAACCTTGATCTCCCGCTGGAGACGTCGGGAACAAAGCGCACCTCGGTGTTCTTGGGTATGCTGCCTGCGGAGGCGGACGGTTCCGAGATCGGCGGCGCTCTGCGTGACGCAGCGCCGGAGAGCGAGCTTTTTGAGGTCTCCTCGGACAAGGAGCAGCGCTATGTCTGCCTCGTGTGCTTAAAGGAGGAGTGCGACGACGCACTCGAAGTGCTTCGCGCGGCAGGGTTTACCCTCAGCAGTCTCGGCACCCTTAAAGGCACGGCGGCGGAAAACATTGCGTCGCTCAAAGAAAAGCTTTCCGACTGCCGTGAGCAGAAGGAGACTGCGGAAAAGGAGGTGCGCTCCTACGCTCCGCAGAGGGAAAACTTCAAGCTCTGCCTTGACCGCATGAACGTCAAGATCGCAAAGGCGGATGCCGAGGCGAGACTTGTCGGCACGGACAGCGTTCTGTGCCTGTCCGGATGGCTCACCGCCCCGGAGGAAAAGGCGCTTGCCGACTGTTTGGCAAACTTCGACTGCGCATGGGAGCTTGAGGAGCCGGAGGAGTCCGAGTACCCCTACGTTCCGGTACAGCTCCGCAACAACGAATTTACCGAGCCGCTGAACATGGCGACCAATATGTACAGCCTGCCGGCTTACGGCAGCATTGACCCCAACCCCGTCATGTCCGTGTTCTTTATACTGTTCTACGGCATCATGATGGCAGACATGGGCTACGGTCTCATAATGATACTCTTTGCGCTGACGGCGATAAAGAAATCGAGACCCAAGGGCGGAAGAAAGTATTTCTTCGGACTGATGCTCGAATGCGGTATCTCCACATTTATAATGGGTATACTCTCCGGCGGCTTCTTCAGCAATGCGATACCCACCGTTTACGAGATGTTCGGCAAGGAGTGTCCCATCGGCTTTATGATGCATCCGCTCATTGACCCGCTCAACGACACGAACACCGTACTCATAGGCGGTATGCTTCTCGGCGTTATCCACCTGTTCACGGGTATGTTCGTCAACTGGCACATGAAGGCGAGAGACGGGCATTTCATGGACGGCGTTTGGGACGAAGGCACATGGATGGTGCTGCTCTTCGGTCTTGCCTTCTACTTCGGACCCAATTTCGTCCCCGCAATGGCGAAGCTTGAGACCGTCGGACTGGTGCTGCTCATCGTCGGCGGACTGATGCTCATTTACGGCTCCGGCAGAAACGAAAAGGGTATAAAGAAGCTCACGGCGCTCGGCGGTGCGATATACAACGGCGTCACCGGTTGGTTCGGCGATATACTGTCCTACTCCCGACTCATGGCGCTCATGCTCGCAGGCTCCGTCGTAGGTCAGGTGTTTAACACCTTGGCGGCAATGCCCTCCGAGGGCGGCGTTACACCGTTCTCGCTGATAGCATTCATACTCATATTCCTCGTAGGTCATGCGATAAACTTCGGACTGAACATTTTGGGCTGCTTTGCGCACGACCTCAGACTTCAGTGCCTTGAGTTCTTCGGCAAGTTCTATCAGGACGGCGGCAAGCCCTTTACGCCGCTGAATGTCAACACCAAGTACGTTGACGTTGAATCTTAAACAAAATATAAACCATACATATTAAAACATTCAGGAGGAAATTATAATGGGATTTCTTAACACAATCGGCGGTCTTGCAATAGGCATTCTCGGCGCTGCACTGGCAGCGGCACTTTCCGGCGTCGGCTCCGCAAAGGGTACCGGCATCGCAGGCGAAGCGGCAGCGGGCGTCGTTTCCGAAGACCCCTCCAAGTTCGGTAAGGCAATGATCCTTCAGGTTCTCCCCGGCACTCAGGGTCTGTACGGCTTCGTCGTGTTCTTCATCGCAATGGGCAAGCTCGCAGTCGGCATGGACGTTTCCGCCGGTATGCAGGTCTTGTCCGCATGTATGCCCATCGCACTGGGCGGCTGGTTCTCCGCCATGGCACAGGGCAAGGTCGCAGCGGCATCCATGAACATCCTCGCAAAGAAGCCCGACGACTTCGCAAAGGGCATGCTTTTCTGCACCATCGTTGAGCTGTACGCCATCATCTCCATGCTGGCTTCCATCATCCTGCTCGGTCAGGTAGCTTGATCCCGTAAATATCCTTTGAAGGACTGATCTTATGAACGGTATTGACAGAATCACCGACCGTATCGAGGCGGACGCAAGAGAACAGGCCAAGGCGATAATTGCCGAGGCGGAAGCAAAGTGCGCCGAAATACGCAAGGAAAACGAAAAAAAGGCGCAGGAGCGCTATTTGCAGCTTATACGCAACGGCACGAAGGACTGCGAAAGCGGTCTTGAGCGCCGCAAAAGCGCCGCCGAGATGGACGCAAAGAAGAGCGTGCTTGCCTTAAAGCAGGACTGCGTTGCGGAAGCCTTCGACATGGCAAAGCGGCGTCTTGCCGATATGCCCGAAGACAGCTACGTCGGCTTTCTTGCCTCTCTTGCCGCCTCCGCCGCAGCGGACGGAAGCGGGGAGATCGTCCTCAGCGCCCGTGACAGAGAGCGCTGCGGCAAAGCGGTGCTTGAGCGTGCGAATGCGGCGCTTGCAGCAAAGGGTCTCACCCCCGCACTGACCCTCGCCGCAGACAGCCGTGAGATAAGCGGCGGTCTCATCCTCCGTCAGGGCGGCGTTGAGGTCAATTGCAGCATCGAGGCTCTTGTCGAAGCGCTTAAAGGACCCATGACGGCAGATGTCGCCCGCACCCTTTTTGAATAAAGGGCGTATGCCGGAAAGGTAGGAAGAGAATTGTCTAACAAAAAGACCACCAGAGAAGATTATCTGTTTTTATCCGCTTTTCTGAGGGCGAAGGAAGCCAAGATGCTCACCGCCGACAAGGCAGAGCGTATGCTCTCCGCCCAGAGCTTTGACGAGGCTGCGAAGATGCTCGTCGAGTGCGGCTATGAGGACTTCTCCGGCATGAACGCTTCCGAGCTGCAAAAGGCGCTTTCCGACCGCAGAGACGAGATATTCTGCGATCTTGAGCGCATGGCGCCGGACAAGGAGCTGGTCGCCATGTTCCGTATGCAGTTTGATTATCACAATGCAAAGACGCTCTTAAAGGCCGAGGCTATGAACACTCACCGCAGCGATCTTTTAAGCTCCTGCGGACGCATAAGCCCCGAAAAGCTTGAGGCGTGCATACATGACGACAGCTACACCGACTGTCCCGAGATCCTCGGCAAGGCGATCGCCGAAGCAAAGTCCGTGCTGATGCGCACGGAAAATCCCCAGAATGCGGACTTCGTCTTGGACAGAGCGTATTTTGCGGAGCTTCTCAACGCCGCAAAGGAGCTTCAAAGCGAGTACCTCGTGGGCTACGTCCGCATAATGACGGATGCGGCAAACCTCCGCAGCGCCGTGCGTACACGCCGTATGGGTAAGGATGCAGACTTCCTTTCCAAGGCACTCATCCCCGGCGGCGAGGTAGACTGCGACCGCATAATCGCAGCTTACGGTACGACCGAGAGCCTCACCGCACTTTACGCCGCAGGTCCGCTTGCGCACGCAGCGGTGCTGGGAGCTGCAGCCTCCGAGGGAGGACGGCTCACCGATTTCGAGCTTGCGGCGGACAATGCGGTCACGGAGTATCTCAAGAAGGCAAAGCTCGTGTCCTTCGGCGAAGCGCCCGTTGCGGCGTACATCGCTGCCGTGAACACCGAGCTGTGCGCCGTCCGCATGATACTCACAGGTATGCTTTCGGGCGTCGGCTCCGACATTATCCGTGAAAGGCTGCGTGAATTATATGCTTAAAATTGCGGTTATCGGCGGACGGGAAACGGTCATGGGCTTTACCGCCCTCGGACTTGCCGCCTTCCCGGTGGCGTCTCCCGCCGAAGCGAAGAAGGTTTTTCGCTCACTGACAAGGGAAAGCGAAGACTATGCGATAATATACGTCGAGGAAAACCTCGCCGAGGCACTCGGTGCGGAGATCGACAAATACAAAGACAGCCCCAGTCCGGCGATAATCCTTATCCCCGGCAGAGAGGGCTCAATGGGCTTGGGACTTTCCGCCCTGAACGCGGCTGTTGAGCGTGCGGTAGGTACCAACATTCTCGAAAATAATTAAGAAAGTCAGGTATTTATATGAGCGGAACCATAACTAAAGTATCCGGCCCGCTTGTGGTCGCCAGGGGACTTGCGGACGCAAACGTCTCCGACGTCGTAAGAGTCGGCTCTCAGCGGCTCATCGGCGAGATCCTCAACATGAACGGCGACAGTGCGTCGATCCAGGTCTATGAGGAGACTTCGGGTCTCGGACCCGGCGCCGTCGTCGAGACGACCGGTATGCCGATGTCCGTCGAGCTCGGACCCGGTATGCTTGAGAATATTTACGACGGTATCCAGCGTCCTCTGCCTGAGATCAGAGCGATAGCAGGCTCCACCATCACCAGAGGCACCGACGTTGCGGCACTGAACCGTGAGAAGAAGTGGGAGTTCGTCCCCACCGCCGAGGTCGGCGAAAGACTCTCCGGCGGCGACATAATCGGCACCGTTCAGGAGACCAGTGCCATAAGCCACAAGATCATGGTGCCGCCGCAGCTTTCGGGCAGACTCGTGTCCATCACCGGCGGCAGCTACACCGTCACCGAGTGCGTTGCCGTGCTTGAGGACGACAAGGGCGAAAAGCATGAGCTGACCCTCATGCAGAAGTGGCCCGTCAGAATAAACAGACCCTACTCCCGCAAGTATATGCCCTCCCGCCCGATGAACTCCGGACAGCGTATAATCGACACCCTGTTCCCCATCGCAAAGGGCGGCACCGCTGCGGTCCCCGGTCCCTTCGGCTCCGGCAAGACCGTCGTTCAGCACCAGCTTGCAAAGTGGTCGGACGTCGACATAGTCGTCTACATCGGCTGCGGCGAGCGAGGCAACGAGATGACCGACGTTCTCATGGAGTTCCCCGAGCTTACCGACCCCCGCAACGGCGAGCCTCTGATGAAGAGGACCGTTCTTATCGCAAACACCTCCGATATGCCGGTCGCCGCCCGTGAGGCGTCCATCTACACCGGCATCACCATAGCGGAGTACTTCCGTGATATGGGCTACGACGTCGCGGTTCTGGCGGACTCCACCTCCCGTTGGGCGGAGGCTCTGCGTGAGATGTCCGGCCGACTCGAGGAGATGCCCGGCGAGGAAGGCTACCCCGCATACCTTGCGTCCCGTATCGCACAGTTCTACGAAAGAGCCGGTTGCGTCGAGTGCCTCGGCTCCGACGAGCGCCGCGGTTCGGTCACTGCGATCGGCGCCGTTTCGCCTCCGGGCGGCGACATTTCCGAGCCTGTTTCTCAGGCTACCATGCGTATAGTCAAGGTCTTCTGGGCGCTTGACAGCTCCCTTGCCTATGCCCGCCACTTCCCGGCGATCAACTGGCTGACCTCCTATTCGCTGTACGTCGACACCCTCTCGTCATGGTACGAATCCGAGTTCGGACCCGAATACATGGAGAACAGAGACAAGACCATGCACATACTCCAGGAGGAGAACGAGCTTCAGGAGATCGTGCGTCTTGTCGGACAGGATGCGCTTTCGCCCGCAGACCGTCTCACCATGGAGACCGCAAAGATGATCCGTGAGGACTTCCTGCAGCAGAACGCCTTCGTCGATGAGGACGCATACTCCTCCTACGGCAAGCAGTACAGGCTGCTGGATATGATACTTAAGTACGATGCGATGAGCCGTGAGGCCCTTTCCAAGGGCGCAGATATGAAGAGCATCTTCGCAATACCCGCCCGTGAGAAGATCGGCCGTGCAAAGATGACCGCACCAGATAAGTACGAGTCGGAGTTCGATGCGATAATCGCAGAGATGAAGTCCGAACTGGCTCAGGCAATTGCCGGAGGTGAGGAAGCATGATTAAAGAGTATAAAACCATAAGAGAGATAGCAAGCCCCCTCATGGTAGTCGATCACGTTGAGGGCGTCACCTACGACGAGCTGGCGGAGCTTGAGTTGCCCAACGGCGAGGTCCGCCGCTGCAAGGTGCTTGAGGTAGACGGTGACAGAGCCGTCGTTCAGCTTTTCGAGTCCGCACAGGGCATAAACCTTGCCGAGTCGAGAGTGCGTTTTCTGGGTCACCCGCTGGAGCTGGGCGTTTCCGAGGATATGCTCGGCCGTGTCTTTAACGGAATGGGTCAGCCCATCGACGACGGTCCGGAGATACTTGCCGAGGCGTACCGTGATATAAACGGTCTGCCCATGAACCCCGCTGCGAGAGCATATCCCGCAGAGTTCATTCAGACCGGCGTTTCCACCATCGACGGACTGAACACCCTCGTCAGAGGTCAGAAGCTCCCCATATTCTCCGCTTCCGGTCTGCCCCATGCAGCCCTTGCCGCACAGATCGCAAGACAGGCAAGAGTTCTGGGCGACGGCGAGAGCTTCGCCGTTGTGTTTGCCGCAGTCGGCATCACCTTCGAGGAGAGCGAATACTTTATAAACGAGTTCAAGCGCACCGGCGCTATTGACCGTACCGTCGTATTCTCGAACCTTGCAAACGACCCCGCAGTCGAGCGTATATCCACCCCCCGCATGGCGCTGACCGCTGCGGAATACCTTGCATTCGAGAAGGATATGCAGGTCCTCGTCATCATCACCGACATCACGAACTACGCTGAGGCGCTGCGTGAGGTCTCCGCAGCAAAGAAGGAAGTACCCGGACGCCGCGGCTACCCCGGCTACCTGTACACCGACCTTGCAACGCTGTACGAACGTGCGGGACGCAGACTGGGACACAAGGGTTCCATCACCATGATCCCCATTCTCACCATGCCCGAAGACGACAAGACCCACCCCATCCCCGACCTTACCGGCTACATCACCGAGGGTCAGATCATACTCAGCCGTGAGCTGCACCGCAAGGGCATCGTGCCTCCCGTGGACGTTCTGCCGTCGCTGAGCCGTCTGAAGGACAAGGGCATCGGCGAGGGCAAGACCCGTGAGGACCATGCCGGAACGATGAACCAGCTCTTTGCCGCATACTCCAGAGGCAAGGACGCAAAGGAGCTTATGACCATACTCGGTGAGGCCGCACTGAGCGACGACGACAAGCTCTTCGCAAAGTTTGCCGACGAGTTTGAAAAGCGCTATGTAAATCAGGGCAACACGACGAACCGTTCCATAGAGGAGACCCTGAATATCGGTTGGGAGCTGCTCTCCATCCTTCCCAGAGCGGAGCTGAAACGCATTAAGCCCGAACTGATAGAAAAATACATGAAATAAGGGGTGAAGCTTTATGGCCGGCACAACCGTTACCCCCACAAGAATGGTTCTCAAGCAGCTCAAGGGCCGCTTAAAGACCGCAAGACGGGGTCACAAGCTTATGAAAGATAAGCGTGACGAGCTGATGCGTCAGTTTCTCGACATCGTTCGGCGCAACAAGGAGCTGAGATGCCGTGTCGAGGACGGACTTACCGAGGCCTTTGCCGCACTTCAGGTGGCAAGCTCCATAATGAGTCCCGAAATGCTGGAGCAGGCGCTTCTGTACCCCCGTCAGAGCGTTGAGCTTGAGATGAAGTTCAAAAACATAATGAGCGTTAACGTGCCGCAGTACTCCTTCCGCACCAAAAACGACGATCCTTCGGAGATATACCCCTACGGCTTTGCGCAGACAAGCGGTGAGCTTGACGATGCGCTGGCGATAATGGCGAGGGTGTTTGAGGATATGCTGGAGCTGGCGCAGGTCGAAAAGACCATGCAGCTCCTTGCGGAGGAGATCGAAAAGACCCGCCGCAGAGTCAACGCACTTGAGTACGTTATGATCCCCGAGCTTGAGGGGAACATCAAGTACATTTCTATGAAGCTTGAGGAGAACGAAAACTCGACGAAGGTCAGACTTCTCAAGGTTAAGGAAATGGTACTCAAAAACGCTCACAACTACTCGTAAAACGAAAAATCCCGTACCGAAAGGTACGGGATTTTTCGTTTTAAACTCAGCAGTACAGCACGAGCGCAATGAATACGCAGGGCGCATCGGAGACGTTCTTTATCGAGTGACCCTCGCCGGAGGGGGTAAAGGATGTGTCGCCCGCATTCAGCGTCGTTATCGTTCCGTTGTCGTTATACTCGGCGCTGCCGCTTAAAATGTGATAGAACTCGCAGTCGCCGTTGTGGACGTGCCAGCCAAGCTCGCTGCCTGCGGGGAGGGTGGTTACGGAGAACACACGTCCCTTGCCCATAAGCTCCGCCGGAGTCTCGATTATCCTGTCAAATATCACGTCGCCGCTGCCGCCGAACAGTGCGCTCGACACGTCATGCTCATGCTCACTTGCTCTTTTGATCACAGTCCCAGCTCCTCCTTTATAAGTACGACCTCGACCTTTTCCATGTCCCACATCGGTCCCCAAAGCACCGTCAGCGCATTGCAGGCACGCTCCGGACTGCGGCAGTCGTGGCATTTGCCGTCGAACTTGCACGGCACCTTTTTGTCGAAGCGGGCAAGGTTCTGCACCGCTGCGACGTTTCTTGCACGGTAGAGCGCAGAGTCAAAGTCGGGGCAGATCTTGTTTGTGCCGGCGACGATGTACACACGCTTCTTGCCGAAGGTGATGGCGGAGACACGGTTGCCTCTGCCGTCGATATTCAGAATTTCGCCGCTTTCGGCTATGGCGTTTGCGGAGCAGATGTACACGGGGGCGGCGTTTGCCTTTTCAAGCGTTTCCCAGCCCGGCTCCTCCCAGTGCCAGTACACACGGCAGCCGGAATCGGTGAGCTTTCCGTACAGTCCGAGGTCTGCCGCCGTCTTGCAGCCGCCGATGCCGACCTCGGCGCCGCCTATCTCACGGCAGAGGTATTCGGACGCCTCGCTCCCGGTATCGAAAACGCTCACGTCAAAGTGACGTGCCTTCAGGTTTTTAACGGTTTTTTCGATGTCCATATGTATTTCCTCCGAATAGATATCCCGAGGAAATTATACTTTCATTTTCCTTCGCTTACAAGCCTTTTTTCGGCGTCGCTGCAGAGCTTTTTAAGTGACGAGACCAGCTCACGGGAGGTCTCGCTGTCGCCGGAGCGGCAGCATATTTTGAGCGCCGAGCTTCCGACCATCGGCGCAATGCTGAGCTTTTCGCCGCCAAGCTCGATGCAAAGCCCGTCGGAAAAGTCGCCGCCGAGGTCCATGAAGCTGCGGGAGAGCAGGTCCATGAGCCTTGCACGGTCACTGCAGGGGCAGCTTTCGCCGCCGGGTTCGTCCGCCTCGTCGTCGCATTTGTCGGGGGCGAAGTCGCAGCGCAGCGGAAGCTCGATGCGCCCTTCAAGCGCATCGACGCAGCAGCGGTAATAGCTCAGGGGAGTGCCGATATCGCACCAGTAGCCGGACATGGGGACGCCGAGGAGTTTTTCGCCTCGGTCGAGCAGCAGCGGGAACAAATCGCCCGCAAAGTCGAAGGCTCTATCCTCCGGCACGAGCGCCATGGCTTCGGGAGAGACGACGTATATCCCCGTGTTCACAAGGTTCGTCATAACGTGCTTCCAGTCGGGCTTTTCGACGAAGCGGCGCACAAAGCCCTCCTCTCCGCAGAGCGCAAGTCCGTAGCGCAGCGGCAGGGAGTGAGGGTACAGCGCAAGGGAAACGCAGGGGCTTTGCCTTGTGTGTTCGGCTATCAGCGCCGTGAGGTCAAAGTCGCATATCGCATCGCCGCTTATGACGAGAAACGGCTCGTCGCCGTAGAAGTCGCTGCAATTTTTGACGCTCCCGGCGGTGCCGAGGGCTTCGTTTTCCACACGGTAGGAAAGCTTCATGCCGAGAGAGGAACCGTCTCCGAAATAGCTCATAATATCGTCGGGACGGTATTTGAGAGTTGCGCAGACCTCGTCTATCCCGTGCTTTTTGAGCAGCAGCAGGACATACTCCATCACGGGTCTGCCGCAAAGCGGCGTCATGGGCTTCGGCGTGTCGCCGCTCACGGGCTTTAAGCGCTTGCCCATGCCGCCCGCCATTATAACTGCCTTCAATTTATCACGTCCTTTGCGCTTAGAATATGCAGCTTTGAGCAAATTAAACCTAAAATTCTGTTGTAATAAACCAAATACTTTGATATAATTTAATATCTTTAATGGATCACTGTAATTTGTACGGGAGAAGGAGGCAGACTGTGAAAAACAAAAACACACAGTCGGTTTTTGAACCGAATACCATACCGTACCTGTTCTTTCTGGTGGTATTCGCCGTTGCGACATTTCTTACGGGACTCGGACAGAAGCTGAATCTCTATCTTGCGGCGGCGGAGGGCGTTGCGATACTTGCGCTCGTCATCTACTCGCTCGTGAACCGCAGGAAGAGACGCAAGGCGCTCAAGGCGTATATCGAGTCCGTCACCTACAGTGCGGAGACGGCGAAAAACAGCACCCTGATGAACTTCCCGCTGCCGATAGTCGTGTTCCGGCTTTCGGATTCGAGGATCATTTGGGGCAACGAGATGTTCTTTGACATCTGCGGCTCTCACGGCGCAAGGATGGAGCGCAGCGTGGCGGAGCTTATACCGGAGTTTTCCGGCAAGTGGCTCGTTGAGGGCAAGAGCCGCTGCCCGACGCTTCTGAGCATCGGCGGCAGAAAGTATCAGATATGCGGCAACATAGTCCGCTCCGGCGAGGGCGACAACGAGAGCAACTACATGGGCATCACCTACTGGGTGGACGTGACGGACTATGAGCTTATGCGTCAGGAGTACCAGGATTCCCAGCCTGTTGCGGCGATATTCGTCATCGACAACTTCGACGAGCTGATGAAGAACCAGCCGGAGCGCATGAGAAACGACCTGCGTGATGCGGTCGGCGACAAGCTCCAGCAGTGGTGCGAGGACAAAAACGGCATCCTTCGCCGCTACGACAGGGATCGCTACCTCTTCATTTTCGAGTCGAGGTACCTGCCGAAGATAACCGAGGACAAGTTCAACATCCTTGAGGCGGTGCATCAGGTCGTAAGTCCCAGCGGAATACACGCCACCTTGAGCGTCGGCGTCGGCAAGGACGCAGACACCATGACCGAGGCGATGCAGTTTGCGGAGCTGAGTATCGAAATGGCGCTCTCACGAGGCGGCGATCAGGCGGTCATCAAAAACCGCTACAACTTTGAGTTCTTCGGCGGTAAGGCGGGAGAGGTCGAGACCCGCACCAAGGTCAAATCAAGGGTCAAGGCAAACGCTCTGGCGGAGCTTATTAAGGACTCCACCGGCGTTTTGGTCATGGGTCACCGCTTCGGCGACATGGACAGCGTCGGCGGTTCGGTAGCCGTTTGCAGCATTGCAAGAAAGTACGGCGTCCCGGCGCACATCGTCGCCGACACCGAAAAGACGGCGGCAAAGTCGCTCATCGAAAAGCTCAAAAAGACGCCGGAGTACGTCAACGCCTTCATAAGCCCGCAGGAGGCGATGCTCATGGCGGACGGAAAGACCCTGCTCGTAGTCGTGGACACCAACAGGCCCGAACAGGTCGAGGACCTTGCGCTGCTGCAATCCTGCAACAAGGTGGCCGTCATCGACCACCACCGCAGAGCGGCGACGTATATCGAGCGTGCGGACATGAGCTATATAGAGCAGTACGCATCCTCCGTCTGCGAGCTTATGACGGAGATAATGGAGGTCGTGATGGACGAGCCGGACCTTCTGCCCTGCGAGGCGGAGGCGATGCTCTCCGGCATCGTGCTTGACACGAAGAACTTTACCATGCGCACCGGCGAGCGCACCTTTGACGCTGCGGCGTTCCTCAGACGTGCGGGTGCGGACACGATCGAGGTCAAGAAGCTCATGCAGAGCGGCATCGAGCAGACCGTCGCAAAGTATAAGATACTTCAGAATGCAAGGACCTACCGCTCCGTGGCGATCGCAATGCCGGAGTCGGCGCAGGACAGGATCGTTGCGGCACAGGCGGCGGACGAGCTTTTAAACGTCGCAGGAGTCGAGGCGTCGATGGTAATGTACCCCGACGGCGACGGTGTGAGTGTCTCGGCGAGAGCCATAGGAGACGTGAACGTACAGATGATAATGGAAAAGCTGGGCGGAGGCGGCAACCGCAACGCTGCGGCGGCTCAGATAAAGGGCGTGAGTCTGCGTGACGGCGTTTCCATGCTCATAAAGGCAATAGACGAATATATGGACAGCTAAGGAGGCTTTACTATGAAGGTCATTTTCAACGTAGACGTAAAGGGTCAGGGCAAGAAGGGCGAGATGAAAGAGGTATCCGACGGATACGCCCGCAACTACCTCCTGCCCAGGAAGCTTGCAAGCGAGGCGACTGCGGACAATATAAACACCATGAAGCTCAAGGAAAAGGCAAAGGCGGCGCTCATCGCAAAGGAAAAGGCGGAGGCGGAGGAAAACGCAAAGCGCCTTTCTGCGATCACCGTCACGATCCGTGCAAAGGCGGGCGGCGCCGGCAAGCTCTTCGGCTCCGTTACGAGTCAGGAGATAAGCGATGCCCTGCGTGAGCAGCACGGCATCAACATCGAGAAAAACAAGATAGTTCAGGCAGAGCCCATCAAGACCTTCGGCAGCTACACCGTCAAGGCAAAGCTCGGCTACGAGATAAGCGCAAACGTGAGCGTGCTTGTGATAGAAGCCTGATAAATACCGTCAAGGAGAAAGATTATGGACGAGCTGCTGGGTAAACAGGTGCCGCACTCCGCCGCAGCGGAGCAGGCGGTGATAGGCTCCATGCTTATCGACGCCGGCTGCATACCCGACGTTATCGAGAAGGTCAGAGCGGATGAATTTTATATTCGGCAAAACAGGGATATATTCGAAACGGTATATGCCATGTTTTCCTACGGTCAGACCATCGACCCCATAACCATCCTCGACCAGATGAAGGTAAGAGGAGTTTATAAGGACGGCAGTGACGCATATATTGCGGAGCTGATGAACGTCACGCCGACCGCCGCAAACGTGCTTGAGTACGCCGCCATCGTAAAGGACAGGGCGCTCCTGCGCAACCTTGCGCAGACGGCGGACGAGATAAACAAGCTCGTGTACGAGGGAACCGGCGAGGCGGAGTCGATGCTCGAAGCTGCGGAGCGCAAGATATATGCGCTGCGTCAGGACAGGACCGTGGGCGGTCTCGTGCCGGTGTCCGCCGTCGTGCAGAGCGTGTACGAGAGCCTTTCCGCGGCGGCGACGTCGGGTGCAAAGATCCCCGGTCTGTCAACGGGTCTGCCCGATATAGACCGCAGCATTCTCGGTCTTAACAAGGGCGAGCTTATACTCGTTGCGGCAAGACCCGGCATGGGCAAGACGAGTATCGCAATGAACATTGCGCTCCACGTCGCCAAGACTTCGGGCAAGACCGTTGCGGTGTTCTCGCTTGAAATGAGCAGGGAGCAGCTTGTCAGCAGACTGCTTGCGGGCGAGGGCCTTATCCCGTCGCAGAACCTTCTCACGGGGCAGCTAAGCCCCGACGAGTGGAAGCGTGTCGGCACGGCTGCACAGTCGCTTTACGCCACCGATATGCGCATCGACGACAACCCCACGCTTACCGTTGCGGACATGAGCGCACAGTGCCGCAGACTGTCGAACCTCGGTCTTGTGGTCATCGACTATCTCCAGCTTATGCAGTCGTCGGGCGGAAATAAGAACTACAGCAACGAAAACCGTCAGCAGGTCGTTTCGGACATGAGCCGTATGCTGAAGATCATGGCGAAGGAGCTTAACATCCCCGTCATATGCTTAAGCCAGCTCAGCCGTAACTGCGAGACGAGACCGAACAAGCGTCCCGTGCTGTCCGACCTTCGTGAGTCCGGTGCAATAGAGCAGGACGCCGACGTTGTAATAGCGCTTTACAGAGACGGGTATTATAACAGGGAGGCGGAGAATCCCAATCTTGCCGAGGCGATAGTGCTGAAAAACAGAAAGGGACAGACCGGCACCGTCAATCTGACGTGGCTGCCGGAGTACACAACCTTCGCATCCTGCGACAACTTCCATAACGAAGATGATTATTGAGTATATTAAAAAATACGGTATGCTCCGTCCGGAAGATAGGGTGCTGTGCGCAGTCTCCGGCGGCGCAGACTCCATGTGTCTGCTCTCGTGGCTGCACGACAATGCGCAGACGCTCGGCATCACCGTTGCGGCGGCACACTTTAACCACTGTCTGCGGGGTGAGGAATCCGACAGGGACGAGGAGTTCGTCAAGGATTTCTGCCGCAGAGAGGGCATAAGCTTTGCCTGCGGCAGGGGAGACGTTGCGGCGCTCGCAAGAGACAGCGGCAGAAGCACGGAGGACGCAGCCAGAGCCATGCGCTACGATTTCCTGCGCTCCGCCGCAAAAAAGACGGGCTGCAACAAGATCGCAACTGCGCACAACGCCGAGGATAACGCAGAGACGATGCTTTTAAACCTCGTTCGGGGAGCGGGAGCGAGAGGGCTTGCGGGCATACCTCCGGTACGGGACGAGTTTATACGCCCCCTGCTCTCGACGACGAGGGCGGAGATACTGAGCTATCTTAACGATCGGGGCATCTGCTACGTCACCGACAGCACGAACCTCGACGACGATTACACGAGAAACAAGCTCAGGCACAGGGTGATGCCGGTGCTGAGTGAGCTTAATCCGAGCTTTGCTGCGGGATGCCTGCGCACCGCCGAGAGCCTGCGTGACGACGATGCCTGCCTGTACTTCATCGCAAGGGGCTTTGCCGAGGAAAATTACATCGACGATTCGCTTCCGGCGGAAAAGCTTGCCGCTCTGCCGAGAGCGGTCGCAGTGCGGGTGCTGAGGATCGTCTGCGGGAGCGGGCTTACCGCCGTGCAGACCGATGCGATACTTGCGCTGCTCAAAAGCCCGGAGAACAAATTCGTCGACGTCCGAGGGATGCGCATCGCACGGGACAGGGATAAGCTCCTGTTCGGCACTGCCGCAAGAAAGCTCGGCAGCTACGTCATTCCGATAAACGGCGGCATTGACATTCCCGAAGCCGGAATAAGGATTTCGGGAGAAATAATCGAAAATTGCAAACAAATTGATAACATTCACAATTTTGACTTTAAATACTCCGGCATTTGTGGTAGCATATCCCTTACCCCTCGACAGGACGGCGACAGGATAAGGCTCCGGGGCAGAGGCTGCACAAAAAGCCTCAAGGAGCTTTTGCGAGAGCGTAACGTTCCCGTCGCAAGGCGGGACATGATCCCCGTGCTGCGTGACAGAAACGGACCCATTGCGGTACTCGGAATGGGTATGGACGAGAGAGTCGCAGCCGAACCGGGGGACACGGTTTTGAGAGTAAAAATAAATAAAATAAACTGCACGGGAGAGAATGAGAAAGATGAGAAATGATATTGAAAGCATATTCTTTACCGAGGACGCAATAGCGGAAAAGGTTGCCGCCCTCGGTGCACAGATCTCTAAGGACTTTGCGGGCATGGATCCGATCTTCGTCGGCGTTTTGAAGGGCTGCTTCGTTTTCATGGCGGACCTCATGCGCAGCGTGACGATCCCCTGCTCCGTCGATTTTATGGCGGTCTCCTCCTATCGGGGAACCACCTCCACCGGTGCGGTCGAGATCCACAAGGACCTCAGCCAGAACATCGAGGGCAGACACATCATCATGGTCGAGGACATCCTCGACTCCGGTATGACACTGAGCTACCTTCAGAATTACCTCGCGAACCGCAATCCTGCGTCCATCACCATTGCAACGCTGATGGACAAGCCCTCCCGCCGCAAGGCTCCCGTTTACGCAAGATATTCCTGTTTTGAAGTTCCCGACGCTTTCGTCGTGGGCTACGGGCTTGATTATAACGAAAAATACCGCAATCTGCCTTACATAGGCGTGCTGAAGCCTGAGATCTACATGGCCGAAGAATGATTGCCGACACCAGGAAAGAAGTGATAGTTTGAACAACAGACGCAACCGTTCCAGAGACATAGGATTCTATGTGATCCTGCTCATTATGACGATGGTCATAATCTTCGTCCTCTTAAACGGCGGTGAGACCGAACAGGTCTCCTACTCCGAGGTTTACGACCTGTTTAAAGAGGAAAAGGTCAAATCCTTTGAATACGACGGCAGCTCCGACGTCATTACGATGATAGTCCGTGACGACAAGGGCGACGGCACGCATAAGGTCGAGTTCGAGGTGTACAGCTTCTCGCTGTTCTACGAGGACTTTAACCAGCTTATAAAAGAGCAGTACGAGAGAGGCATCATTACGGATTACGAAATAACCCAGCCGCAGACCAACTGGTGGCTGGCGATAATCCCCTATGTGATAACCTTCGGACTTATCGTCCTGTTCTGGTATATCATGATGAACCGCTCCGGCGGCGGCGCCAACGGCATTGGCAAGTTCGGCAAGGCTCGCACAAGGCTCGGCAGCGAGGAAAAGAACAAAAAGACCTTTAAGGACGTCGCAGGCGCCGACGAGGAAAAGGAGGAGCTGCGTGAGATCGTTGACTTCCTCCGTGACCCCAAGGCGTTCACCGGCATGGGCGCAAGGATTCCCAAGGGCGTCCTGCTCGTAGGACCTCCGGGTACCGGCAAGACCCTGCTTGCAAAGGCCGTTGCGGGCGAGGCGGGAGTGCAGTTCCTGTCCATCTCCGGCTCCGACTTCGTTGAGCTGTACGTCGGTGTCGGCGCAAGCCGTGTCAGGGACCTGTTCGATCAGGCAAAGAAGATCGCTCCTGCGATCATATTCATCGACGAGATCGACGCAGTCGGCCGTCAGAGAGGCTCCGGCCTCGGCGGCGGTCACGACGAGCGTGAGCAGACCCTAAACCAGCTCCTCGTCGAAATGGACGGCTTCGGAAACAACGAGGGCGTTATCGTCATGGCGGCGACCAACCGTGCCGACATCCTCGACAATGCGCTGCTGCGTCCCGGCCGCTTCGACAGACAGATCTACGTCGGTCTGCCCGATATCAGAGGCAGAGAGGCGATACTGCGCATCCATGCAAGGGGCAAGATCCTTGCCGACGACGTTGACCTCAACTCCATCGCAAAGGGTACGCCCGGCTTCTCCGGCGCCGATCTTGAGAACCTGCTCAACGAGGCTGCGCTGCTTGCCGTGCGCAGAAAGCATCGCTTTATCACCATGGCGGACTGCGACGAGGCGATACTCAAGGTGGAGATGGGCCCCGAAAAGAAGAGCCGCAAGATGAGCGACAAGGCAAGGCGACTTACCGCATACCACGAGTCGGGTCATGCAATTGCGGGCAAGTACCTTGAGCATACCGACCCCGTGCATTATATAACCATCATCCCCAGAGGTCCCGCCGGAGGCTTTACGCTTTTCCGTCCGCAGGAGGATCTGGAGAGCTTCACCTCAAAGAGCCAGATGTTCGAGAGCATCGTTATGGCGCTCGGCGGCAGAATGGCCGAAAAGCTGTTCCTTGACGATATATCCACCGGTGCATCGGGCGACATTCAGCAGGCGACCAACACCGCAAGGAACATGGTCACGAAGTACGGTATGAGCGACAGGCTCGGACCCATTTCCTTCGACAGCTCCGACCACAGCATCTTTATAGGTCGTGACTTCGGCACCACCAAGAGCTACTCTGAGGAGACGGCGGCCATCATCGACGAGGAGGTCAAGCGCATCTTCGACGAGGCGGCGGCGCTGTGCGAGAAGATACTGACCGAGCACCGTGCGCAGCTTATCGGCGTTGCGGAGTACCTGCTTGAGCATGAGAGCATCGAGGGTGCGGACTTCAACTTCTACTGCGACAACGGCTATTTCCCGGAGCCTAAGCCGCAGCCCGGTATGCGTGACGACAGCATTGAGCGTCCCGCACGCAAGATCGCTCGCTTTGACGAGCCGGAAAGCGACGAAAGCGCAGAACCGACAGACGGCGCTGACAATAAGCCGTCCGACGGCGACGGCTACGTTATCCCGCCTTCAAACGACGACGATCAGGGCTGAGAATAAGAATAGTATAGGGCGGCAGTTAGCCGCCCTTTCAAACGTGAAAACGCTTCCGAAACGGAGGAATACATATGAAATTAGGTATCGTAGGACTGCCGAACGTCGGCAAATCAACGCTTTTTAACGCAATCACCAATGCCGGTGCCGAAAGCGCAAACTACCCCTTCTGCACCATCGAGCCGAACGTCGGAATGGTCAGCGTTCCCGACGAGAGACTGGACTTCCTCGCAGGGCTGTACGAGCCTAAAAAGTACACCCCCGCAGTCATCGAGTTTGTCGACATAGCCGGACTCGTCAGAGGCGCAAGCAAGGGCGAGGGCTTGGGCAACAAGTTCCTGTCAAACATCCGCAACACCGACGCCATCGTTCACGTTGTGCGCTGCTTTGACGACGAGAACGTCATCCACGTCGAGGGCGGCACCGACCCGAAGCGTGATGTTGAGATCATCGACCTTGAGCTTATCATGGCGGACATGGAGATGGTCGAGCGCCGCATTGAGAAGGCAAACAAAAACGCCAAGGCGGACAAAAAATATCTGCACGAGGCGGAGGTCTTTGAAGGACTTTTGAAGCATCTGAACGAGGGCAAGTCCGTCAGAAGCTATGGGTGTGACCCGGAGGATATGGAGCTTATCGCAACGAGCGACCTGCTCACGATAAAGCCAGTCATTTACGCCGCAAACATGGATGAGGACGGCGTTGCCTCTTACGCCGACAACCCCTACTACAAGGAGCTGTGCAAGATCGCAGCGGCGGAAAACGCCGAGGTGCTGCCCATCTGCGCAAAGCTTGAAGCGGAGATCGCAGCCTTAGAGCCGGACGAGCGGGAGATGTTCCTTGAGGAGCTGGGCATGAGCGAAAGCGGTCTTGACCGCATGATAAAGACCTCATACTCGCTTCTGGGCCTTATATCCTTCCTCACCTGCGGTGCGGACGAGTGCCGTGCGTGGACGATAAAGAAGGGCACCAAGGCACCTCAGGCGGCGGGCAAGATACACAGCGACTTTGAGCGGGGCTTTATCAGAGCCGAGATCGTCGCTTTTGACGACCTTAAAAGCTGCGGCAGCATGGCGGCGGCAAAGGAAAAGGGACTTTTGCGGTCCGAGGGCAAGGAATATGTTATGAACGACGGCGACGTTACGCTGTTCAGATTCAATGTGTGATGGACGAACTGATATATGCACTTGAAATTATAGGTGCGGCGGCGTTTGCCGTGTCGGGCGCAATGGCGGCGCTTGAGCATGAAGCAGACATATTCGGCGTTATATTCCTTGCGGTCGTCACCGCACTCGGCGGCGGCGTTATAAGGGACCTTCTGCTCGGCGTTACTCCGCCGAAGATGTTCGTGAGCTATGTGTACCTTGCCGTGGCTGCGGTCGCAGCGCTCGTCGTCTTTGCGGACGCTTACATTCGCCGGGAAAAGTACAGGAAGCACAGGGACAGGCTCGACAGCATCAACAATATGTTCGATGCCGTCGGTCTTGCGGTGTTCACCGTGTCCGGCATGAACACCGCAATGCAGCAGAGCGACAATGTGCTGCTCATACTGGTGCTCGGCATGAGCACCGGCGTCGGCGGCGGTATGCTGCGTGACATGATGATAAACAAGATGCCGAAGGTGCTGCGCAAGCGTGTGTACGCCGTGGCGTCGCTGCTCGGCGGCGGCGTTTACTACGGGCTGTTTGCCCTCGGCGTGCATGAGACGATAGCCGCCGTCTCGGGAATGGTGGTCATTATCGCGCTGCGTGTGTTGGCGACGGTCTACAAATGGAACCTCCCCGCCATAAGAAGTTAAGCATTTGTAAATTCAAGCGATTTCGATTGACACGGCGAAAAGTTTATGCTAATTTGTATGGAAAGCAAGTGAGCCGGAGATCCCGGCTCGGTAAAAGGGAGTAGCTGACGCATTGGCGTCCGTGCATCGTCATCACGGCCGTATGGCTCGGTGCATGGGATACTGAGCCGCAAGGTTATGTATTTGCAAGACTTTTACGGGTTTTACCCGTAAAGGTCTTTTTCTTTTCGGGTAAAATAGCTCAGAAAGGATGATATAATGAGGTATTATTGCGAGGAAAAAGAGAGAGTCTTAGAGGAGCTGGGGTCCTCACATGAGGGTCTCGATGTAAACGAGGCGGAAAAGAGACTCTTAAAACACGGGAAAAATAAGCTCGCCGAGGCGAAGAAGGATTCCCTCATTAAGCGCTTTTTTGCGCAGATGAAGGATCCGATGATAATAATACTGCTCTGCGCAGCGGCGATATCCGGCGTGCTGGCCGTCAGCGAGGGCGAGAGCTTTGCCGACGTGATAATCATTCTTGCGGTCGTGATCGTGAACGCCGTCCTCGGCGTTTATCAGGAAAACAAGGCGGAAAAGGCGATAGAGGCTCTGCGGGAAATGTCCGCCGCAAGCTCGAAGGTCATGCGCAGCGGCACAATACACACCGTTCACAGCGAGGACCTCGTCCCCGGCGACGTGGTGCTGCTCGAAGCGGGCGACGCCGTTCCCGCAGACGGCAGGATAATCGAAAGCGCAAGCCTGAAGATCGAGGAAGCCGCTCTGACAGGCGAGTCTGTCCCCGTTGACAAGACGGCGGATGCGCTCACCGCAGCTGGCGAGGTGCCGCTCGGCGACAGAACGAACATGGCGTACATGGGTTCGACTGTCGTTTATGGCAGAGGCGTCATGGTCGTCTGCGCAACGGGTATGGATACCGAGATGGGCAGGATCGCCGACGCCCTTTCGCAGGCGAAGGAGGGGCAGACACCCTTGCAGATAAAGCTCAACCAGCTTAGCCGTGTGCTGACCTACCTCGTGCTGGGCATCTGTGCCGCCGTGTTTGCCGTGCAGATAGCCAGAGCCGGAGGCTTTGAGTTTGAAGCCGTTCTGGATTCGTTCATGATTGCCGTCTCCCTTGCGGTCGCTGCGATACCCGAAGGCCTTGCGGCGGTCGTGACAATGGTGCTGTCCATCGGCGTCACCAATATGTCCAAGCGCAATGCGATAATCCGCCGTCTGACTGCGGTCGAAACACTCGGCTGCGCTCAGATAATCTGCTCCGACAAAACGGGTACGCTCACGCAGAACAAAATGACGGTCACGGACTTCTTCGGCAGCGACGAGAAGCGTCTTTCCGCAGCCATGGCGCTGTGCAGCGACGCCGAGCTGTCGGAAGACGGAGAGGTCAGCGGCGAGCCGACGGAGGCGGCGCTCGTACAGTGGGCGGCGTCGCTGGGGCTTAAAAAGCCCGAACTCAAGGAGAAGGCACCCCGCTTCATGGAGGCCCCCTTCGACTCCGGGCGCAAGATGATGAGTACCCTGCACCATGCGCACGAGGGCATCGTTCAGTTTACAAAGGGCGCTCCCGACATAGTTATCGACCGCTGCGAATACTACCTTGAGGACGGTAAGCCCGTTCCCATGACCGAGGAGTACCGCCAAAAGATATTTGCCGCAAACAAGGCGATGGCGGACAGGGCGCTGCGAGTCCTTGCCTGTGCGGAAAGACGTTGGGATGCTCCGAGCGACAGCGCCGCACCGCAGTATCTTGAGCAGAAGCTCTGCTTTGTGGGGCTGTGCGGGATGATAGACCCCGTGCGCCCGGAGGTCAGGGCGGCGATAGAGGAGTGCGAGGCTGCCGGCATCAGAGCGATAATGATAACGGGCGACCACGTCGATACGGCGGTAGCCATAGCCAAGGAGTTGGGGATACTGCACGAGGGCGAGCGTGCCGTTACGGGGCTTGAGCTTTCGGCGATGAGTGACGAGGAGTTTGAGAAGGTGTTCCGCAGCATCAGCGTTTACGCCCGTGTGCAGCCGGAGCATAAGACCCGCATCGTCAAGGCGTGGCAGAATGCGGGCTACGTCACGGCGATGACCGGCGACGGCGTCAACGACGCTCCGTCGATAAAGACCGCCGACATCGGCGTCGGCATGGGCATAACCGGCACCGACGTTACGAAGAACGTCGCCGACATGGTGCTTGCCGACGACAACTTTGCGACCATCGTCGGCGCAGTCGGCGAGGGACGCCGCATCTACGACAACATACGCAAGGCGATACAGTTCCTGCTTGCGTCGAACCTCAGCGAGGTAATAGGCATTTTTGCGGCGACGCTGCTCGGCTTTACGATACTTCAGCCCGTGCATCTTCTGTGGATAAACCTCGTTACCGACTGCTTCCCGGCGCTTGCGCTCGGCATGGAAAAGGGCGAGCGTGACATCATGCGCCGCTCACCGAGACCCGCCTCCGCCGGGGTGTTTGCCGGCGGCATGGGCGTTGACATCGCATATCAGGGATTTGTCGTTTCCGCACTCACGCTCGTGTCCTACTTCATCGGCCACTACATCGAAAGCGGCGTTTGGGAGATCGCAAACTCGCCCGACGGCACGACGATGGCGTTTCTCACCATGAGCATGGCGGAGATATTCCACTCCTTCAATATGCGCTCGCAGCGGGGCAGCATATTCGGCATCGGAAACCACAATAAGATGCTTTACCTTGCCGCCGTCGGCTCGCTTATTATGACCACCGCCGTCTGCGAGATCCCGCTTTTGGCGGAAGCCTTCGGCTTTGCGTCCGTTGAGCTTAACGAGTACCTCATTGCGATTGGCCTCGGCTTCTGCGTCATCCCGATAGTCGAGCTGGTCAAATTTATTCAGCGAAAATTGGGTTGACATTGCGGGAAAACGGTGATACTATCATAGAATCAGCGATGGGTTATTACCCGTGACGGAGACATGCGGAGCAGTTTTACAGAGAGAGCGGCCTTGGCTGAAAGCCGCCGAAATGCCGACCGTACCACTCCCGAGCCAAAGTGAGGAAATGCACTTTCGCCCCGCGCCCGTTAAGCGCATGATGAGCCATAATCAAGGTGGAACCGTGTAAGCAATTACGCCCTTGACATTTTGTCAGGGGCGTTTTTCCGTTCCGGCGGTAAAAGAAAGGAGAAAAGAGAATGGACGAGAAGAAATACACTTTTGAAAACCCCGAATTTAAGGATACCTACCGTCACACGACGAGCCATATCCTCGCTCAGGCGGTAAAGCGCCTGTACCCGGAGGTTAAGCTCGCTATAGGTCCTGCAATAGCCGACGGCTTTTACTATGACTTTGACGCACCCTTTGCCATCACTCCCGAAATCTTGGAGAAGCTTGAGGCGGAGATGCGCAAGATCTGCAAGGAAAAAATTAAGCTTGAGCGCTTTGAGCTTCCCCGTGCCGAGGCGATCAAATTCATGGAGGAGCGGGACGAGCCTTATAAGGTCGAGCTTATAAACGATCTGCCCGAGGATGCCGTCATTTCCTTCTACCGTCAGGGCGATTTTACCGACCTGTGCGCAGGTCCGCACCTTGACAGCACCGGCAGAGTCAAGGGCAACGCCATAAAGCTCACCTCCTGCACCGGCGCATACTGGAGAGGCGACTCCGACAGAAAGATGCTTCAGCGCATTTACGGCACCTGCTTTATGCACAAGGACGAGCTTGACGCATACCTTCAGCGCATCGAGGAAGCCAAAAAGCGTGACCACAGAAAGCTCGGCAAGGAGCTTGGTCTGTTTATGATAAGCGAGGAGGGACCCGGCTTCCCCTTCTTCCTGCCCAAGGGCATGGTTCTTAAAAACACCCTTATCGACTACTGGCGTGAGGTACACAAGAAGTACGGCTATGTCGAGGTCTCGACCCCCATCATCCTCAACCGCCACCTGTGGGAGACCTCCGGTCACTGGTTCCACTACAAGGAGAATATGTACACCACCCTTATCGACGATGAGGATTATGCGATAAAGCCCATGAACTGCCCCGGCGGTATGCTGGTCTACAAGTCGGAGCCGCACTCCTACCGTGACCTGCCCATGAGAGTCGGCGAACTGGGCATCGTCCACCGTCACGAGCTGTCCGGCGCACTGCACGGTCTGTTCCGTGTCCGCTGCTTCACGCAGGACGACGCACACATCTTTATGACTTGGGATCAGATGAAGGACGAGATAAAGGGCGTCGCAAAGCTCTTTGACGAGGTCTACTCCCTGTTCGGTCTGAGCTATGAGATAGAGCTCTCCACCATGCCCGAAGACCACATGGGCGATGAGAAGGATTGGGCGTTTGCCGAAAGGACCCTCGCCGAAGCGGTCACCGAGATGGGCAAGAGCTACATCATAAACGAGGGCGACGGCGCATTCTACGGTCCGAAGCTCGACTTCCATCTTCAGGACTCCCTCGGAAGAACGTGGCAGTGCGGCACCATCCAGCTCGATATGCAGCTTCCCGAACGCTTTGAGCTTGAGTACGTCGGCGCAGACGGCGAAAAGCACCGTCCCGTCATGATCCACCGTGTCGCATTCGGATCCATCGAGCGCTTCATCGGTATCATAACCGAGCATTTTGCGGGTGCGTTCCCGACGTGGCTCGCTCCCGTGCAGGTCAGGGTCATGCCCATAACCGACCGTGCAAACGACTACGCAAAGTCCGTTGAGGAGAAGCTCACGGCGGCGGGCATCCGTGCCGAGTCCGATCTGCGCAACGAGAAGATCGGCTACAAGATCCGTGAGGCGCAGGGTCAGAAGATCCCGTATATGCTCATCGTCGGCGACAAGGAAGCCGAAAACGGCACCGTTTCCGTCCGCACCCGTGCAGGCGGCGACGAGGGCGCAATGGCGCTCGACGACTTTGCCACAAAGATCGGGGAAGAGATCAAAACCAGAGCAAAATAAAGCACTTGATATGTTGAAAAGGCACCGCTATAGGCGGTGCCTTTTTGTATTAAGTAAGACTTAAAACGAGGTTTACAACTACTTGTTTGACATTTAACAAAGTTGGAGTTATATTATAGTCACAAAGAGGAAAACAAATAAAACCAAGAAAAAATCAAGTAATTTAAATGATAGATGGAGGTAAATGAAATGAAAAACATTCTTTCCGAACTCACGATCGTATGCCTCTTCGCAGCAATGATCTTTGCCGGCTTCATGGGCATGGCAAGCACCGCAGGCGCCGAGCTGGTCTTCGGTATAGCGGCACTTGTAAGCGGCGTAGCATTCGTAGTATCTCTGATAGTCGAAGCGAGAAAGATGGGCCTCAAGGTCTAAGCTCGTTTGATTTAATAAATAACCAACAACCAGTGTTCATTTGAAACGGAGGAAATAGAAATGAAAAAGGAAATTTTTGCTGAACTCGCAATCGCCTGCCTCGTCGCAGTAGTAGCTTTCGCAGTATTCATGGGTACGGCAGCAACCGTTACCGCACATATCGTGTTCGGTGTTGCAGCTCTTATCAGCGGCGCAGCGTTCGTAGTCTCCCTCATCGAGGAAGCCAGAACGTACGGGCTTAAAGCATAAAACCGATAAGTAACTCTCCTTTTAATATTTGCAAGTTTACAGCCCACACGCAATGCGTGTGGGCTGTAAATTTTTCATTTCAAAATCTTATCCGTAAGTGAGCGGATCTGCTCTGCGAAGTACTTGAGGTCTCGATTCGATCTGCCTTCGCAGCCTTTGACGGCCTGCAGAAGCTTTTCGGCAGCGCCGACAAGAGCATCGTACAGCGGGTTGCGGCGGCTCTTGTACTCGGTCGGCTTTTCGACCGGAATACCCTTCGTGACCTTCACGAACTCGTCGGCGACAGGGTCATACACCGTGCCGCTGTATGGCGCAAATGCGTTGTAGCCCTCGGACTTGAGCGTCTCGGCGAATGCTTCGCAGGCGTCCGGGTCGCCGTGGTTTACGATGATGCGTGCGGGCTTTTCGGCAAATGCGTGTACCCACGATATAAGTCCGTTCTTGTCGGCGTGACCGCTTACGCCGGGCAGCGATGCGATCTCGCAAAGCACCTGAATGTCCTCACCGAAAAGGTGGACGGTCTTTGCACCGTCGTGCAGCGCTCTGCCGAGCGTTCCGACCGCCTGATAGCCGACGAACAGCACCAGCGATTCCGGGCGCCAGAGGTTGTGCTTCAGGTGATGGCGGACACGTCCGGCGTCACACATACCGGATGCGGAGATGATGACCTTGGGTGTCTTGTCGCTGTTTATGGCGACCGACTCCTCCTGAGTTGTTGCGACCTTCAGACCGTTAAAGCAGATGGGGTTTATGCCCTTACGGATGAGCGCCTTCATCTCCTCGTCTACAAACTGCGTGTCGCATTGCAGGAAGATTCCCGTCGCTTCGATCGCAAGCGGACTGTCGATGTAAACGGGGAAGTCGGGGGCGCTTTTCACAAGCCCCTTTTCCTTTATTTCACGGATGAAGTACAGCATTTCCTGCGTGCGTCCGACGGCAAAGGAGGGGATGACCACGTTGCCGCCCCTTGAGAGGGTGCGGTCGATGATCTTCGCCAGCTCCGACACATAGTCGGGGCGCTCGGCGCAGTGGATGCGGTCGCCGTAGGTGGACTCCACAACGGCAAAATCCGCACTTTCCACGGTCTTGGGATCGACGAGGATGGGCTGATCCGTGTTGCCGATATCGCCGGAGAACACCGCCTTTCGCTCAACGCCGTTTTCGCTCAGCCAAATTTCGACGGCTGCGGAGCCGAGAAGATGTCCGACGTCGGTAAAGCGCAGGGTGACGGAGTCGTTTACGAATATTTTTTCACCGTAGCCGCAGGGACGCAGGCAGCGCAAAAGCCCCTGAACGTCCTCCAAATCGTAAAGCGGTGCTACGGGCGGCTCACCTCTGCGCTCGGCTTTGCGGGACTTCCACTCGGCGTCGCTCATCTGAATGTGCGCACAGTCACGAAGCATGATGTCCAAAAGCGAGCAGGTGGCGGAGGTGGCGTAGACCGTACCCTTGAAGCCGTTTTTGTAAAGCAGCGGCAGTCTGCCGGAGTGGTCAATGTGGGCGTGGGTGACGATGACGAAGTCAAGCAGCGACGGGGAGACGGGAAGCTCCTCGTTTTCAAACAGGTTCTTTCCCTGCTCCATGCCGTAGTCCACAAGACCCTTCTTGTCGCCGACCTCGATCAGGGTGCAGGAGCCGGTGACCTCATGCGTTGCGCCTAAAAATGTTATCTTCATGCTGCGTTAACCTCCGGGGAACCATAGTATTCTCTGTGCGTTATGCCGTACAGGTAGCGGTAGTACAGGGCGTTCGTGATCTCATAATAGGGCATGACCCAGATCTGAGCGGCGTAGCCGACGTACGGCAGTCCCGTGAGGAGAAACCAGCCGATAAAGCTGAGGTCCATAATAAACAGCTCAGCCTTATGACCCTTCATCATGCGGGAGCTTTCACGGATGCATTCAAGCACCGACATTTCGGGATGCTCGATGATAAGATACAGCGCCATTCTGTAGCGGTAGCTCGCTATGATGCCGGGAATGACAAACAGCAGCGACCACAGGAAAACAAAGATGCTTGTGAGTATCCAGTACAGGATCAGCCGCAGGATAAACGAAAAGCCGCCCAAAATGTCGGAAAACGAGGAGGTGCCGTTCGTCGTGTTCAGCGAAAAGACCGTGAAACCGATGCCAAGTATGCCCGATATGAACATGAGCGCAAGAGTGAGCAGCACCGCAACGGGGTTGGTCAGATAGCTTATGTAGCTGTCGACGAGCTTCTGTATGTTTGCTTTGACGACGGGGTCGCTGTAAATTTCGTCTACAAGCTCGTCGTAGCTTGCGACGTCGCTGCTGCGGACAACGTCCTGCATCGAGCTTTGGATCTCGTCCGTATAGCCGTCAACGGAGATGTAAAGCTTCAGGATCGCAGTTAAGAGAAGCGATATGACAAGGGTGATGCCGACGTAGATCAGCGTCATTAGCAGCGGACTCGGCTTTGCGGAGGTAACGAGCCGTTTCGCCTCGGCCTTGAGCTGTAATCTTAGCATAAATCTTCCTCCTTGGAGTTTGCGTGCCGCCTGTCGGCGGTACGGTATTATTATGAGTGTATTATAGCATTTACAGAAACAAAAGTGAATATAAAATGTTAAGGATTGCAGAGAAAATAACTTGACAGCGGGGCGCCGAAATGCTATTATAATCAAGCGCCATATATGCGCGAGTGGTGGAATTGGCAGACTCGCTAGATTCAGGTTCTAGTGCTCACTCCGGGCGTGCGGGTTCAAGTCCCGCCTCGCGCACCAAAAAAGCACGATGGTTTTGATACAAAACCATCGTGTTTTTTCTATATTGGTTGATGTTTACACAGCAATTTGATACAATCTATTCGACAAACTTGAATTTGACGAGGCAATTTGAATGAACGAAGAATGTTTGATTTGTAAAGCACCGCTTGAATACATTGAGACTGATGAGCTGATGGAGTGTGAACTTTGCCATAAAAAGCAAAGCAGCAAAACAAGATGCGTAAAAGGTCATTTCGTTTGCGATGAGTGCCATACAAGCGGAATGGACGAGATTATTTCAATATGCTTTAACAGTAGTTCTAAAAACCCCATTGACATTATGGAAAAAATGATGTCTATGCCATCTTGTCATATGCATGGCCCAGAACATCACACAACTGTATGGAATAGATATGGAGCAAACACAGTATTCGAAACGAATTACTGATATTCCGAATCCCGATATTGCAATTTCTATGGGTTGTAATGTAGGATGTCCATTTATCGGCAGGGCGTTTGATGATAACTGGGAATTGGAAGACCCCACAGGGAAATCAGATGAAGAATTCAAAATTATTATCAAAAAAATCGAAGAAAAGATATTAATATTAAAAGCAAGCATTAATTTATTGTGATGGTAATCACGAATTGATGCAACACGGCGGGGACATAACGGTAGGCAATCTGATTAAGCAAATTCCAATTTGAAAACCACAATTTTATAAGTGGTTATTAACCCTCACAGGGTTTTAATAAAATCCTCCAAAAGCCTTGAAAATTAAGGGTTTATCGCAAAATGCTCACCTTAACTTATTATACGATTTCACACTGTTTTATTCTTCCCTTGGAAGCTGATAAGGGCAAACACAAGGGCAAGTAAATCTGATAACAAGATATAACAGAATGTGGCAATCGGAGAACTGTGACGTATGTGCGAATATA
>SFFW01000001.1 GCA_004556755.1 Clostridiales bacterium | reverse complement strand
GAAGCTGAAGGTCATCAACCTCAAGACTGACCCCCAGCTCATGGGCGCACTCGGTGCAGCAGAGTATGCTCGCCAGAAGGGTCTTGCAAAGAAGTAATTTAAGAGGCATTTTGGCATCAAAAACAGCTCATAAAGGAGAAAGCTATATGTGCAATGTATGCAAAACTACCGCTAAGCTGCTTTCCATGACCGTCGGCCTTCTGTTCGTGGTTTATTTCTGGAACCTCGACCAGAAGCTACTTGGCTGGGCATATAAGCAGGTCAACACCATGTTTGACAGAAAGCCTGTCGACATCAGATTCTAATCACAACAATGGCAAAGCCGTCTGCCCACATCAGACGGCTTTGTTTTTTTGAGCAAAACAGCCGGAGCATCGCTCCGGCTGTTTTCATATAAATTTAATTCAGATGCGCTTCCACTTAGCACCGCCGGGAATATCGGTTACTTCGATGCCGGAGGCTTTAAGCTCGTCACGGATCCTGTCGGCTTCGGGGAAGTTCTTCGCCTTCTTTGCCTCGGCTCTTGCCTTGAGGAGAGACTCGATCTCGGGGTCATGGGTGCCGTCCTCGGCAATGACGGTAAACTCACCGCCGCTCACGGCGTGACGCTTCAGTTCCTCACGCTTTGCTTCCGACTTTGCAATAAGGTCAAGGCTCAGAACCTTATCAAAATCTGCAATTGCGTAAAGCTTGGTCTCGTCGTTGGTCTGATACTTCAGCACGTCATATATAGCCGTAACTGCAAGCGAGGTGTTGAGATCGTTGTCAAGCGCTGCTGTAAATTTGGAGCGCAGCGCATTGTACGCCTCCTCGTCAACAGGAGCCGTTCCGGGCTTGAGCGCAGCAATTTTGCCGATGAGCTTGTTGTAGGTACCCTGTGCGTTGTCAAGGTTTTCCCAAGAGAACACAAGTGACTTGCGGTAATGACTTTGCAGGCAGAACAGGCGATAGGCGAGAGGGTCATAGCCCTTTTCCTCAAGGAGGCTGACGGTGAGGAATTCGCCCTTGGACTTGCTCATTTTGCCGCTCGTGGTGTTGAGATGCAGAACGTGCATCCAATAGTTGCACCACTTGTGACCGAGGTAGGATTCGCTCTGTGCGATCTCGTTGGTGTGGTGGGGGAAGGCGTTGTCGATGCCGCCGCAGTGGATATCGAGATTTTCGCCGAGGTGCTTTATCGAAATACCGGAGCATTCGATGTGCCATCCGGGATAGCCGACGCCCCACGGAGAGTCCCACTTAAGCGCCTGATCCTCAAACTTAGATTTGGTGAACCACAGTACAAAGTCGTTCTTGTTGCGCTTGTTGGTGTCCTCCTCAACGCCCTCACGCACGCCGACATCGAGGTCCTCGGCGTTAAAGTCGTTGAAAATGTAGTAGCGCTCAAGCTTCGAGGTGTCAAAATATACATTGCCACCGGCAAGGTAGGCGTAGCCCTTGTCGATAAGCGTGGAGATTATCTTGATATACTCGTCGATGCAGTTGGTCGCAGGCTCAACGACGTCGGGAGTTTTGATGTTGAGCTTTGCACAGTCGGCAAAGAAAGCGTCGGTATAGAACTTTGCAATGTCCATGACTGACTTGTTCTCACGCTTTGCGCCCTTAAGCATCTTGTCCTCGCCCTCGTCGGCATCGCTCGTGAGATGACCGACGTCGGTGATGTTCATGACACGCTTGACGTTGTAGCCGATGTAGCGCAGGTACTTTTCGAGAATGTCCTCCATGATATATGAGCGCAGGTTGCCGATATGCGCAAAGTGGTACACGGTAGGTCCGCAGGTGTACATTTTGACAAGCTGCGGGTCAATGGGGACAAACTCCTCCTTTTTTCTTGTGGCAGAGTTATAAAGCTTCATATTCAGACTCCTTTTGAAGTGTAATTTACAAAATATAAACGCCTCTCATGGCAAGACCACAAGAGGCGTGTAAACGCGGTTCCACTCTTTTTTATCACTTGACGCTTTAACGCAGCACATACGCAGAGGCATTTCCTCCTCCGAAGCTCTGCGGCGCACTTCACTGCCTTCGCATAGTCTCATCTCAGCAGTCGAGACCTCTCTGGGATGCTCTTTGCAGCTATTTTCCGCTTCACAGCCTATAAATAATGCTCTTAAATAATATCATTTAGACGGGGTAATGTCAAGGAGCGTGATGAAATACGCCGATGTTCTTGACAAAGTATTCGATGCCGGAGTACACGGTGGTGACAAGTATGATGCACCAGCAGACGACGGCAACAACATCGGGGGCGGGGAACCAGCTCTCGCCGAGGAGCATCATAACGCAGAGGGAGACCATGGTGGCAAAGGTCTTGATCTTTCCCGACCATGCGGCTGCGATGACGATACCCTGCTCGACGGCAAGCAGTCTCAGTCCAGAAACGCCGAACTCACGGAACAGAACGATCGCAACGACCCAGCCGGGCATAAATCCCGCCTCGACGAAATAGCACATTGCGGCAAGAACGAGCATCTTGTCGGCAAGGGGGTCGATGAACTTTCCGAAGTCGGTCACCTGATTGTATTTCCTTGCGATATGACCGTCGACAAAATCCGTAAGGCTGGCGATTATGAACGCAGCCAGCGCCCAATAAACCAGGTCGAGGTACATAAGCACCAGAAAAACAGGAACGAGAATAATACGAGCAATTGTAAATTTATTAGCCGTAGTCATAAAAGAGCCCCCTTAAACGTGTCAAACTTCTTCTCCAACAAGAAAACATTCGTCTGTAATTGCGGTGATCTTAACGTCAACGATGTTGCCTTCACAGCCTGCACCGTCAAAGAATACAAGTCCGTCAATGTCGGGAGAATCGGCATAGCTGCGACCGAAGAACATCTTCTGCTCCTCGTCGTAACCTTCGCACAGCACCCGAAGCGTCTTTCCGACCTGAGAGCGGCAGAACTCCTCCATTATCTCGGACTGAAGCTGCATTATAAGTTCTGCTCTGCGCTGTGCTGTCTCAAAATCAACGTGTTCCATTTTTGCGGCCCTTGTTCCTTCTTCGGGAGAGAAGGGGAAGACACCCGCACGCTCGATCTTTGCCTCACGCAGGAACTCACAAAGCTCCTCAAACTCGGCTTCGCCTTCGCCGGGGAGACCGGCAATAATGCTGGTGCGCAGGACAAGACCGGGAATTCTTTGCCGCAGGTCTTTAAAGAGCTGACGAATATCGTCGCTTGTACCATGACGGTTCATGGCCCTTAAAATGCCGTCGTTTATATGCTGAATGGGAATGTCGAGATACTTCACGATCTTGTCGTTTGAAGCGATCTCGTCTATCAGCTCATCGTCAAACTGATCGGGATATGTATAGTGAAGCCTTATCCACTCAATGCCGTCGATCTCGGAAAGCTTCGAGCAAAGCTCCGCAAGCGAACGCTTGCCGTAGAGATCGGTGCCGTATTTCGTGATATCCTGAGCGATAACAATAAGCTCCTTGACGCCGTGCTCGGCAAGCGAACGGGCTTCCTCAAGTATGTTAGTCATACTGCGAGAGCGGTATCTACCCCGAATATATGGAATGGCGCAGAACGCACAGAAGTTGTCGCAGCCCTCGGCGATTTTGAGGTACGCCCACGAAGGACCCGTGCTGACCACTCTCGGCAGCTCGTCCACGGGGGCGTTTTTGTCGCCGAAGTATTCGACGATGTTTCCGGCAAACGCCTCGTCGAGTGCGGACACGATATCGGCAAAGCTGCCGACGCCTAAGATAGCATCAATTTCGGGAAGCTCCGCTCTGATATCGTCACGGTATCGCTCCGGCAGACAGCCGGTTACAATGATCTTTCCGAGTTTGCTGGCGGCTTTGAGCTCAGCCATTTGCAGTATTGTGTCGATCGCTTCGCTCTTTGCGGCATCGATAAAGCCGCAGGTGTTTATGATAACCGCATCACAGCCCTCCGGGTCGGGGGAGAGAGCGTAGCCCGCTTCATCAAGAAGATACAGCATTTGCTCGCTGTTCACAAGATTTTTTGCGCAGCCGAGCGAAATGAGGGCAATGCTTTTTTTCATTGAAATTCCTCGCTAATATATTGATTTATTGCGTGACGTATTTCGTCCCAGGAGTAGCCCCTGCGAAACAGAGTATTTGAGATCTTGCGGACCTGCACCTTGTCGTCGGGGTCAGTGAGCCGTGAAGCGATAAAGCTCCTCAGGCGGTCATCCTGCTCCGGCATTTCGCAAAGCGCCTCGTCCCACAGCTCATGTCCGATGCCGTGCCGCCGCAGCTCCTGTGTGATCCTCGCTCTGCCGAAGCCCTTGGCGGCGTAGTGCCTTACGAGCGACGCCGCATAGCGCCGGTCGTCGATAAGTCCCATGTCGCACAGCCAAAGCGTTGCAGCTTCAGCGTTTTCCTCGACTTCGCCCTTTTCAATAAGGCGCTTTCGCATTTCCTGCTGCGACATCGGTCGAGCGTTAATGATGCGCAGCGCCCTTGCCTTACACAGCGAAAGGGTGGAAGCGGCATGGAGAGCGCTGTACGCCTCATCGTCAAGCTCGGTGCCTGTGTGGATAAACCTATCCGTCAGCACGGAGAGCGTGGTTTTAAGCTCACTGCCGTCGGAAAACTCAAGGACAAAGCGTTCGGGTGAGGTCTGTCTTATCCCGGTAACGGTAATAAGCGACATCAGCCTTCAAAATCTTCGGCGGAAACATCGACCGCACGGCCTGCCGCCTGAGCTGCTTTTCTTGCCTGCGGACTCATAAGCTTGTGCGCATTATCACGGATCTGCTTTTCAAGCTCGTCCTGAACCTCGGGGTTCTTCTGGAGATATTCCTTAACGGCGTCACGTCCCTGAATGCGCTGACCGTTGACGGTGAACCATGCGCCCGCCTTATCGATAAGCTCCAGCTTAACGCCGAGATCGATGATCTCACCGACTTTGGAAATACCTTCGCCGTACATAATGTCAAACTCGGCCTCTTTGAACGGAGGAGCGCACTTATTCTTTATAACTTTTGCTCTGGTGCGGTTGCCGATCATCTCGCCGTTGACCTTAAGGGTCTCGGTGCGCCTTACGTCGATACGGACGGAGGCGTAATATTTCAAAGCAAGACCGCCTGGGGTGGTTTCGGGGTTGCCGTACATAACGCCGATCTTCTGACGGAGCTGGTTTATGAAGATGACGGTGCAGCCGTTCTTGGCGATGCAGCCCGCCAAACGGCGCATTGCCTGCGACATTAGCCTTGCAAGCGCACCGACGACGGTGTCGCCCATTTCACCCTCAAGCTCAATACGGGGAATGAGAGCCGCGACGGAGTCGACGACGACTACGTCGACCGCAGAGGAGCGGACAAGGCTCTCGGTGATGTCGAGCGCCTGCTCGCCGGTGTCAGGCTGAGAGATGAGCAGACTGTCAATGTCAACGCCGAGCGCACGGGCGTATGCGGGTTCGAGTGCGTGTTCGACGTCGATGTAAGCCGCTTCGCCGCCGGCCTTCTGAGCGGCAGCGACGACGTGCAGTGCAAGGGTGGTCTTACCGGAAGCTTCGGGCCCGTAGATCTCAACGATACGGCCCTTGGGAACGCCGCCTATGCCGAGAGCAAGGTCGAGCGAAAGGGAACCGGTGGTGAGCGCTTCGACGTTTACGGGGATGTCGTCGCCGAGACGCATAATGGCGCCCTTGCCGTAGTTCTTCTCTATCTGCGCAATGCAGGTCTCAAGTGCTTTCTTCTTGTCCGAGGACTGCCCGTGGGTGGAGATCGGAGCTTTTTTCTTTTCTGCCATTTAAGTACACCTCATGTATATCAGTATTCGTTTTTCCATTTTCCGATGACGACACGCTCGGTGCCGAGAGTGTCGAGCCTCACATCGACGGAGACAAAGCCCGCCTGAAGGAGCATATCTTTAACGGCGTCCGCTTGACCTTCGCCGACCTCGAACATCATTTCGGCATTCGGACGCAGGGTTATCGTCCAGTATTTGATGATCGCACGGTAGAAGTCAAGCCCGTCCTCGCCGCCGTCGAGAGCGCCGAGCGGCTCAAAATCACGAACGGAGCCGTCAAGCTCGATAAGCTCGCCCGATGCGATGTAGGGAGGGTTTGAGACTATGAGGTCAAAGCTCCCTATGCTCATGGGCGGCCATGCTGCGGCATCCGCTTGCATGGTGATGACCTTTGCCGAGAGCTTGTTATCCTTTATATTGCGCCTGCAAACCTCAAGCGCCGGAAGGCTGATGTCCGCCGCAACCAGTCGTGACGCCGGCATCGCCGAACTGATGGCGCAGGCGATACAGCCGCTTCCGCAGCAGAGATCAAGCACTCTCGCTTTCATGCCCCGTGACTTTATGGATGCTATGGCAGCGTCGACCAAGACCTCGGTATCCATGCGGGGAATGAGAACGTCGGGCGTGACGGTCATCGGCAGGCCGTAAAACTCCCATGAGCCGGAAATGTAGGCAAGAGGCTCACCCTTGAGCCTGCGCCGGAGCATTTCCATTGCGGTATTCTCTATCGCATCGGAGGTGTAGAGGTTTAGGTCACGCATAAGCTGCTCCGTGGTTTTTCCGGCAGCGGCGGCGACAAGGATCCTCGCCTCAAGCGCATAAGCCGAAACGCCGCTGTCACGAAGCTGCGACCTGACGGAAAAATATATATCGTTATATGTTTTAGGCATCGTTAACAGTCCTTGTAAATCACCATTTATCGGAGCCTGCTTCTTCGGGAATGACAAGCTCAAGCGCGCGGATCGCACACTCGATCATACCGTCGTCCGGCTCGTTCGTCGTAATACGCTGCATCTGCTTGCCGGGCCACGAAAGGATGGAGGAGAGGACGTTGTCGTGTCTCCCGACCCAGCGGTTTATCTCGTAGCTCACTCCGACTATCACAGGCAGAATAAGAAGCTTCAGTCCCGTTCTTGCAATCGTGTCGGAGACATGGATAAATGAACCCGTGAAGATACTGATTATCAAAACGACGAATATAAAGCTCGTACCGCATCTCGGATGCAGCTTGCCCTGCGGACGAACGTTTTCGACCGTGAGCGGCAGTCCCTTTTCGTAGCAGAATATCGTCTTATGCTCCGCACCGTGGTAGGCAAAGAGGCGCTTCATGTCCTTAAGCCGTGAGCAGAGGAGTAGATAGACAAAGAAAATGGCGATTTTAACGATGCCCTCAACAAGCGTGCGCCAGTAGAAGCTCTCTTTAAGTCCGGGTATAAAGCCGACTATGACGGTGGGGAGCAGCAGGAAAAGGAGGAGCGACAGCGCAATGCCCAAAACGACGGCGATACCGATAATGATCTTCTGCGCCGTTTCGTCGGAGAAGTGGCGCTCTATCCAAAGATCGAGCTTGCCCGGCTGCTCCTGCATATCTTCGGGGAGCTGATCTGCGGAAAAGGAGATAGCCTTGACGCCGTTGACCATTGCGGAGAAAAAGCCCGCAATACCACGGAAAAACGGGAGCCGCCACAAAAAGAAGCGATCCTTCACCGGCTTTACGGGCGTGACCTTTTCGACAAAGCCGTCCTCTGTTCGGCATACGATGGCACGTTTATCTGGACCGAGCATCATAATGCCCTCGATAAGAGCCTGTCCGCCTATTGAAGTGCGAAATTCACATGATTTTTTATCGTTGGTTGACATAGAAAATACCTGTCAGTTCTTTTGCAGGGGAAGCTTTATGCTGACGATGCAGCCGCCGCCTTCGGCGTTGCCGATGTCGAGGCTGCCGCCGTGCTTGAGGACGATCTCGTTGCACACGGCAAGACCTATGCCGCTGCCTCTGTTTTTGGAACTGCCTTTATAAAACTTAACTTTGACGTAGGGAAGCTCATCGACCGGGATGCCCCGACCGTGGTCCCTTATGTTGATGGTAACGTAGCTGTTGCCTGCCGTCATCCACGCCTCAACAAGCTTGCCGTCGCCGCCGTGCTTGGCAGCGTTGTCAAGCACATTCAAAAATACCTGCTTTAAGCGCTCCGGGTCGCCTGAGATGAGGGGAATGTCGTAATCGGGAGCGGTGTATTTAAGCTCGATGCCCGACTGCTTCATAAGATTGCCGTAGGTAAAGATGGAGTCCTCAAACTCGGCGGCAATGTCGATAAGCTCGACACGGAGATTAAATCTTCCGTCCTGTATGCGCGAGAATATCAGAAGGTCGGTTACCATGCCGGTAAGACGTTCCGCTTCCTTTGTGATGATTATGAGTCCCCGCAGAGAATCCCCCTGAATGGCGGGGTCGTACTGCAAGGTCTCGCTCCAGCCGGTTATGGCTGTGAGCGGCGTTCTCAGCTCGTGCGAGATCTGAGAGACGAACTCGGTCGTCGCCTTGTCGGCAAGACCTATCTTTGTTGACATCTGGTTTATCTCGTCCGTTAGATCGCCGATCTCGTTGTCGGCAAGCTTCTTGACCTGCGTGCCGTAGCTGCCGGCGGCGATGCGCTTTGCCGTTTCGGTAAGATCCTGTATCGGCTTGCTGACATACACGTCAAACCAAACGTTAACGCAGACGATGTATGCCGCTATGATGACGGCAAAGACTATAGATATGATAAGATAGCCGTTTGCGGCAAATGCGATAAAGCACGCTATTAAAATGATAGCGATAATGCTGGATGAGAGGAGCTGGAATTTGAGGTTTTTAAACATAACGGGACACTTCCAAGGAATCAGTAACCCCATTTATAGCCGTAACCCCAAACGGTGGTGAGGTACTCCGGCTCGGTGGGATCATTTTCGATTTTGATACGGAGACGGCGGATGTTTACGTCGACGGTTTTAAGCTCGCCCGTAAAATCCTCACCCCAAACGGCACGGAGTATATCCTCACGGGACATTGCTCTGCCGGGGTTTTCCATGAAAAGTTTCATCAGCAGATACTCGATCTGCGTAAGCTTCAGTCTGCGGCAGTCCTTTTCAAGGGTGCGATTTCTGGTGTTGAGAAGGAAGGGACCGCTGGAGATCTCATAGCTCGGCTTCTGATTAGCACCGTTTCCGAGACGCCTTACGAGAGCGTCTACACGGGCGGTGAGCTCGGCGGGGGAGAAGGGCTTTGTGACGTAATCGTCCGCACCGGTCATAAGACCCGTGACCTTATCTATTTCCTGACTCTTGGCGGTAAGCATGATAATGCCGATTTTTGAGCCGGAGGCACGAATACGCCTACACACCTCAAAGCCGTCGATATCGGGAAGCATGACGTCGAGCAGAGCAAGACTTATGTCGGGATTCTTCTCAAGCTGGCTTATCGCTTCGGCGCCGTTTGCGGCTTCAATAGGCTCATATCCGTTGCGGCGGAGGTTTATTACCACAAAACTGCGGATATTCGGTTCGTCCTCAAGTACGAGTATCTTTTTCATGGTTACGCCTCTTTCATCATTTTTTTACATTATAATATTGTAACATATTTTATTTAAATATGGTAGAGGGAAACTATAAAAATTTTGTGACCGAAAAAATATAACTTGAAAAAGAGCTTCTTATGTTATATACTGGACACCGCAAATGCCGGTGTGATGGAATGGTAGACGTAGCGGATTCAAAATCCGCCGATGGCAACATCGTGTGGGTTCGAGTCCCACCACCGGCACCATGGTCGGAGTGTTCGTAAGAGGCTTAGCTTATGAACACTCTTTTTTATACGGCTGCCGCAGACTGATATTATGGCAAAAACACAGGGAGGAAACAAGAATGATACCCGAATGGAAGATATATCCTCGCTCTCAGGGACACAGCACCGTGTACCTGAAAAACGTCGTACATTCCGACAGCATTGAGGTCGGGGAATATACGATGTACGACGACTTTGTGAACGATCCGAGGGACTTTCAGCGCAACAACGTGCTTTACCACTACCCGGAGTGCAACGGCGACAAGCTGAAGATCGGCAAATTCTGTTCGATCGCCTGCGGAGCAAAATTTTTGTTTAACGCCGCAAACCACAGCCTGAGGAGCCTTTCCACATACCCGTTCCCGATATTCTTCGAGGAGTGGGGACTGCCAACCGACCCCGTGTCGATCTCGGAAGCGTGGGACAAGAAGGGCGATATTGTGATAGGCAACGACGTTTGGATAGGCTACGAGGCGCTTATACTTGCGGGCGTGACCGTGGGCGACGGCGCCATAATCGCAGCGCGTGCCGTCGTGACGAAGGACGTACCGCCGTACACCATCGTCGGCGGTGTACCCGCAAAGCCCATCCGCAAGCGCTTTGACGACGATACGATAGCCGCTCTCGAAAAGCTCCGCTGGTGGGATTGGGACGAGGAAAGGATAAGAGAAAACCTCTCCGCAATTCAAAACGGCGACATAAATGCCCTGAAATGAGGCTCCGCAACCGTCGGTTGACAAATTTCAAGGCTCTTTTGCTGGTATTCTCACCTGAGCTTTGCTATTATTGACACATAGTAAACAATGTTCGGAGGAACGGAAAATGATATTGGCAGACAAGATAATCGACGAAAGAAAAAGACTCGGACTGTCTCAGGAGGAGCTTGCGGAAAAGCTCTCCGTATCGAGGCAGGCGGTCTCCAAATGGGAAAGCGCACAGTCAACGCCCGACCTTCAGCGTGTGCTGCAAATGGCGGAGCTTTTCGAGGTCAGCACCGACTACTTATTAAAAGATGAGATCGAGGCGCCGGACGGCCGCAAGAGCGATACACAGGGCGGCACGGATACCCCCGTAAGGAGGGTGAGCATGGAGGAAGCTAACGACTTCATGCGCTTTAACCGTGAGGGCGGCAAAAAGGTTGCAATCGGCGTCATGCTGTGCATCCTGTCCCCGGTGCTGCTGATATTCCTTGCGGGGCTTGCCGAGTCGGGTGTGTGGAACGTGACGGAATCCTTTGCCATTGCGATAGGTATGGTGGTCCTCTTTTTGCTCGTTGCTGCGGCGGTGTTCATATTCGTATCCTACGGACTTGCATCAGAGCGCTTCAAGTACATCGAAAAGGACGTTTTTGAGACCGCATACGGGGTCACGGGGCTTGTAAAGGAAAGAAGAGCCGAGTTTGAAAAGCACTTTGCAAGAGGTATCGCCCTCGGCGTTATACTCTGCGTGCTGTCGGCTTTGCCGCTCATCGTCGCTGCGGCGATGGAGGCTCCCGACTATGTCGCCACCTCGCTCACATCGCTGCTCCTCATCATGGTAGCCGTCGGTGTGTATATAATGGTCAGGGTCTCGATGATAAAGTCCGGATTTGATATGCTGCTTCGGGAGGGCAACTACACCGACATCGAAAAGAAGGGCGACAAAGCGGTCGAGGCGTGGTGCGGAGTGTACTGGTGCGTCGTCACCGCAGGATACCTTGCGTGGAGCTTTATAAGCCGCAAGTGGGATATGACTTGGATAGTTTGGCCCGTGGCGGGCGTTCTGTACGCCGCCGTTTCGGGCGCACTGAAAGCTTATGTCAGAAACAAAGAAAGGAACTGATAATATGTCAAAAAGACTGTATAGGATCGAGCAGGGCAAGATGCTTGCCGGCGTGTGCGGCGGTATAGCCGAGTATTTTGACGTTGATCCGTCACTCGTTCGCCTTGCGTGGGTGCTGTTCTGCGCCGTGGGCGGCAGCGGCGTACTTGCGTACATCGTTGCGGCGATAATCATTCCGAAAAAATCCGACATCGGACTTTGAGGAACACGCTATGAATGATGAAAAAGTAATTGAAATAGAAGGACTTAGCAAAAGCTTCGGCGATATTAAGGCGGTGCAGGAGCTGAGCTTCGACGTTCGGCGGGGAGAGCTGTTTGCATTCCTCGGCGTAAACGGAGCGGGCAAATCCACCACGATCTCAATAATGTGCGGACAGCTCAGGAAGGACAGCGGCAGCGTCCGAATATGCGGAACAAGCATCGACGAGGACGTTTCGGCGGTCACCCGCAGACTCGGCGTCGTGTTTCAAAGCTCGGTGCTGGATAAGCCGCTGAGCGTAAGAGACAATCTCAAAAGTCGCGCCTCGCTATACGGCATCACGGGCAAGCGCTTTAACGAGCGCCTCGCTGAGCTTTCGGAACTGCTTGACTTTAAAGACCTCCTCGACCGCCCCGTATCGAAGCTTTCCGGCGGACAGCGCAGACGCATCGACATTGCCAGAGCCTTGCTCCACAAGCCGGAGATACTCATACTTGACGAGCCGACTACGGGTCTTGACCCGCAGACGAGAAGGCTGCTGTGGAGCGTTATATCGGAGCTGCGTCGAAGCGAGGGAATGACGGTGTTCCTCACCACGCACTACATGGAGGAGGCGTCGGACGCCGACTATGTGATCATCCTCGACGCAGGCAAGGTCATAGCGCACGGAACGCCGCTTGACCTCAAAAACAGGTACACTGCCGACTACATTACGCTGTACGGTGTAGGGGAGGAGCAGGTAAAGGCGCTGTCTCTGCCATACGAAAAGCTGAGAGACGGCTTTCGGGTCTCGGTGCCGAGTACCGCCGATGCGACAAAGCTCATCACGGATAAGCCGGAGCTGTTTTCCGACTACGAGATAGTTAAAGGCAAAATGGACGACGTTTTTCTTGCCGCAACGGGCAAGCGTATTGCGGGAGGTGACGGGCTTGAAAACGCTTAAAATACTGACACAGCGAAACAGCAAGCTGTTTTTTAAGGACAAGGGGATGTTCTTCTCCTCGCTCATAACACCCGTTATCCTGCTCGTGCTTTATGCAAGCTTCCTGCTGTCGATATACCGTGACAGCATTTCCTCGGCAATACCCGATGCCTTCGGGGTCTCACCATCGGTAATCGACGCTCTTGCGGCGGGACAGCTCGCCTCGTCCTTGCTTGCGGTCTGCTGCGTCACAATCGCATTCTGCTCAAACCTTCTTATGATACAGGACAAGGTGACGGGCTCTATAGGCGACCTCACGGTCTCGCCCGTAAAACGCAGCGTTTTGGGACTTTCGTACTTCCTGTCTTCCGCTTTCGTGACGCTTGTCATCTGCCTGACGGCGACCGTTATCTGCTTTATATACATTTCAACGATCGGCTGGTATCTAAGCGCAAAGGACGTCTTGCTCATACTGCTTGATGTCATACTGCTCACGGTGTTCGGCGTTGCGCTGTCGTCGTGCGTGAACTTCTTCCTCAGCACACAGGGACAGCTCTCTGCGGTCGGAACGCTTGTCAGTGTTGCATACGGTTTTATCTGCGGCGCTTATATGCCGATAGCAAGCTTCTCCGAAGGGCTGAGAAGTGTTCTTATGTACCTGCCGGGCAGCTATGCGACCTCGCTTCTGCACAATCACTGGATGAACGGCGCCTTTGCGGAGCTGTCGGATTCGGGAGTTCCGGCTGAGATAACAAATGGTTTGCGTGACGGAGTTGACTGCAACCTGTATTTTGCGGGAGACAAGGTGGAGATCTCCACAATGTACGCCGTGCTTTTGGGCGCAATAATCTTAGCCTTGGCGATCTACATCGCATTTAACGTGTTCAGCGCAAAACACAGAAATAGAAGATAACGAAAAAGCTCTGTGGCTTAACCACAGAGCTTTTTGATTTTCGGTTTATCAATGATGCTCGTTCGTGCCTTTGTCGCCGACGCCGAAGTGCAGCTCCTTCATGCCCTCAACCTCGTCGCAGATGTCCTTGAGCTGGCAGACGTTGCAGTCGGTGGGGAGACCCTCCATGATGTGGCAGAGGGTGCTGGTGATGGCGTCCGCCTTCTTTGCGTTCTCGTGCAGCTCCTTGTAATCAATGGCAGGATCGGTCACGAAGATAACGGTCGCATTGATGACGTTGCGATCCTTCTTGTACTCGGTGATGTAGCGCTGACCGACGGCGCTGAAGTTTATACCCTTCTTGATCGCTCTCTTGCTGACACGGATCTGCTCACGGTGGCTTTCGGGGGACATACGCACCATGTAGCCTTCGGGATAGACATGATACTTGCTGAACTCAATGTCCTTGAGTGCACGGTAGACCTCGTCGTCGTCGCCTTCAATATCGCCGACACGGAGCAGAACGATACGGGCAAAAGCGGTGTCCTTCTTGATCTCCTTGAGGTCGGGACCGTAGAGAATGACCTGATCCTTATTAACAAGGTCGGCGCTTGTGGTGACGCAGTTGTAGTTGGAGGAGCCGAGACCGAGAGCGCCAAGCTCATACGCAGCCTCACTCTGAAGGACAAGCTCGGAGGAGCCTACGTCGGCCCAAGATTTAGAGATGTCATAGCCCCAGCTTTTGGGCTTGCTCTTGCTATTCGAGAGCTGCTCAAGCGTAGATTTAATAAGAGGATTGTAAAGTTCCATGATGTATCTCCTTTAACACAGCTTTATTTCCTGTGCCTATTATACAATCATTATAGCTAGAAACGTGTAGCACACGCTACACGTTTCTGGAGAATGTTAAATTTTAAGCGGGCTTTTGCTCAACGGCGGTGTCCTGTTTTGCGATTTCCTTGTTTAAAAGACGCATCTCGCCGATGATAAGCACGGAGACGGTTATGGCAGCAAGAATGTCGCCGACGGGACCTGCATAAAGCAGACCCTCGACACCCATAAGCGCACCGAGGATGAAGGCGCTGGGGAGGAAGTATATGAGCTGCCTTGAAAGCGTTGCGATCATTGACTTCATAGGCTTGCCTATTGACTGGAAGAAGATGCCCGACGGAATGAGGAAGCCGACGAGGAATATGACGGAGAGGAAGATATGGAAGCACTTGAGCGCAAAGTCGTTGTACTCCTTGCTCTCCTGACCGAAAAGGTCAATGATGGGCTGAGTGCAGAACTGGAATATCGCCCAACCGATAACGCCAACGATAAGACCCGTGACGATGGTGCGCAGGTAGGTGGACTTGACACGCTTAAAGTTTCCGGCGCCGTAGTTGTAGCCGACGATGGGCTGGCTGCCGATGCCGAGACCGACCATGACGCTGATGATTATGGAGTTTACCTTCATGACGATACCCTGCGCCGCAAGGGGAATATCGGCGCCGTAAACGCTCTCCGCACCGTACTTTGTAAGGAGATTGTTCATGCAGATGACGACGATGGTGGAGGCAAACTGCGTAAAGAAGCTTGAGATTCCGAGAGGGATGAACGCAGCGACGGTTTTGGAGGAAAGCCTTGTGTTTTCAAGCTTAAACTCAATGCTTTTAAGACGGGGAATATAAATGATGCAGAGAACAAAGTTGAGTGCCTGACCTATAATGGTTGCCCATGCAGCGCCGGCGACGCCCCAGCCGAGACCGAGAACGAACCATGCGTCAAGGGTGATGTTCAGAAAGCAGCCTGAAAGGTTTGATAGCATGGCGTATTTGGGATTGCCCTGCGCTCGTATGATACTGTTGACCGTCATGCTGATGCACAGGAAGGGAATGCCGATAAGCGTGATCCTTGCGTACTGGAGCGCATAGTCAAAGGTCTGTCCCGAAACCTTAGTGCCGCCGCAGAGGTTCAGTATGGGCGTTATGAGCAGCTCCATAAGAAGCGTCAGCACAAGTCCCGCAATGAGCGAAACGCTAATGCCGTTGCCCATGGTGCGTGCGGCTTCGGGATAGTTTTTCTGTCCGAGCTTCAGACTGAAATATGCTACACAGCCGTCGGCGATCATGGTGCCGATAGCCATTGAGAAGGTGACGAGAGGGAAGGTGAGGTTCGTTGCGGCGTTGCCGAGAACGCCGACACCTTGCCCGATGAATATCTGATCGACGATATTGTATATCGAGTTTACGACCATCGAGGCGATGGCGGGAAGCGCAAATTTGCAAAGGAGCTTCGAGATCGGCTCTCTTTCAAACATTTCGAGGGAATGATCATTTTGCATAATTATCACCTAATAAATTAGTGCAGTTATCACAACATGCATTTTGCGGTTTGTAAATATTGCTGAAATATTGACAAGGTATTGCAGCAAAAACACTAAGTCTCTTTGTTCTGCTTTTCCGAGCTTATGAAAACGTTCAGATAAGCGCCGAGCAGGATGATATACATACACCAGTACATCCACAGCAGGCTTATGACTATGGCTGCAAGACTGCCGTATATGCTGTAGCTGTTGCCGCTCATTATGAAGAGCGAAAACAGCCAAGTGAAAAGCAGCCATGCGCAGGCGGCAAACACCGCACCCGGAATGAGCGCATAAAAGCGTATTTTAAGTCCGGGGATCCAGTGATACACAAGCGTAAATAAAACCGTAAGCAGCAGGGCGACAAGCACAAAGCGCAGCTTTATAAGCACGAGGCTTATCGGCTCGTAAATGAGGTCGAGCAGACGCTCGCCGAAGAAGGTCACGAGAATGACAAGCACCATTGCGGCGATGACCCCGACCGTGTACAGGCAGGCAAGCACGGTACGGCGAAGGAAGGACGCATAGTGACCGCTGCCGGAGACGACCTCGATACCCCGGATGAGCGAGGCAAAGGCACGGCTTGCAAGGTACACGGAAAGAAGGATGGAGATCGGGAGAATTGCACCCGACGCAAGGTAGATATCACTGACAATATCCCCGATAAGCTGCCGGAGCGCATCGGGGATATAGGGACTTATATGAGTCATCAGGCTTTCTTCGCTGGTGCCGGTGTACGGTATGACGGCGGACAGCAGCGCAAGAAAGGGGACAAGTGAGACGAACATGTAGTACGCACTCGCTGCGGCGTGTGCGGAAAGATTGCAGCGGTCGATGCCGTCAAAGAATTTTTTTACGTTGATAATCAAAACCTTCATACGCTTTATTATGCCGCAAAAGCTCAATATATGAGCTTTATGCGGCGGTTGAGATTTTCAACGTCTACGGACTCGACAGGCTCGCCCCGTTCGCCGTCAAGCGTCCACTCCATATCGGCGGGCGCTTCGATCTTGACGCTGTGCGCTTGGAAGAAGTCGAGGAAAGGCGAGGAATAATCCTGTGTCAGAACGCCGATGATTATGTTTTGGAAATCAAATATCGTTCTCGGCTCGTGAACGAGCAGCACCTCAAAAATGCCGTCCGAGGTGTCTACAACGTCGGAGGGCAGGGTGATGGTACCCGCAACGGAGGTGGAGTTGCAGACTGCACCGAAGATGTAGTCACCCTCGCAGGTGAAGCCGTCAACCGTGAGGCGGAGGTGGTTTGCCTTGATCTTCGGTAGATCCTTTATCGCATCGAGCAGATACGCCGAGTGACCGAGCTTGTTCTTGAGGTTCTGCGAGGTGGTGTAGGACAGCCACGAGAACATACCGAACGCTGCAACATAGGAGAAGCAGCGGTTGCCGAATTTGCCGAGGTCGATCTCATGCGGCTTGCCGCAGGCGATGGCTTCAGCGGCGGCGCACATATCGGACGAAATACCGTGACAGGCGGCAAAATCGTTGGTGCTTCCTGAAGGAATATAGCCGAGAGGAACATCCTTTTCGCCTCTGAGAATACCGGTCAGCACCTCGTTGAGCGTACCGTCGCCGCCGATGCAGACGACAAGGTCAAAGCTGTCGGAGTAGTTTATCACAAACTCCGTTGCATCGCCCGGCTTTGCGGTGGGAAACACCGTGACCGCATAGCCGTGAGAGGAGAAAATACGGATAATATCGGAAAGGTTGCGGGAAGCCGCACGCTTGCCCGAAACAGGGTTAATTACGAGCATCAGCTTTTTAAGCTCGGAAAGAGAAGGAATGCGTTGATCCATTTATACAGCTCCAATCGTTGGGATTAGTAAAGACCTGCGATGTAAAGGCAGAAGTATGCGGCAGGCACGGAGAACAGCAGACTGTCGACTCTGTCCATAACGCCTCCGTGACCGGGGATGAGGTGGCTGTAATCCTTAAAGCCGGACATACGCTTGATGAGCGAAGCGGCAAGGTCGCCGACCTGACCGAAGCTGGACGCCAGAAATGCGGTGATGACGCAGCAGGGGAGCGTGACGGCGGGGAAGCTGCCTCTGAGAGCAAAGTACAGCCCGACGCCCGCAACGGCAGCGGAGATCGCACCGCAGATAAAACCTGCAAGGGTCTTGTGGGGGCTGACCTCCGGCACTATGTGACGCTTGCCGAAGCGCTTGCCGCCGAACAGTGCAAAGGAGTCGCATATCCAGGTCGAAACGCAGCCGATGGCGAAAACGGGGATCCATGTGTTGCCGGGGAGTGCGGTAAGGCGCATGATAAGTACGATCGGGAACACGGGGTATGCAAGCACCGCAAGCGTTGCCAAAGCGCCGGGTCCTCTCAGCTCCTTCTTGATTATGCCTGCAAAGGTAATAGCAAAGACGGCAAGGAAGAACAGAGCGGTGAGGTAGACCTCGTCTGCCTTCTTAAATAGAATGAGAGCGCAAACCGCAGCGGAGTAAACATACAGCACTGCGGGAGCGGTCGAAACATCCTTCGCCTTAATGACCCTGCAAGTTTCCCAAATTGACATTATGCAGATGGCAAGGAGCAGCAGGGTGCGGGTGTAGGGTGAAATGAGGAAGCAGCCGAAGACCAGAACGAGCATGACGACTGCGGAAATGACTCTTGTTTTCAAGGGAGTGTACCTTCTTTCTTTATACTTTCAGAGTTCCGTCGGGATACAGGTAGTGGCGACGCCGACCATAGGTCGAGCGTCCGTAGTCGATCGCATTTGACGGGCAGCCGCATATGCAAGAAAGGCAGTGGATGCAGCCGCTTTTCCATGTCGGGTGACCTTCTTTGAGGGTGATGCAGCCCATGGGACAGTTTTTCTCGCAAAGGCCGCAGGAGGTGCAACTATCGCTTACGGTGAATTTTCCGGGCTTTCCTATCGCCGCGTTGAAGATCTTTGCGGCTGCACCGCTAAAGCTGCCGAAAACGGCGTTGGAGCGGGAGCCGATCGGCTCATTGGCCTTGATAGAGTCGATAATGCCGCCGAGCCTTTGCGGGGCGGAATCGACAAGCGCCTGCGCCTCGTCGGAGCATGACGGCTCATACATCACAAGGTAATTGTCCGGCATGACCAGCTTTTCGGTGCCCATGTGGTTCATTCCGATCCTGCGGCAGAGCCTGTCGTTTAAGTAGGGCGCACCGCCGATACCCGCTCCACAGGTCATGACGAAATACATATTGCTGCTTCCTGTAAAAAAGCTTGCCGAGAGCAGGAAGTCACGGACGGCGGTCGGTATGGCGTAGCAATAGGTCGGGCAAACGACGACATACGGCGTTTCCGAGGAAAAGCTGCGCTCGCTGCCATTTATAAGGTGTTCGTTTATCGAGACGGCTTCGTCTCCGAGTGCATCTGCGATCAGCCGGGCTACAAAGCGGCTGTTGCCGGTTCCTGAAAAATAGAGTATCATATGAGCCTCCGAGCGGCATCCGATGCGGTCGCCGCAAAATTCAAGAATTCAGATATATAAATATAACACATCTTGTTGCTTATCTCAAGTCATAAAGGGAAATATCTGATTTTTAAAAATTTTTCTTGTGTTTTTTGCTAAATAATGTGATACTTATTAAGAATTTACGTCTTAATATATAGAGGTAAAGGAGACCGTTTTGGAAGACCGCCGAATTGTTGAGCTTTATCTGGAGCGTTCAGAGGAAGCCATATTAGAAACAGACATAAAATATGGGCGATACTGCCACCGTATAGCCTTTAATATACTCGGCAACGACGAAGACAGTGAGGAGTGTGTAAACGACGCATATATGCGAACGTGGGGGAGCATACCTCCGAACGAACCCAAGTCTCTCTCGTCGTTCATCGGAAAGATCACACGCAACCTTGCGCTCGATAAGCTTCGCAGCAAAAAAAGCGACAAGCGTGGCGGCGGTGAAACGCCGCTTGCTCTCGACGAGCTGTCGGAGTGCGTGTCCGGCTTTGACGAGATAAGCCGGAGGGAGGATTCCGCCGAGATCAGAGAGGCTCTCAACGGATTTCTTGAGGGCCTGAACACCGTCGAACGAAGCGTTTTTATGCTGCGCTACTGGATGATGGAGCCTATCGACTCCATTGCCGAGATGAAGGGTATGTCCTCATCGAAGGTCACGACGATGCTGTTCCGTATGAGGAACAAGCTGAAAAAACATTTTATGAAGGAGGGGATCCCCCTGTGAAAAGTGAAGATCTCCTGAGAAATATAGGCTCGGTGGACAATAAGTATGTTGACGAGCTTTACGAAGAAATGTATGCTCCCGCAAAGAAGAAAAAGAAGGGCATAAACTGGGGAGCGCTTGCGGCGAGCGTTGCGCTCATTGCCTTCGGCACCGCAGCCATGTTCGGCGGTGCGGGCGACGTTAAGGAGTCGGAGCTTACGCTCGGCTCCAACCGCTGTGAGCTTGCCATGGCGCAGAACACCGTCGTTATGCTCGACGTTAACCCCAGCGTGAGCCTTATGGTGAACGACCGAGGAATTGTCGTTGAGGTACGGGCGGAAAACGAGGATGCCGAGGCGCTGGAGCCGGAGCTTAACGTCTGCGGTGAGGATTACGACACCGCCGTGAAGGACACGGTCGCCGTTCTGCAAAATCACGGCTACATCACGGAGCTTAAAAACTCCATGCTCATAACGGTGCTTGACGCAGACCCCGAAAAGGCGGAGACTATGCGTCAGTCGCTTGTCGACACGGTTTGTGCGTATAACGATAGCATGGATTACAGCTTCTCGATATTAAGCCAGGTCATGCAGTACGACGGCGAAATATCAAAGCTTGCAAGCGAGTACTCCATGAGTGCCGGCAGAGCCTTGCTGCTTGAGAAGATCTGCGGCAAATACGAAGATTTTGACTTCTCGGAGCTTGCCGCAAACAACATTCAGACGATAAATCAGATGTTCGAGTACACCGAGCTTCCCGAACTGATCTTCAGAGTCGGCAGCGCCGCAGGCGTTGTACCGCAGGAGTACATTCCCGAGCTTGGACTCGGTAATCTCAGCAGCGACGATCTGCTCAGCTTTACGAGCGCCGTCTCCGATTTCTACGACAAGCTCTGCGAATACTACGATATGCCGGACGTTGCCCGGCACATTGGCTACGTTTTCGACATAATCGAGGGCAACACCACCGACGGCGACAGGCTTTGGGCGGTGCTTGCCGAGAGTCTTGAAGGCTCCCACGGTGCGATAATCAATATCGGCGAAAGCAGCATCAGCGACTGGTTCACGCCGGACAGATTGGGCGAGCTTTCAGACTACCTCAAGAATCTGATCGACGCAGCGTAATTTAAGACTAAGACAATAAAAAAGCTTGCTCTGTTGAGCAAGCTTTTTTACTTAATATTTAGGCTGCGTCGTCGTAATATTCGATGTCCGAGGAACCGAAAATGTTTTCGTAAGTGAAGTCATCCCCCATGGATTCGGAGATCATGCCGCCGTACATTCCGTCTATAAGCGACAGCATGAAGTTTTGATATTCCTCCTCGGTGAAGTCGAGTACGTCGACAAACTCCGTGTCGAGCATGGTGACTTCACCCTTCAGGGGCTTAAGACTCAGGAAAAGGCTCATGTCGGAGCCGAGAAGGTCGCTCAGATCAAGCTCAAATTCAACGCCGGTCCTGTTCCTAATTAGCTCGTAATTGAGTGCAAGCTTTACCTCGTTCATGCCGCCGTCCTCAATAAGCTTGAGCGTCAGCTTGCCGCTCTTGTCGTTGCAGGCAAGAATTATGGCAGATTCGTTTTCAGCGGTGATTCTAAGCTCAAATCCGTTCTTGGTGGATTTGATGCCTCCGTTCAATGCAGCATGCTTGTTAATATACAGCGTAAAGCTGTTCCATACGTTCTCCTTGCCGTTCAGACGAAGGGTAAGATAGCTGTCGTCAAGACAGAGGGAAAAAGCGGCGAGGCGGTCGTTCTCGTCAATGCCGACATAAATCTTCACCTTGGAGTTGCGTATGGTGTCAAGCATTTCGTCAGGCATTTCTGTGAATGAGAAATCAATAATGCCGCTTGAGTAGGCGCCTGCTTCACACAGGTCGGCAATAAGGTCCACAAATGTTTCGTAGGCTTCCTTGTCGTATCTTATCCTGTACATATCGAGACCGCTGCACTTGGGGATCTCAACGTCGGATTCTTCGTACTCGAAGGTTTTCTTGAGGTCGTCATAAGCGGCGGCAATGGGAGCGGTCGCATCTTCGACGGGAGCCGCAGTCTCGGCGCCAAGCTCGGAGAGGGTGGAAGCGTACATCCGAACGGCAAACGGAGGCAGAGTTTCGCTGAGGATGTCATTATATAAGTAGGAACTAAGGAGGCGGTCTGCAAAATCGTCAGTAAAGGCTACGCCATAGCTGCCGTCTATGTACTCCGGCATCTGAACGATCATGCTGTCCTCGTTTATGGACGCAAGGAATTCAAACTCGGAAGTGACTCCGATATCAATCGACGAGTATACTTCGGCGTTGGCGATGTTGTTTTTTAAATCAAAGTCCATATCAACGGACAGAAATACATTGGTTTGTGAGTTAGAAGAACCCGCTGTCATGTATGACGGTATGTCGGCGTCAATGCCAAATCCGATGGTCATCTTGTCTTTTTCCATGATATCGGAGGCGATACTCATCGCATCGCTGAGATCTGGTGCTTTTGCAAACACGTCGTCAAGCTCGTCGCAGGTCTTTGCATAGGCATCCTTAACGGCGGTTTCGGGGTCGGTTTTGCCGAAGATCAGGATACAGGCAACGACAGCTCCTATAACGAGAAGTGCCGCAACTGCGATCAAAATGATCTTCTTCGTGTTCTTTTTGGTCGGTTCTACGGTCGTTTCCGAATACTCACATTCGGCAGCTTCGGGTGCGCTCACGGGCGGTTTCTCGGTCTGTTCGGGTGCACTCACGGGCGGTTTCTCGGTCTGTTCGGGTGCACTCACTTCCGCTGCATCGACTGCGGCGGCCGCTTCCTGTGCAGGTTCTTCGGGAACTTGCTGCTCCGACTCGGCGCTGCATTTCGGACAGAGTTCAAGATCGTCGTCCATCTCGGAACCGCATTTCGGACAATATTTCATTTTTCCCCTCCAATTTATAAAATTAGTTACATTCAGATTAACATATCAGTAATATAATGTCAAGAATGCACAAAAGACGGCAATGCCGTCTTTTGTACTTTTACTGATTTATTTTCCCGAATCAAACACGGGAACGGTGTTGATGAATTTGTTGCAGTAACGGGAGAGGATCGCCGCAACCTGACCTCTGTTCGTTATATCCTTGGGACTCAGCGTGGTCGCAGTCGTGCCGTTCACGATGCCTGCGCCTATTGCCCACTGGAAGGGCTGTGTCATTCCCTTGGAAATCTCCAGAACGTCGGTGTAGCCGAGAATGTTCGTGTTGTCGTACAGTCCAACGTTGTCGCCCGCATAATTCTTTGCGAAGCGGAACAGGAAGGTGACGAGCTGCTCACGGGTAACGGGTTTCCCGTAGCCGAAGGTGCCGTCGCTAAAGCCCATGACTATGCCGAACTTGTTCGCCCACCTTACGGCGTCGTATGCGTAGTTGCCTTTAGGCACATCAGGGAAGAGCTGCCCCTCGTCGGGAACGACGGGAGAACCGGCAAGCCTCCAGAGCACGACGACTACCATGTCACGGGACATGGACTTGCCCGGCTCAAAGGTGGTGGCCGTGGTTCCGTTAAACAGACCTGCCGACACGACATAGCGCACGTTGTCGTAGCACCAATCGCCGCTCTTTACGTCGGCAAAGGGGTTTGACCAGTTGTAATATGCGGAGTTTGTAGTGGGTGCAAAGAGGGCGATTATGGTGTGCGGACGGCTGATGCTGACGAAGTTGTAGTTGCCGTTTTCGTCAAGCTCGACCTTTTCGCCGTCGACAAGCACATTCTTGACATAGTACCCGGTGTCGGCAACGACCGAGAAGCTGAGGTTCTCGCCCTTAGCCGCCTTGATGCTGTCCGGAGAAATAGTGCCGCCTTTTGACTGAATGACGGTGATGGGGATGTTGTATATGGGGTCGCCGCCGTCGTCGTAATAATCGTCGCCGGGGTAGGGGTCTGCGCTGTCGCCCATCTTCCAAAGCGCCGTAAGGGTGACCGCTGTCTGAGCGTCGACCTTACCGCCTGCGGGGTAGACCGTTGCACCGTTATCCGGCGACCAGCCTCTGAGCGTGTAGCCGTCCTTGTAGATGAACGGGAGCGTCACAAGACCGCCGTCGTCCTCAAATACGCCCTTCATCTTGACGCCGCCGTTGCGGTCGAGGGTGACGTTGCCGATCTTGATCGTGCCGTTATCCATGACCACGGCACCGCCTGTCGTGCGGATCCTTGCGTTTGCTGAGACATTGAGCGTTGCACGGGACTCCACAGTGAGCTTGCTGCCTGCGGGTATGCCGTGCGGGTTGCCGCTGTCAAGCGTGGAGTTGACGATGAATTCACCGTCGTGCAGACTGAGGTCGTATGCGGACGGGTTGCTGCCCTCGATGGGCGAGGACACGAAGGTCAGGCTCTGCGTGCCGAAGAAGAGGCTGTTGCAGGAAAGATCGGCCTTGACCTTGGCGTGCATAAAGAGAATGTAATCGTTTTTCGATGCGTCCCAAAGCTTTATGCTGCCGCCGTCCTTGTTGACGGTGAAGTAGCCGACAAGCTGCTGCATTGAGTAGACGGAGACCGTGGATTTAATGTTTAGCGTGTAGTTTTCGGTGAGGATGCGGACGTTATCGTCAAGCGTGATGTCCTCCCTTGCGCTCAAAACGACGTTTGTCGCAAGCGTGACGTCGCCGCCGTCGGGGGAGTCGTTTGCGGCGTTGACTGCCTTGACGAGGGAGTTATACTCTTCGCCGTTGTAGTATGCCTGCACCGTATTGTAATCCTTGTCGCCCATGGTGCCGGAAGCGGAAATGAGGACAGGGAAGAACTCAACGCCCATTAGCAGGTATTCTTCGGTGTTGCCGACGGTCCAGTAGCAGTAGTTGGTTTCGGGGTGAGCGTCGACGTAAAGCTTCAGAGCGCCGAGAGCGTTTCTTGTCTCGGTGCCTTCGACATTCACCTTCTCGTGGAGGATGCAGGCTGCGCTCGTACCGTTAAAGAACTGGACGCCTGTGGCGATGGGGGTAGAGCCGGTACCGTATGCCTGCTGGCAGGTACCGTAGAGGTAGTAGCAGTATTTTATGGTAGTGCCGACCGCAAAGCCCGCAATACCTCCGTAGGCTCCGCCGGTGCTGGCGACTGCGCCGTAGCTCGTACAGTTGACGATGGTACCCATGTTAGCACCGCCGACGATACCGCCTGCGTTGTTGCCGGTCGATGCTACCTCGCAGGACGACCAGCAGTTGGCGATGGTGGAGAAATTGAAGTCGCCGACGATGGAGCCTGCGTTGGTGCCGGAACGGATTATGCCGCTTATGCCGAGGTTCTTTATAAGAGCGCCGCCGTTGACGTGTCCGAACAGACCCTGATCGTCGTCGTTGGTGTTGATGTAGATGTACTTGAGAGTGTAGCCCTGACCGTCGAATATACCATTAAACGGATCGTTTACGTTGCCTATGGGTATCCACGACTTCGAGGAATCGACCGAGTATGTGACGCTCATATCGATATCACGGGTCAGGAAGAATATGATGTTCTTGGTCTTATAGCCTGCGTTGACGTACTTTCTGAAGGCTTCGAGGTCGTCAAGACTGTTGATGCTGTAGCAGGCACCCTCGATACCGTCGGTCCTCGAATTGTAGAGCTGGCTGACCGTTGCGGTCGCAGTGTAATCGCCGGAGTAGTCGCCGGGGTCGGAGCCACCAATCTCCTTGGGGTTCTTCAGCACGGGAAAGTGACCCGAAACGCCGTTTTCGACGCTTATGATGACGTTGGAGTTGTACCATGTGCAGTACTGACCGTTGCCCTGCGAGTAGACCCATGCGTTGAGAGCGTCGAGTGCGCTCGTCGTGGTCACCTCGTCGATCGTGACCGCACGCTCAAGAGTGCAGTAGTAATCGTCGTTTTCAAAGCCGTAGGTGAAGGAGAGCAGGTCGGTGATCGTCGTATTTTTGCTTGCGGAGTTGTAGGCAGCCTCCGAGGTGCCGTCAGTGTAGTAGCAGTTCTTTACAACGGATTTGCCGAGAGCGTCGCCGAAGATGCCGCCTGCATTGCTCGTCTCGCCGCCGTAGGCGAGGTATGCGCCGTAGCTTGCGCAGTTTTCAATCGTGGAGTTGTCAATGCGTCCTGCGATACCGCCCGTTTCGGACTCGGACTGTATGCTGACCGCCGCCCAGCAGTTGATGACCGCACCGTCGTCGAGGTCGCCGACGATACCGCCGCAGTTATATTCGCCGACGATGCCGCCCATAACGCCGAGGTTTTTGATGGTGCCGCCTCTGACTCTGCCGAACAGACCGACGTTGTCGCCTCTTTCGTCGTATATGTACAGACCGCTCACCGTGTAGCCGCAGCCGTCAAAGGTGCCTCTGAAGCTGCGGGTGTAGGTGTCGGGGTCCATGGTAGAGTAGTCGTAGCCGATGGGGACCCAACCGTCCTCGAGGTCGGACAGGCTCTGTACGCTTATATCAACGTCCTTCTTGAGGTAGAAGGTCATATCATTGGTGGCACGCCCTTCCTTGACGTACTTAGACAGAAGGGCAAGCTCGATGCCGGTGGAGATGCTGTAATGTCCGCCCGCAATACCGTCGATGCCGCTGTCGTACAGCTCAGTCATCGTTGAGGTCTCAAGGTATACTACATTATATGGGTTGTCACGGTTGTCGACCTCGGTGTAAGGCTCGTTGACGCTCTTGACGCCGGAGCTGTCGCCGGGGTAGAGGTGAGTGGGATGGTCGCCCTGAATTCTTGCGATACCGAGAGCACTGCTGTCTATCTTCCAGAAGCGCATACTCTGATCGGAAGCAAGATAGGTGACCCAGTGATTGAGGACGTTGAGCAGCTTAACGCCGGACGCTGCGCCGACGCTCACGGAGCGGGAGAGGGTGTAGTCCGAGCCGTTGTGAGTAAAGGAGACGACTGCGGTGAGAGTGCCGCCGCCGTCACCGCAGGCAGCCGTGCTGTCGTCACTGTAATAGCAGTACTTGACGTTTACACTGCTGTTGCAGGAGCCGACGATGCCGCCGACGTTCTTATCGCCGGTGACGGGAGCGAAGTTTACGCAGTTTGAAACGGTGCCACCCTCGGCAACGCCGACGATACCGCCGAGCCTGTCGTCGCCGTTTATCTGACCGTCATACCAGCAGTTTACAACGGAGCCGTTTACGAGACAGCCGACGATGCCGCCTGTCTTGTCACGGCAGGTGAGCATACCGACGATGCCGAGATTTTTTACCTGTGCCGTCGCACCGTCAACGAAGCCGAAGAAGCCCTGATACGAGGACTTTTCGACGCTGAACAGGTCGGTGAGAACATAGCCCTGAGCGTCAAATACGCCTCGGAACGGCGTTTTGTCGCTGTTGCCGACGGGGACCCAGCTGAGCGTCTGCGTTTCGCCGGATATGAGACCCATATTGAGGTCGCAGGTGAGGAAGAAGGTCATGCCCTCGGTCGCAAAGCCTGCGTTGACGTAGTCACGGAAGTATACAAGCTCATCGGTGCTTGATATGCTGTAGAACGAACCCTGAATGCCGTCCACACCGGACTCATAAAGCGCCGTCATCGTTGCCGTAGCGGTGTAGATGCTCGGCACGGGATCGACGTAGTTGGGGTAGCGGTGCGAGGGATAGCGCCCGTCGGTGCGCTTCGTGGCGCTTGCCGAGGTGTCGTACAGCCAGCCACGGTATTCGTTGTCGGCGGCGTGCTGCTGCTCTATCCACGAATTGAGGAGAGCAATAAGGTCGTCGGTCCTTTCCTTGCCGACTGTCAGCACCTTCTCGGTGAGGACCTCGTCGCTGCTGCTTGCAAAGCGGTAGACGGATTCGGAGCAGCCGGACGCCTTTGTGCCGATTGCTTTTTCGGCGCTGTAATATACATAGTAGGAATATTCGACGACTGCGCCCTTTGAAGCGCTGCCTGCGATAGCGCCGACAAAGCTTCCGCCCTTTATGTAGCCGTAGTTGCAGCAGTTAAGTACGCTGCCGCCGACGACGCTGCCGACAATGCCGCCCACAACGTCGCCGCCGTTTATATCGACTGCGGACCAGGAGTTTAAGACCTTGCCTCCGGTCAGAACGGAGACGATGGCGCCTATGTTGTCGCCTCCGGTCACTTCGCCCTCAATGCCGAGGTTCTTGATGACCGCAGCTTCACCCGAAACGCAGCCGAAGAGACCGAAGTTATCCCCGGCGCTGACGGCGTCAAAATTCAAAACGGCATAGCCGCAGCCGTCGAAGATGCCGGAGAAGGGGGCGCTTTCGGTGCCGATGGGGACCCAAAGGCGGTCGTTCTTGTTATCGCCGGAGCAGTTGCGAAGCTTAATGTCTCCGGTGATGTAGAAGGTCACGCCCTCGCTCGGCTTGCCGGAGTTTATATACTCGGCAAGATCGTATAACTCGTCCATACTCGAAATGCTGTAAGCGCTTCCGGCAGCGGCGTCCGCTCCCGACGCTTTCAGCTCCGACACGGTCATTGCGGGGGTGTAGCCCTCAATGCCGGCCTCCGCCTGCACAGAGCCGAGTCCAAAGGTGCCGAGCAGGCTGAACACCAGCGCAAGACACAGGAGACTGCTTATAAATCTTTTTGATCGTATAAACATAGCTCATCCTCCGATCAAATCCTATGATTGGAATATACACATTCAAAATAAAGATAACATAAAAGCACTGTGAGGTCAAATGAAAAGAGTGTTAATATCCATCGACATAATGCGGTTGAAAACGACAGAAAACTGTGGTAATATATTAATATATTTAAATGTAAAGGGTTATTGAAATGATCAAGCAAAGGTTAAAGCTGATCCTCATACTCCTTGCGGTGCTTATAGTCGGAAGCGCCGTCTACCTGTATTTTGAGCACCTTGCTCCCGTGAGGCTCGATAAGGAGGAGCAGATAACGGTCTGGTACGTTGATGACGGTACGGCGATGCAACGCTTAAGCGAGCTTGCGGAGGAATATAATAAAGGCGAAGGAAAGGACTCCGGCGTCAGTGTTGTGCTGCGCTCGTTTTCGGACGAAGCGGCTTTGCAGGCGGCGATATCGTCCGGGACCAATCTGCCGAACGTGATCCTTTGCGGCTCCGATACGGCGTCGCTTTTAAATGACGGGGACAAGCTTTATAAGCTCGGCGACTACTTTGACAAGTGGAAGCTTTCGGACTGCCCCGATGCGTATATCGAGGGCGCCGAGGTGAAGGGAGAGCTTGTTGCTCTGCCTGTTCTGAGCGAGACCGATGTGCTGATGCTCAACACGAAGCTTTACGGCGACACCGATTCGCTCAAGACCTATGAGCGCCTGTGTGCCGTTTCCGACGAATACTATCAGCGAAACGACTCAAGCTTTTACACGGTTGAGGATTATTCCGACTTCTTCCGACTTCAGATCATGCGTCTCGGCGGTGAGTTTGACGGAGTGAACCCCCACGACAGCGACGACAAAAACTGCATCTACATATATAATAATCTGCTTGCGACCTCGGCGCTGGAGCGAGGCTTTGACCTGCCGGGAAAAACTCCCGCAAAAAGCGTTGCCGACGGGGAAATACCCTGCGCCGTGCTGTCGTCGGCTTCAGTGACCGAGTGCGTGCAGGGGAGTGCGGACGATATAGAGTTCCTTCCCGTACCGTATATGAAGGACGGAAGTCGGGAATGCGTCGAAAGGCTCACGCTTTTGTGCATCCTGAAAGACGATGATAATCGGCAGCTTGCGTCCTGCCTTTTTGCGGAGTGGTTTACGTCCAAGGACATAAACACCCGCTTTGCGGAAGGCTCCGGCTGCCTTGCGACCTTCGGCGAAAGCAAAGCCGGAGACGATGAGACGGCGGCAAAGCTTCTAAGCACCGTGACCGAGCTCCTTGACGGGGACGGCTCCGTGATATATTCTCTTGATGCGGAATATGCCGCAAACAGCATCGAATTCAACCTGAATCTTGCAACCCTTATGGACGGATTGAGAAATAAATAAACTTATGAGGTGTAAAAATGGAAGGTTTCAGAGTACTTGAGATCAAGAAAAGCGTATTTGAAAACAATGACCGTGAGGCGGACAAGCTCAGAGAGGAGCTTAAAGCGGAAAAGACCTTTCTGCTGAATCTCATGTCCTCGCCCGGCTCCGGCAAGACCACAACGCTCATGGCGACCATCGCAGCGCTTAAAGACGACCTCCGCATAGGCGTCATGGAAGCGGACATCGACTCCGATGTCGACGCCGCTACCATCGAGAAGTCCGGCGCAAAGGTCATTCAGCTACACACCGGCGGCATGTGCCACCTCGATGCGGGCATGACGAAGCAGGGACTTGAGGGTCTCGGCACCGACAACATCGACCTTGCGATACTCGAAAACGTCGGCAACCTCGTTTGCCCGGCGGAGTTCGACACCGGAGCCGTTAAGAATGCGATGATCCTGTCCGTGCCCGAAGGACACGACAAGCCCTTAAAGTACCCGCTCATGTTCTCCATCTGCGACGTGCTGCTTATAAACAAGATCGACGTAATGCCGTATTTTGACTTTGATCTTGACAAGTGCAGGGAATACGCAAAGAAACTCAATCCCAACATCAAGATCATCCCCATCTCCGCAAAGCACGGCGACGGCATCGGCGAGTGGACGGATTGGCTGCGCTCGCAGGTAGCCGAGTGGAATAAGTAAGACAGAAAGAATAAGCGGACGGCTCATTGCCGTCCGCTTTACAGGGGAGCTGAAACAATGGCGCATATGGAGCCGAAGCACGTTTCGGTGCTGCTCAACGAATGCATTGAAAACTTAAACATAAAGCCCGACGGCATATATCTTGACGGCACTTTGGGACTCGGCGGACATTCGCTGGAGATACTCAAAAGGCTGAGCGGCGGCAGGCTTATAGGCATCGACCGTGACGAAAGTGCGATACGCCGCACGGGGGAGCGCCTGTCGGCTTACTCCGATAAGGTGACGCTCGTACACGGCAATTTCTCGGACGCAGCGGACATCCTTTCGGACCTCGGCATCGATGCGGTGGACGGGATGCTCTTTGACCTCGGCGTATCGTCGCCGCAGCTTGACGAAAGTGAGCGGGGCTTTTCGTACATGGCGGACGCTCCGCTCGATATGCGCATGGACTCAGGCAGTCCGCTCACGGCGGAGCTTGTGGTCAACGAATGGCCGGAGGACGAGCTTTACCGCATACTGCGTGACTACGGGGAGGAGCGCTACGCAAGACGCATTGCCTCGAAGATCGTGCAGACGAGGGCAAAAAGCCCGATTTTAAGCACCCTTGCGCTTGTGGACGTTATAAAAAGCGCAATGCCTGCAGCGGCACTCAGAGAAAAACAGCATCCCGCAAAGCGGAGCTTTCAGGCGATCCGCATTGCGGTGAACGACGAACTCGGCGAAGTGGAGAAGATGATACGCACCGTACCGGACAGGCTCCTGCCCGGAGGGAGGCTGTGCGTCATAAGCTTCCATTCGCTTGAAGACAGGATCGTAAAACAGGGAATTGCGGCAAGAGAAAACGGCTGTACCTGTCCGAGGGAAGCGCCGATATGCATATGCGGCTTTAAGCAGACCCTCCGCAGCGTCAGCAGAAAACCGATAGTGCCGGGAGAGGATGAGCTGAAATCCAACCCAAGGTCACGCAGCGCAAAGCTGAGAGTGGCGGAACGGGTCTAAGGACTGAGGCTGTTGAAAGAAAAAAGCGGAAACGCTTACAGAAAGAAAGCGGCAATATGCATTTTTGCCGTGTTTGCATTGACTGCGGTCGGACTGCTCGTGTGGGGGGTGCTCCTGCGAGCGGAGCTTACGGAGCTAAAGGGAGAGAACTCAAAGCTCTCGACGCAGCTTGGTGAGCTCGACGACGAAAAGCGGCGGCTTGAGATCGAGCTTGAGGAGAGTACGGACCTTGCGCAGATAGAGGATTACGCAAGGAATGTCCTCGGAATGCAGCCGCCGGAGTCGGGACAGATAGTGCCGATAGATACGGCCGGGGAGGATCACGGAGAGCTGATCTCCGATAGCGACGACTCCGAGCCGGACGAAACAACAGAAGATTGGATAAGCTCCTTGCCGGAATATTTCGGGCTTGGCTAAATATTATGTCTTTAAGACGAACTCATTGGGCAAAGGAGCTAATATGAATAGGATTCCTAAGGACGAAAATCCCTTTAGAGGTCCGAACAGGACCATGCTCCGCCGTACACTTTTTCTTGCAGCAGTGTGCGGCGTACTTGCTTTTGCCGTGCTTGCGGTGCGACTGTATGTGCTGCAAATAAGGGACCACGAGCTGTACGAGGGGCTTGCGCTCAGTCAGCAGCTCAGGACCACGGGTACCTCGGCGGTAAGGGGTACGATATACGACCGCAATATGAACGTGCTTGCAATGAGCGCAGACGTTGAGAACGTGTATCTCAGTCCGGCGGAGATCAAAATGTACGACGAGGATAAGGAGCTTATCGCAAGTAAGCTCTCCGAAATTCTCGGCGTATCCGAGGAGGAGATCCTCGAAAAGGCGTCGAACACAGGCTCGTGGTATGTGACGGTCGCAAGGAAGATCGAGTCCGATAAGGCGGACGAGATAAGGAAATTCAAGGAGGAGTACGGCATAAAGGGCGTGCGCCTTGAAAGCGATACCAAGCGCTACTATCCGCATTCCTCGCTCGCCTGTCACGTCATCGGCTTTGTCGGCACTGATAACTACGGCCTAAACGGCATCGAGGCGTGGTACGATTCCTCGCTTGCCGGGACCGACGGAAGCTATAAAAGAGCGACCAACGCATCGGGCAGCGATATGCTGCTCACACGCTACGACGGTTATTTCGGGGCCGAAAGCGGCTACGACGTGGTGACGACCGTCGATACGACGATACAATACTTCGTCGAAAAGCACCTGCGTCAGGCGATAGCCGACTATGACATACAAAACGGCGCAGGAGCCATAGTGATGGAGGTCAAGACGGGGAAGATACTCGCCATGGCTTCCATGGGAAACTACGACCTCAACAACTTCCTCGACGTCAGCGAGGATGCTCAGGCGATCATTGACGCCGAACCTGACGAGGAGGCAAAAAGCGAGCTTCTGTATAAGGCGCAGCAGCTGCAGTGGCGCAACAAAACCGTGTCCGACACCTACGAACCCGGCTCCACCTTCAAGATAATAACGCTTTCGATGGCGCTCAACGAGGGTGCTGTGAGCCTAAACGACAGCTTTTTCTGCGGCGGCACCGTTGCGGTGCAGGGCAGAACGAACCCCGTCAGGTGCTGGAAAAGCGGAGGTCACGGCTCGCAGACGCTCACGCAGGCGGTGCAGCACTCCTGCAACGTGGCGTTCGTGAACATCGGCATGCGGGTCGGAGCCGAGACCTTTTACAAATACTGCGACGCTTTCGGTTTCCTCACCCTCACGGGCGACGACACGCAGCAGCTCACCGCAAAGACGGGCATCGACATCGGCGGCGAAAGCGGCAGCATATGGTGGAGCCGTGAGACCTTTTGCAGCGAAAAGAATCTTTCGCAGCTTGCGGCGGCATCCTTCGGGCAGACATTTACCATTACGCCCTTACAGCTTATAACAGCCGTGAGTGCCTGCGTCAACGGCGGAGAGCTGATGCAGCCGTATATTGTGCAAAGAATGCTGGACGCAGACGGAAATACGGTGTATAATCGAGAGCCGAAAGCCGTCAGACGGGTCATAAGCCCCGAAACGAGCAAGACGGTCTGCGCAATACTTGAGCAGGTCGTAGGAGATCCGAACGACGGCACCGGCAGAAATGCAGCCGTTGCCGGTTACAGGATAGGCGGCAAGACGGGGACGAGCGAAAAGGTAAGTCTCCAGGCGGAGACGGGCAAGAAGGAGTATATCGTTTCCTTCATCGGCGTCGCTCCGGCGGACGATCCCGAAATCGCAATACTTGTGCTGCTCGACTCACCGAGCAATGCCTCCGGCGTGTACATAAGCGGAGGACAGATGGCAGCGCCGACGGTGGGCAAAATGCTTGCCGACATTCTGCCGTACATGGGCTTTGAGCCGGATTACGGCGACGGTGAGCAAAGCGACACGGCGGTGCCGAGCCTTGCGGGGCTTAGCCCGGACGAGGCAAAGGCAAAGCTTGCGGAGGCGGGCTTTGAGTACAGACTGTTCGGTGAGGGTGCCACCGTGACAAAGCAGCTTCCGGCAGCAGGGAGTATGATAGCCTCCGGCAGCACGGTCATTATTTATGCGGACGCCGAGCCGTCGCCGTGGCAGGAGACCATGCCGAACATTTCGGGTATGACCTACGCTCAGGCGAGAGAGACGCTCGACGCCTACGGCTTGTTTGTCAGAACGGCTTCGGGAGTTCCCGACGCCGAAGCAAAAATAGTTACATCGCAGAGCATAAAGCCCGGCAGCAAGGTCGATCATGGCACCGTTATTACCGTGACGCTTGTTGACGAGGACGAGAGTATGCTCGGAAAATATTGAAAACAGAGGATAAACATATGAAGCTATCCGAAATCGTAAAGGACGTTAAGCTTGAGGAGCTTAAAGGCGGCGAGACCGAGATCACGGGCATTAGCTACGACTCAAGAGCCGTCAAGCCCGGTGACCTCTTCGTGGCGATAAAGGGCTTTGAGTTCGACGGGCATAAGTACATACCCGCTGCGATCGAAGCCGGTGCCTCGGCAATACTGTGCCAGGAAAAGCCCGATGCCGACATTGCCTATGCGCTAAGCTCCGACAGCCGCCTTGCGCTCGCTTTGGCGGGGCGTGAGTTCTACGGCGACCCGGCAAGCGAGATGACGATCGTCGGCGTGACCGGAACAAACGGAAAAACGACCACGACCTATCTTTTAAAGCACCTTTTGGAGTCAAAGCTTGACGCCAAGGTGGGGCTTATCGGCACGAACGGCAATATGATAGGCTCTGAGTTTCTGCACTCCGAGCGCACGACCCCCGAAAGCCTTGAGCTTCAGCGCCTTTTCAGGGAGATGGCGGACTCCGGCTGTACCCATGTCGTGATGGAGGTCTCCTCGCACTCACTTTCCCTTGACAGAGTTGCGGGCATTCACTTCGACGTCGGCATCTTCACCAATCTGACACAGGATCATCTCGACTTCCACGGGACGATGGAGGAGTACGCCAAGGCGAAGGCGAAGCTTTTCCGTATGTGCACAGACGGCTGCTTTAACGCAGACGATGCATGGTGCGAAACCATGACGAAGGATGCGACCTGCAAGATACACAGCTATGCGATCGACGCTCACAACACGGAGCTTTATGCCGACGATGTGAAGCTTTCGCCCTCCGGCATAGAGTTTTACGCCGTTTCGGGTAACGAGCGGGTCAAAACCAAGCTCTGCATACCGGGAAAGTTTTCGGTTTATAATGCACTGTGCGTGATGTCGGCAGGGCTTGCCCTCGGAATAAGTCTTTCCGACTGCGCCGATGCCGTCGGCAGCGCAAAGGGCGTCAAGGGCAGAATGGAGCTTGTGCCGACGGACGGCGATTACACGATAGTCATCGACTATTCCCACACCCCCGATGCGCTCGAAAATGCTCTCAAGGCGCTGCGTATAAACGACGAGGGTCGGCTTGTGGCGCTGTTCGGCTGCGGCGGTGACAGAGACCGCACCAAGCGCCCCATCATGGGGGCGGTCGCCGCAAAATATGCAGATTTCGTGATCGTTACGAGCGACAATCCCCGAACCGAGGAGCCGCAGAGCATCATCGATGAGATAGTCGTCGGCATGAGCGGGAGCGACACCCCGTACACGGTGATCTGCGACAGACCCGATGCGATACGCTGGGCGATAGACAATCACCGTCCGCACGACGTTATCCTGCTTGCCGGAAAAGGACATGAGGACTATCAAGTCGTCGGACACGAGAAGCATCACATGGACGAAAGAGAGATCGTGGCAGAACATATAGAGAAGAGGTAAACGACATGACATTGAGTCTGATACTTGCGTTTTTGATTTCATTTGCCGTTGCGGTTGCCGTCGGCAAGGTTTACATCCCTTGGCTAAGAAAGATAAAGGCGGGGCAGGAGATAAAAACAAACGGCCCCACATGGCACATGGGGAAGACGGGTACCCCGACGATGGGCGGCGTTATCTTCATTGCCGGCATCACGGTTGCCTGCCTGAGCGTCGGCTTTAAGCCGATGCTTGACGGGGACTTTGCGCATATATTCGTTCTGCTGTTTGCGCTCGTTTTCGGTGCGATAGGCTTCCTCGACGACTGGGAGAAGCTGCGCAAGAAAACAAATCTCGGACTAAGCGCAAAGGCAAAATTCCTGCTGCAGCTCGTTGCGGCGCTTGCATTTGTACTGCTGCTGCGCAAGCTGGGATATATCAGAACGACGCTGTATGTTCCGTTCTGGAACGTTGAGCTCTACATTCCCGAAGCGCTGTACTTTGCGCTTGCGGCCTTCATTATCGTCGGCACGGTAAACGCCGTGAATATCACCGACGGCGTTGACGGACTGGCAACTGGGACCTCGCTCCCGGTCTGCTTCTTCTTCGTGACCGTGACATTCTATGCGGGTCAAAGATACCTTGCAATGGGCATTTTTGCATCGGCGATGCTCGGCGGACTGATGGGCTTTTTGGTCTACAACTTCAACCCGGCAAAGGTTTTCATGGGCGACACGGGATCGCTGTTCCTCGGCGGTGCAATTGCGGCGCTTGCGTTTACCTACGACATGCCGCTTATTCTCATAACCCTCGGCATCGTCTACATTTGGGAAACGCTGTCCGACATAATCCAGGTCACCTACTTTAAGCTTACTCACGGCAAGCGTGTGTTTAAAATGGCGCCCTTCCACCACCACCTTGAAATGGGAGGATGGACGGGCAAAAAGTGGAGCGAGAAGGAGCTGTTCGTTCTTTTTACCTCCGTGTCCCTTGTTTTTGCAATAATTTCATTTGTAGGAATATATAATCGTTTCCAGATCGGCTGATATAAGGAGGCGGGTGTATGCAGTACGGCACCGCAAGACTCATCGAATCGGAAACGAAAGATAAAAAGGAGCGAAAGCGCTTTGACACGAGCTTTTTCGTGCTGGTCATGCTTCTGCTCCTGACGGGAGTCATAATGGTGCTGTCGGCGAGCTTCGCCAGAGCATACTACGATCCGGCAAACGTAACGGGCGGAAGCCCTACATATTATTTTATAAGACAGCTTGCCTTTGCCGCACTGGGCACAGGTGCAATGCTGCTGTGTTCCCGTATGCCGATGGGCTTCTACCGCAGATTTTCAATGCCGCTGCTTATAGCTGCGCTTGTGCTGCTGCTTTTGGTCCCGCTTATCGGCGTGGATGCAAACGGTGCAAGACGGTGGATAGGCGTCGGAAGCCTTACCTTGCAGCCGTCGGAGATCGCAAAGCTTGCGGTCATACTGTCGTTCTCGGTGCTTATATGCAAGAACCGAGGCAAGATGAAAACCTTTCGCTACGGAATACTGCCGTTTGCGGCGATTTTGCTCGTGATCGTTGCACTTTTGGTGCTTGAACCGCACTTTTCGGCTTCGATAATCATTGTCGCCATCGGCGGAGTTATGATATTTCTCGGCGGTGCAAGGCTCGTGTGGTTCGTCGCTGCGGGACTCATATCCGGCGGTGCGATCGCCGTTCTGCTGACGATGTTTCCGTATGCGTCAACGAGGATCATGACATGGCGGGACCCGTTTTCCTCCACCTCGGACGAGGGATATCAGATTGTCCAGTCGCTGTACACGATAGGCTCCGGCGGACTTTCGGGGCTTGGCATCGGACAAAGCAGACAAAAGTACCTTTATCTGCCGGAGGAGCATAACGACTTTATATTCTCCGTGGTGTGCGAGGAACTCGGCTTTATCGGCGCCGTGCTGATACTTGTGCTGTTTGCGCTGCTCATAATGAGAGGCTATATGATAGCCATGCGCTGCCCGGACAGGTACTCGTTTCTCGTCTGCTCCGGCATTACAACGCTGCTTGCGATCCAAGTTATACTCAACGTTGCGGTCGTCACGAACCTTGTGCCGTGTACCGGCATATCGCTGCCGTTTTTCAGCTACGGAGGCACGGCGCTTCTGATCCAAATGGCGGAGATGGGGATAGTCTTGAGTGCATCGAGGAGTATTCCCGCAAAAATATAAATTACAGTGGTGAAACGTATGAATTTTCTGTTTGCCTGCGGCGGTACGGCAGGACACATAAATCCGGCGCTTGCAGTCGCCGGACGGCTCAGAGAGCTTATGCCCGACTGCGGCATACTCTTTGTCGGCGCCGATTTCAATATGGAGCAGGACCTCGTTCCGAGGAGCGGCTACGATATAATCACGCTCAGAGTGAACAGTCTGCGCCGCAGCCGCAGCCCGAAGGCGATGTGCCACAATGTCAAGGCGCTGGTAAACGTGTTCAGAGGCAAGCACAAGGCAAAGAAGATCCTGCGTTCCTTTGCGCCGGACGTTGTACTCGGTACGGGCGGATACGTCTGCTATCCCGTGCTTAAAGCAGCGTCCGAGCTTGGCATCCCGACGGCGGTGCATGAGAGCAATGCCGTTCCGGGGCTTACGACAAAAATGCTCAGCGAGGTCGTCGACGTGATAATGGTCGGCTTCGAGGAGAGCAAGAAATACTATAAGCAGCCGGGAAAGGCAGTCGTCACGGGAACGCCCGTCAGGGGCGAGTTCGGACGCTGCACCAAGCGCTCGGCAAGAGAGGAGCTTGGGATCCCCAGCGGCGAGAGGCTTGTGGTCTCGGTCTGGGGTTCGCTCGGCGCTTCAAAGATGAACGAGATCATGTGCAGGTTTATTGAGCTTGCGGGCAAAGATCCCGGCTTCAGGCTCATACACTCGGCAGGCAGCGACGGCTATGCCGAAATGGAGGCAAAGCTCTCCGAGACCGCTCCCGATCACGAAAAGTACGGCATGGAGGTCAGAGAGTACATCTACGATATGCCGAGGGTCATGGCAGCTGCCGACCTCGTGCTTTGCAGGGCGGGAGCATCGACCATATCGGAGCTTACATATATGCATAAGCCGACGGTGTTTGTGCCGTCGCCGAATGTGACGAACAACCACCAGTACAAAAACGCAAAGGTCGTCGAAAATGCAGGCGGCGCAAAGCTTTTTGAGGAAGCGGGTCTCACTGCGGAAACCCTTCTCGGTGAGGTCAGAAGCATCCTCGGCGATGAAAATGAGCTGTGCGCCATGTCGGACTCGATGGCAAAGCTTGCGGTGAACGACGCAACGGCAACCATAATTGAAAAGCTGCTGGAGATGTGCGGACGCAAATAACATAAAAGAACCTTGCAGCATAGAATGGGCTGATTTCAGTCTTTTTGTTTGCGAGGTTTTTTTATGGCAATATGGCATATCAGTGGCGGGAAACGCCTTGAAGGAGCCTGCTTTGTGCAGGGATCGAAGAATGCTGCGCTGCCTATACTTGCCGCATCCGTATTAACGCCTGCCGTTACGGAGCTTATTAACGTTCCGAGGCTCAGCGACGTCGATGCGTCTCTGCGCATCCTGCGGCAGCTCGGCTGTGTGGCGGAGCAGCGTGACAACGACGTATACATAGATTCAAGCGCCGTGACCTCGTGTGAGATTCCCAGGGAAATGATGGAGACCATGCGGTCGTCCGTACTTTTCATGGGAGCGCTTCTTGCACGCTGCGGCGAGGTGCGTCTGACCAGACCCGGCGGCTGCAAGCTTGGGGAGCGCCCCGTGGATATGCACCTGTCGGCGCTTGAAGCGCTGGGCGCAGAGGTGGAGGAGGACGGCTGCACGATAGTCTGCCGTGCAAATCGGCTTTGCGGCAGCGTCATAAATCTGCCGTATCCGAGCGTAGGCGCAACGGAAAACACAATGATAGCCGCCTGTGCCGCCGAAGGTACGACCACGATAACGGGTGCGGCAAGGGAGCCGGAGATCGTCGATCTGCAGGAGTATCTGCGAAAGCTCGGCGCATACATAAGCGGAGCGGGAACGTCAAAAATAACGATCTGCGGCTTTGCTGCCGAGCGCCACGTCGGACACCGTGTGATGCCGGACAGAATAGCTGCATCGACATTTTTGTGCGCAGCGGCGGCAGCGGGCGGGGATATCGAGCTGCGTGGCGTCGATCCATCGCAATTTTCCCCGGTAAGACACTTCCTAAACGCCGCAGGCTGTGATATAATAAGCGGAAAGCGAAGCGTAAGGCTCACTTCCGACGGGAAGCTGAGTTCCCCCGGCAGGATCGTTACCGAGCCTTATCCGGGATTTCCGACCGACGCACAGCCGCTGCTTATGGCGGCGCTCCTGCGTGCCTCCGGCAAAACAGTGTTCAGCGAAACCGTTTTCGACAAGCGCTTTGCTCACACAGCCGAGCTTGCACGCTTCGGTGCGGACATAACCGTAAACGGCAGGGAAGCTCAGCTTTGGGGCGTGCGAAGTCTTTTCGGTGCCGTAGCGTCGGCGACCGACCTGCGGGGCGGCGCCGCTGCCGTCATCGCTGCATTGTCGGCGGAGGGCGAGAGTATGATAATCGACGGCGGACATATAGTCCGAGGCTATGAAAATCTTGACGGGAGACTGCGCTCTCTCGGCGCCGATATTTACATGGAGATTTGAATTTATGAGTGATACCAACAGCTATTACACGAAGCGCCCGTCGGATCCCGGCGCTTCCGTGAGAAAACGAAAAAGCAACCGACCGCTCACATTTTTCCTTGTCATTGTGGTAATAATACTTGCGATGAGCATATTTTTTAAAATCTCGGTCATAAACGTCGAGGGCAACTCAATTTACAGTGACAAGGAAATAATCGAGGCTTCCGGCATTCAGATCGGAGATAATCTGTTCTTCATAAACCGCATATCCGCCGGAAGCCGAGTGGTCGTAAAGCTGCCGTATGTCGATTCCGTGAGCATCAGCAGGGGACTGCCGAACGAGTGTACGATAGTCGTCGAGGAAAGCAGAGCTGTAGCGAGCGTGAACGTTGACGGGACGCTGTGGTCTGTGAGCCAAAGCGGAAAATTCCTCGGCACCGTCGATGCGGACGACCCTTTGCAGCTTGCGGAGATCGAGGGTATCACCGTTGACAAAGCGGCGGTCGGAGACAACATCTCCGTTCCCGACGGCGAGAAGGACAGGCTTGAGTACCTGCTTCAGATCCTTGAGCAGATAAAGGGCAGGGGACTTGAGACCGACGTCACGGCGATCGACGTGAGCGATCCGCAAAACCCGCAAATTGAGTACCAAAACCGCTTTACGGTGAAGTTCGGAGCGCAGGACGATACCGAGTACAAGTTCGCAAAGCTGCTCTCGGCGATAGGCAAGCTTAGCTCCGACGACTCCGGAACGCTTGACCTTTCGGACTCAAATAAGGTCGTTTTTAATCCGAATTAACATTATATTTAAAACTTTGTTTACATAACAGAGGAAAAATGTATTGACCTGCAAGGAAAATCGTTATAAAATGTATCATACCGCAAAATATGACAATGGCAGGTGCCATCTTCTTTAAATAAAAAATACTGGAGGAACTAAAATGGATTTCAAAGCCGATCTTGGCCCCGAAAATGTGGTTACTATAAAAGTCGTCGGTATCGGCGGCGCAGGCAACAATGTTGTCAACAGAATGGTTAAGAGCGGAACTCAGGGCGTTGAGTTTATCGCAGTCAACACCGATAAGCAGGCTCTTGCCGTTTCCAACGCCGATCAGAAGATTCAGATCGGTGAAAAGCTGACCCATGGTCAGGGCGCAGGCTCCGATCCCGAAATCGGTAAGAAGAGCGCTGAGGAAAGCCGCAACAACATCGCCAAGGCGATGGAGGATGCGGACATGGTGTTCATCACCGCCGGTATGGGCGGCGGCACAGGCACCGGCGCTGCTCCCACCGTTGCGGACATCGCCCGTGAAGCAGGCATCCTCACCGTCGGCGTAGTGACCAAGCCCTTCAAGTTTGAAGGCAAACGCCGCATGGATCAGGCAAATGCGGGTATCAAGGAAATGCTCGGCAGAGTCGACTCCCTCCTTATCATCCCCAACGACCGTCTGAAGTACGCCACCGATCAGAAGGTCACCCTCGCAAACGCATTCGAGATCGCCGATGACGTTCTGCGTCAGGCAGTCACCAGCATCTCCGATCTTATAAAGAACACCGGCTTCATTAACCTCGACTTTGCGGACGTCACCTGCATCATGAAGAACGCAGGCTTCGCTCACATGGGCGTCGGTCGTGCGGCAGGCAAGGGCAAGGCTGAGGACGCAGCCCGCATGGCAGTCGCAAGCCCGCTTATGGAGACCTCCATCAACGGCGCACACGGTGTGCTGATCAACATCACCGGCTCCGAGGATATGGGTCTTGAGGACGTCGAAGCAGCAGCAAACCTCGTTCAGGAGGCAGCTCACCCCGATGCAAACATCATCTTCGGTGCAACCTTCGACGAGTCCATGCAGGACGAGATCAGAGTCACCGTCATTGCCACCGGCTTTGAGGAGGCTCCCGCAAATACCGCATCCGCTCCCGTACAGGCAAAGGCTGAGCCTGCCCGTGAAAGACCCCAGGGTCTTTACACCGCAGCGGCAGAGAAGGCGGAGAAGAAGCAAGAACCCTCTCCCGCAGCAAGCGGTGAGGAGGATCCCTTCGACAGCATCTTCAAAATATTCAACACCAAGTAAGCTTAAAAGCTGCACAGCGAAGGCTGTGCAGCTTTTTTAGCACTAAAAAAGAGCGACGGCGGCACGATGTGCCGCCGTTTTTCGATATCAGTTAATGTACTTGTCTATCGCCGCATTAAGCTCGTTTATCCGCTCTGCCTCACCGGACTCGACCGCATCGGTTATGCAATGCTCAAGGTGATCCTTGAGTATGACCTTCGCCGTGCTGTTGAGCGCCGACCTGACCGCCGCAAGCTGAATAAGAACGTCGGTGCAGTCACGTCCGCTTTCGACCATGCGCTTAACGGACTCCAAATGTCCTATCGCTCTCGAAAGACGGTTCACGACCGCCTTGGTGCTTTCGTGGCTGTGCGGATGATTGTGGTGCGGATGCTCGTGCGCCTCGTGATCCTGAATATCGGAAGCGGGCTTATGCTCGTGGCAGTGGATGATCCCGTCGCCGTGATCGTGGTAAAACAGATCATCGGGTGTGTGCATTACTTTTCCCCCTCAAAAGTTTTAAACCATTGTATCTCCGTGCGGGCATTTTTGCAAGAATAACTTAAAGAATCGGGACATACAGCGCCGGAATAGGCTGATACGGAGGTGATGAATATGCTGGAATCCGCACTTTTGCTTCTGATAGGCGGAACGCTTTTGATGCTGCGACTTTCGCCGAACGGCTCGTTTCCGAACCCACTGTCCGCCGAGGAGGAACGCAAGTGCCTTGAAAGATGGGCGGAGGGAGATGTTGAGGCGCGAAATACGCTTGTAGAGCATAATATGCGGCTTGTGAGCCACATTATCAAGAAGTATTATACGCAGGGGGAGGACATGGACGATCTCATTTCAATCGGAACGATAGGACTTATCAAGGGGATAAATACATACAGACCCGAAAAAGGCGTGCGGCTTGCGACATATGCAAGCCGCTGCTGCGAAAACGAGATACTGATGTACTTCCGAAGCAGGAAAAAGTCGTCGAGTGACGTGAGCCTGTCCGACGCACTCGACACCGACAGCGAGGGAAACAGCCTGTCGCTCATGGACGTTATTGCACAGGACGACGAGCTTTGCGATACGATAGGGACCTATGAGATATGCCGGAAGCTGCGAAGCTACGTCGACACGGTGCTGACGGAACGTGAAGCGGCGGTAATTAAAATGCGCTACGGGCTTGAAAATGCGTTGCCGAAAACGCAGAAGGAAACAGCGGAAATGTGCGGGATAAGCAGATCGTATGTGTCGAGGATCGAAAAGCGTGCGCTTTTGAAGCTGAGAGAGGTGCTGGGGGAGGACTCCTGCCCGTATTAAAGCTGGCTGCATATCCGGCAGCAGCCCGCCGCCGGATATGCATGTCCCTAAAAAATTGCGGCAAATAAGGCATTTCTATTGCCTCGTGTGTGAGTTTTTGGTATAATATATTGATATAGTGCATCCGAACAAAGGAAACAGAGGAGATCCAATGCGAATTAAAAAGACGGTTTGGATATTTGCCATGCTTATGCTGACGGCAATTCTTGTTCTGATAGTCAACTCCCGCATACAGCTCACGGGGGAGGTCATATTCGGCGGCAACAACGATGTCTTTATCAAGACCGATAACCTCAAAAAGCCGCTCGACGACTACCAAAAGCCCGACGATACAAATAAGATCGTTGCGCCGGAGGGACTTGACTATCCCAATATCGATATATCGAAGTGGCAGTATATACTCGTAAACGACGCAAACTCCATCAGCACCTACACGCCGGAGACGATGGAGGCGGGCAGCACAGGGCTTAGAATGGACGAAAGAGCGGTCTCGTCGCTTGAAAAGTTGCTTGATGCGGCAAAGGATGCGGGCTATACGCCATACGTCGGTACGGCGTATGTTTCGTATTCACAGCAGCAGAAGCAGTTTAACGCCAAGGCGACGGAGCTTTCGGAGGACGCCGACTATTCATATGATGAGGCGGTCGAGCTTGCACGGCAGATCGTGGCGTATCCGGGCTGCAGCGAGCATCAGACAGGGCTTGCGGTTGATATATTCGACCAGAAGTACAGTGTTTACGATTACTCCAAGATGAACGCCGAGTTTTACAAGTGGCTCGATGCAAATTGCGCCGAGTACGGGTTTATAAAGCGCTATCCGTCGGATAAGGCGGAGCTTACCGGCTGGGACCAGCCGTGGCACTATCGCTACGTCGGCAAGGAAGCGGCAAAGTTCATCATGGAAAACGACCTGTGCTTTGAAGAATTCTGCGCACATTACCGCTGAAAGGTGAGGACGCTTAAATTTGTACCCGGAACAACACGTTTCGGGTACAAAAAATGCTTGCATTGTGGGCGGAACGGTGTTATTATACTAATGTAAGTAAGTTAGGTTAGCTCAGAGTGGGTCTTCGCCCACTCTTTTTGTTGGTCTGATGCCGCTTACATTCCTATTACGACTATTCTGATTGGAGATTTATATGAGCAGAGTGACCGATGCGGTGGAGGCTCTCGCAAGACCTATCGTCGAAGAAGAGGGCTGCTCCCTGTGGGCGGTGGAATACGTCCGTGAAGCGGGAACGTGGTTCCTCCGTGTGTTTATCGACAAGGACGGCGGTGTTGATATCGCAGACTGTGAGCGCATAAGCCGCAGACTTGACCCCGTGCTTGACGAAGCCGACCCCATTCCCGACAGCTATGTTTTTGAAGTCGGCTCGGCAGGGATCGAGCGTGAGCTTAAACGTCCCTCCGACTTTGAGCAGTTTATCGGCGCCGAGGTCGAGCTTAAGTTTTACCAGCCCATAAACGGCAGAAAGTCCGTCGTCGGAAAGCTAATGGGCTACGATAACGGCGATGTGACCGTCGGTGACGTGACATACAAAAAGCAGCAGGTCGCACAGGTCAGGCTGCATCTTTCAATATGATACGATTTTTAACTAAAGGGGTAAGACAATGAACGCTGAATTCTTTTCCGCAATCGAAGACCTTGAAAAAGAAAAGGGAATTCCCAGAGACTATATGTACGACAAGATCCGTCAGGCGATGCTGGCGGCTTTCCGCAAGGACAATCCCGAATGTGCCGACAACGTTGAGATCCTGCTTGACGAGGACAGAAAGCGCATAGAAATGTACGTCAACAAGACCGCCGTGGAACAGGTCGAGGACCCCGCCCTTGAGATCGACATAGAGGCGGCAAAGAAGGTCACCAAGCGTGCAAAGCTCGGCGACACGATAAAGGTCCCCGTGGAGACGAAGAAGTTCGGCAGAATTGCGGCTCAGGCTGCAAAGCAGGTCATCATCCAGGGCATCCGCGAGGCGGAGAGGGGCATCGTGTACCAGGAGTTCACCTCCAAGGAGCATGAGATACTCACCGGTGTGGTCTCTCGTATCGAGCCGAGAACGGGCAGCGTTTCCATCAGAATCAACTCCAACAGCGAGTACACCGAGGCGATGCTTGCTCCCAATGAGCGCATCAAGACCGAGGTGCTTACCGAGGGCGACCGCATCAAGGTCTACGTCGTCGAGGTCAGAAACTCGACCAAGGGTCCGCAGGTGCTTATAAGCCGCACCCACCCCGGACTTGTTAAGCGTCTCTTCGAGCTTGAGGTCCCCGAAATATTCGACGGCACCGTCGAGATCAAGTCCATTGCCCGTGAAGCGGGCAGCCGCACCAAGATGGCGGTCCTCTCCGCCGATCCCGACGTCGATCCCATCGGCGCCTGCGTCGGTCCCAAGGGCGGCAGAGTTGCCGGCATTGTAAATGAATTGGGCGGCGAAAAGATCGACATCGTGAAGTACAGCGACGCTCCCGAAGAGTACATTGCTGCAGCGCTCGCTCCCGCCGAGGTAGTTTCCGTCACCATGTTTGAGGACGGAAAGAGCTGCCGTGTCGTTGTTCCCGACAGCCAGCTTTCGCTTGCCATCGGCAAGGAGGGTCAGAACGCAAGACTCGCCGCAAAGCTTACGGGATTTAAGATAGACATCAGACCGGAATCCGAAGTTCAGTAAGAGGGGAGGCAGCCGGGATGCAAAAAAAAATACCGATGCGGCAGTGTCTCGGATGCCGTGAAATGAAGCCCAAGAAAGAGCTTGTCCGCATTGTCCGATCCCCGGAGGGGGACATTGACCTTGATTTCAAAGGCAAGGCGTCGGGCAGGGGGGCATACATTTGCCCCAATGCCGACTGCCTTAAAAAGGCGATCAAGGCGAAAGCAATCGAAAAGGCATTTGAGACTTCCATTCCGCAGGAGATCTACGAACGTCTGAAAACTCGGATGGAGGTGGAGAGCTGATGGATAAAGCACTTGGCTTGCTGGGACTGATGCGCAAGGCAAACGCAATAGCCATCGGCGAGGTCGACACCGGGGCTGCGGCAAAGGCTCACAAGGCAAAGCTTCTGCTGCTTGCGTCCGATGCATCGGACAACGCAGGAAAGCGGCTCTGTGGCTTTGCCCGTGCGGGCAACGTCAAAACGCTGAAGCTTCCGTATACGAAGGATGAAATATCCGCAGCGACGGGGAAGCCGGGCTGCTCAATGGCGGCCGTGTGTGATGCGGGCTTTGCCGCAGCGCTCATAAAGCTCCTGCCGGAGGCGGACGGCGACGCAGAATGCCTTATGAGGAACGAGAGGACAGGTAAGAGGAGGAATAACGCATGAGCATGATGAAATACAGAGTACACGAGGTCGCAAAGGACTTTAATTCTACTTCCAAGGAGATAAGTCAGATACTGACCGACTATGCAAGCACTCCGAAGAATCATATGCAGGTGCTTGAGAACGACGAGCTTGACGTGATATTTGAGTATCTCACTCAGCACAATCAGGTCGCAAGCCTTGCAGATATATTCAATGTTGCGCCGAAGCAGGAGACAAAGGCGCCTGCACCCGCTGCAAAGCAGCCTCAGAAGCAGGACGCAAAAAGCAAGGAAGCACCCGCACCTGCACCCGCTGCCGCTCCGAAGAAGAAGGAAAATAAGCCTCACGTTCCGAAACCCGTCGCCGAAAAGCGTGTCATCGACACAAGAGGCAGCGCCGCAGTCAACATCGACAAGTACAACGAAAAGTTCGACAACATGGCGAACGAGCGCAGCCGTGAGCGTGACAGAAAGGGCGGCAAGGAGAAGATCGTCAACAAGGCAAAGCAGCGTCAGCAGCAGCAGGCTGCATCCGCAAAGCGCCGTCAGGAAGAGCGTGACAAGATGCAGAAGCTCCAGCTTGAGCTTGCAAAGAAGCAGCAGCTCAAGGTCTCCATACCCGACGAGATAAACGTCGGCGAGCTTGCATCCCGCATGAAGAAGACTGCGGGCGAGGTCATAAAGCAGCTCATTAAGCTCGGAGTTTTCGCCTCAGTTTCCGACGTTGTGGATTACGACACCGCAGCGCTCGTTGCAATGGAGCTTGGCTGCAAGGTCGAGAAGGAGGTCGTCGTTACCGTTGAGGAGCGGCTTATCGACGATCACGTGGACAGCGCCGACGAGCTTGTCGGTCGTGCGCCCGTCGTCGTCGTTATGGGTCACGTTGACCACGGCAAAACCAGCCTTCTTGACTACATCCGTCACGCAAACGTCGCCTCCGGCGAGGCGGGCGGCATAACGCAGCACATCGGCGCTTACACCGTCGAGATAAACGGCAGTCCCATCACCTTCCTCGACACACCGGGACACGAGGCGTTTACCTCCATGCGTGCAAGAGGCGCAATGGTCACCGACATTGCCATCCTCGTCGTTGCGGCGGACGACGGCATCATGCCGCAGACCATTGAGAGCATCAACCACGCAAAGGCTGCGGGCATCCCGCTTGTCGTTGCGATAAACAAGATGGATACCGTGGGTGCAAACCCCGAAAGAATAAAGCAGCAGCTCACCGAGTATGACATCGTTCCCGAAGAGTGGGGCGGTGATACCATAGTTTGCCCGATCTCCGCAAAGACCGGTATGGGCATTGACAACCTGCTTGAGAACCTTGTTGTTCTTGCCGAGGTGCAGGAGCTTAAAGCAAACCCGAACCGTGCCGCAAAGGGTGCGGTCATCGAGGCCCGCCTCGACAAGGGCAGAGGTCCCATTATGACCGTTCTCGTGCAGAACGGTACGCTCAAGCTCGGCGATATCATCATTGCAGGTACCGCAGTTGGCCGTGTACGCACCATGATAAACGACAAGGGTCAGCGTATAACCGAAGCGGGTCCCTCCGTTCCCGTCGAGATCTCCGGTATGTCCGAGGTCCCCAGTGCGGGCGATACCTTCAACGCAGTTGCGGATGAGCGCATGGCGAGAGAGCTTGTCGAGGAGCGCAAGATCCAGCAGAAGAATGCAGCCTTCGGCATGAACAAGAAGGTCAGCCTTGAGGATCTGTTCAGCCAGATCCAGGCCGGCGAGATGAAGACCCTCAACATAATCGTCAAGGCGGACGTTCAGGGTTCTGCGGAAGCGGTCAAGGCGTCGCTTGAGAAGATCACGAACGAGGAAGTCAGGGTCAAGGTCATCCACAGCGCAGTCGGTGCGATAAACGAGTCCGACGTCATGCTTGCCGCAACGAGCGGAGCAATAATCGTCGGCTTCAACGTGCGCCCGGACAATGCCGCAAGGGATTCCGCAGCCCGTTCCAACGTCGATATGCGTATGTACCGTGTCATCTATGACTGCATAAACGAGATCGAAGCCGCAATGAAGGGTATGCTTTCGCCCAAATTCAAGGAAGCTATCATCGGTCACGCCGAGGTGCGTGAGACCTACAAGGTCTCCAAGGTCGGCACCGTTATGGGCTGCTATGTCACCGACGGCAAGATTCAGAGAGGCTGTCAGGTGCGTGTGCTTCGTGACAACATCGTTATCCACGAGGGCGATCTTGCGTCCCTCCGCCGCTTCAAGGACGACGTCAAGGAGGTCGCAAGCGGCTACGAGTGCGGTATGCAGATCGAGAAGTTCAACGACGTAAAGGTCGGGGACGTTATAGAGTGCTACGTTATGGAGCAGATAAAGCTTTAATACAATCGGAGCGGTCATTATTGACCGCTCTGCGCATAAGGAGAGATAATTATGCCTTCAAATAAGCTTGCAAGGACAAATGACGATATACAGCTCGTTTTGAGCAAACTCCTGCGTGAGATCAAGGACCCCCGCATAAATCAGGGCATGCTGAGCGTCACCCGTGTCGAGACCACGGGCGACCTCAAGTATTGCAAGGTTTGGATCTCGGTCCTGGGGCTTGAGAACGAAAAGGAATTTAAAAAGGGTCTTCGATCCGCATCCGGCTGGCTGCGGCGTGAGCTCGGCAATTCGCTCAAGCTTCGCAATACGCCGGAGCTTATATTTGAGCTTGACCACAGTATCGAATACGGCGCTCATATAAATGAGCTCATAAACAGTCTTGACATCAAGAGGGACGAGGAAGAATGAACTACGCAGAGTGTGCCGAAATACTTAGAGAGAACGACGATTACATTCTGATAACCCACATACGCCCGGACGGGGACACACTCGGCAGTGCGGCGGCGCTTTGCTCTGCGCTGCGGCGTCTCGGCAAGCGTGCGTATCTGTACCCGAACCCGGAGATAACGCCGAAGTATCATAAGTACGTTAAGGACTACCTCGCTCCGGAGGGTTACGAGGGCGCTTACACCGTTGCGGTTGACGTTGCGGGAGAGCATATGCTCGCAAAGGGCTTTGAGGGCAAGGTAAAGCTCTGCATTGACCATCACGATTCAAATTCGGGATATGCGGAAAAGCTATTGCTCGGCTCTGCCAAGGCATCCTGCGGTGAGCTGGTGCTTGAGCTTATAAAGCTTCTTTGCACCGAGCCGAGCAAGACCGAGGCAAGCCTGCTTTACATTGCGGTCTCGACCGACTGCGGCTGCTTCAGATACGCAAACGTCACGGCGGAGACCTTTGCTGCCGCAAGCGAGCTTGCCAACGCCGGAGCCGAGGTGCAGAAGCTCAATTTTGAGCTGTTCCGCCAGTCGACTAAAGCAAGGATAATGCTTGAAAGTCTCATTTGTTCGGGGCTGAGATTCGAAAAAAACGGAGCAATAGTGGCAGCGATGGTCACAAACGCCATGCTGCGTGAGATAAACGCAACTGAGGACGACTGCGACGACATTGCGGGAATACCCGGCAGGGTAGAGGGCTGCATCGTCAGCATCGTAGTCAGAGAGCTTGCAGAGGGCGGCTGCAAGGCGTCGCTGCGTTCGCAGCCTTGCTTTGACTGCTCCGATGTGTGCAAGCGCTTCGGCGGCGGCGGACACAAGATGGCGTCCGGCTGCACACTGGATACCGACCCCGAAACCGCAAGGGAGCTTCTGATAAAAGCGGTGATTGACGCATGGGATACAATGGAATAATACTTGTAGATAAGCCCGCAGACTGGACGAGCCATGACGTCGTTGGAAAGCTCAGAGGCATTCTCCATGAGCGCAGAGTGGGCCATTCGGGAACACTTGACCCCATGGCGACGGGGCTTTTGACGGTTTTTGTCGGCAGGGCGACAAGAGCGGTGCAGTTTGCGGAGACTCATAATAAGCACTATGTTGCCTCACTTCGCTGCGGCTATTCCACCGACACGCAGGACACGAGCGGCAGAGTGACGGCGCAGACAGGAATAAGCCCCACCGAAGCTGAGCTTACAGACGTTTTGCCTGAGTTTACGGGTGAGATCAGTCAGATACCTCCTATGTACTCCGCTATCAAGGTGTCGGGAAAGAAGCTGTATGAGCTTGCGAGAAAAGGCGAGACCGTTGAGCGCAAGCCGAGAACGGTGAACATTTCCGAGCTGAGTCTTGTGGGGCATGACGGAGACGACTTTGTACTGTCGGTCTCCTGCTCAAAGGGGACGTATATCCGCACACTCTGCAACGACATCGGCGAAAGACTCGGCTGCCTTGCGTGCATGAGCGCACTGCGCAGAACAAATGCCGGACCCTTTGACGTTCGTGACGCACACACACTCTCCGAGATCGCCGAGAACCCGGAGCGGTACATCATCCCCGTGGACAGCCTGTTTTCGGAGCATCCGGCGATAGAATTAAGCGCCGCACAAACCGCAAAGCTCAAATGCGGCAATATTCTGAACGTTTCCGCAAAAAACGGAACGTACAGGGTGTACGGCGAAAACGGCGATTTCCTTGCGCTTGCTAATGTTTCCGCAGGCAAACTTAAAACAATAAAGAGCTTTTTCGAGGTGGATAATGACTAAAGATAAAATCGTTATAGCTCTTGGATTTTTCGACGGAGTGCATATAGGTCATGCCGCTCTGCTTGAGAAAACAAAGGAGAGGGCGGTCGAGATCGGGGCTGCTCCGGCTGCTTTGACCTTCGACATTCATCCCGACACGCTCGTTTTTAAAAAGGATGTGCCGCTGATTAACTCCGCAGCCGACAGGGAGGACATAATCCGTCGCAGATTTGGGATAGAAAACGTCGTGTTCATCCACTTCAGCGAAAAGGTGATGAGGATGGACTGGCGTGTGTTCATCGAGGAGCTGATAAGCGAACTCGGCATCTGCCACATCGTCGTGGGACACGACTTTTGCTTCGGCTACAAGGGCTTGGGTACGGCGGAGCGCCTGAAGGAATACTGTGCCGAGAACGGCCTCGGCTGCGACGTTATCGCTCCTGTGAAGATCGGCAGCAACACGGTAAGCTCCACCTATATTCGCACTCTTATACGCGACGGGAAGATCGAGGAAGCCAACAGCTACCTCGGACATCCGCACGTTTTGAGCGACACGGTGCGGTCGGGCTATCACCTCGGTACAAAAATGGGTACACCAACGATAAACATGAAGCTGCCGGAGGGCGTGCTTTCACCGAGGTTCGGCGTGTATGCCACCAAGGTCTATCTTGAGGATGGGAGAGAACATATTTCCGTCACAAACGTCGGCGTCAGACCGACCGTGAGCGACGAGAACAGCGTCAGCGTCGAGACCTATATACTTGACTTTAAGGGCAATCTCTATAACCGTCATGCACGGGTCGAGTTTTACAAATTCATTCGCCCGGAGCGGAAGTTTGCATCTCAGACGGAGCTTTCGGAGCAGATCAAAGCCGATGCCGAGACATCCAAAAACTTCTTCCGAGACGCAAAATAAAAATCGAGAGCAGCGAAAGTCTTCGCTGCTCTCGATTTTTTGTTTTTACTGCTTTGCCGCCGGACGGTTTTTCTTGACGGAGTGGCTGCGGCCTCTCCTGCGGGAGAGCACCGCCTTGCTGCGGTAAAAGTCAAGCATCCCGTCGTCGGCATCGTATATGAGGCGATTTGCGGACCAGCTCGAATCCTCCTGCTTGCGGAACTTTAAACGCACGAGCAGGCTGCCGCACTGCGGGCAGGAGTACAAATTCATGTACCGCTGATCGCCTTGATTTATCCAACGCTGATTTGAGGTCTCACCCTGACAGTGGGGGCAGGAGATAAGGGACAGCTTTGCATCGGCAAAGGCATCCGCCTTGCTGCCGTAGCCCGGAAAGACGACGTGTTCGAGGGGTTCCGGAGTATCAGAGGATGAAGCAGCGGAACTTTTGCCGGGAGAAAACAGGTTCTTGGACATATTGTCGTACTGAGCAAGCCCCTCGCGCATATCAAGCTTTGATGCGACAAGAGCGGTGTTGTAGGCATCGCCCAGTGCATCATGTGCAACCCTTGTCTGCTCGATCTCAAAATGCTCCATTGCGGTGGCAAGCGATTTCTGGTTTTTATCGCCGCCCGTTTGCATATTGTAGATAAGCTGGAGGTTTATCCAACCGTTTATCCAGTCCCAGTCGAGGTCGTGAATTATAATATTCTGCTCCATGATTCCCTTGTCGTCGCAGCCCCAGGTGATGAAAACAGGGTCATCGCCGCACCATTCACGGAAGCTCTCGAACGCATCCTTAAAGCTGTGACCGAGGGCGAGGCGCTCCTTGTCAAAGCCGGTGAGCTTCTTGACCTTGTAGTGCATACGACGGAAGTACACTGGTTTTACGTCAATAGTAAACTCCTCCGCAGGACACATATTTTCGTCAAGCTTGACGGCGCCGATCTCTATGATCTCACCGCGGAGCTTAATGGGGAGCTTGTTAAATACGGAGGACTTGGAACTCATAGCCTGATTCCATTCCAGATCCACCACAATGTAATTCATACGTTCAACTACCTTCATTCATTAGCTTTTGTTTAATGCAAGTCATTATAGCATAATAAGAGATCATATGCACTACTTTTTTAATAAATATTTGAATATGGTACGCTGCTGTGCTATACTCGATTATATAACTTGTTCGGAGGTGTGCCATGAAGATAGTGGTATTGTGCGGCGGTTTATCAAACGAAAGAGACGTCTCGATCACGAGCGGAAGCTGTGTTGCAAGGTCGCTCAGAGAAAGGGGACACAGCGTCGTTTTGCTTGATATGTTTTTAGGCTACGGCGGCGACTGCTCCGACCCGACAAAGCTTTTTGATGAGCAGCAGCAGGATCTGCGCTACTCCGTAGGAGAGGAAACGCCCGATATTGCGTCCCTCATCGCTTCCGGCGACGGCTCCCGTCTCGGCAAAAACGTGATATCCATATGCCGTGCCGCCGATATTGTGTTCCTTGCGCTTCACGGTGAGGACGGTGAGGACGGTAAGATACAGGCGACGCTCGATATGTACGGCGTCAAATACACCGGCAGCGGCTACCTCGGCAGCGCACTTGCGATGAATAAGGAGCTGTCCAAAACGCTGTTTAATGCAGCCGGAATACCGACCGCACCTGCGATCACGCTCAGAAAGGGCGAAGGTATACAGGCTTCTCCGTGGATACCCTGCGTCGTAAAGCCCTGCTCCGGCGGCTCGTCGGTCGGCACCTCCATCGTAAGAACGCAGGAGGAGTTTTCTGCGGCGCTTGAGTTTGCGTTCAAATACGAGGACGATGTGCTTGTCGAGAAATACATAAAGGGCAGGGAGCTTACCGTCGGCGTTATGGACGGCAAAGCGATGCCAAGTATCGAGATCGTTCTCAAAAACGGTTGGTATGACTACAAAAACAAGTATCAGGCCGGCTTTGCCGAGGAGATATGTCCCGCACCTATAAGCGCCGAGGACGAGGAGCGCCTCGGACGGCTTGCGGAAAGAGTTTCTAAGGCGCTCATGGTCGACGTTTACTGCCGTGCCGACTTCATAATGGATGATGACGACGGTGAGATCTACTGCCTTGAGGCAAATACACTCCCCGGCATGACGCCGACGAGCCTTGTTCCGCAGATGGCTGCCGAACAGGGGATGAGCTACGGTGAGCTGTGCGAGAAAATAATCACTTTGTCGATGAGGAAGTACGATAAATGAAGGGCATAAGCGTAAGCGATGCCGCCAAAATATGCGGCGGCGTACTGAACAAACACTCTGATGCCGAAATTTTAGGCGTTTGCATAGACAGCCGCAAGGTTAGCGAAGGCTTCATGTTTGCGGCGCTCAAGGGCGAACACAGCGACGGACACGATTATATCGCCAAAGCCTTTGGGCTTGGCGCAGTTTGCTGCCTTGCCGAGAGAGTCCCCGACGGTATCGACGAACCCGTCATAGTGGTTTCGGACGTTGCAAAGGCAATGAAAACTCTTGCGGCGGAGTACCGCAGAAGATTTGACATACCCGTGATCGGCGTTGCGGGCAGCGTTGGCAAGACCACCGCAAAGGAAATGATTGCATCCGTCCTCTCGCAGAAGTACAATGTGCTGAAAACCGAGAAAAATTTCAACAACGAGCTTGGCGTTCCGCTCACGGTATTTCGCCTTGAGCCGGAGCATGAAGCGGCCGTTATCGAGATGGGTATATCGGACTTCGGCGAAATGAGCAGGCTTGCGGAGATCGTGCGCCCTACGATGGCGGTATATACCGTTATCGGTCATGCTCACCTTGAACACCTCGGCGATAGGGACGGTGTTCTGCGTGCAAAAACCGAGATGCTGAGCTATATGCCCGACGACGGTATCGTGTTCTTAAACGGTGACGACGACAAGCTTGCTGCATTTGAGTGCAGTAAGCACCGTGTCCTGTTTGGCACGGGCGCAAATTCATCCGTCAGAGCGGTGAATATCAGCGACTGCTCGGACGAAACACGCTGCACCGTCGTCTCCGGTGAGCGTAAAATTGACCTTGTGATACCTGCCTACGGCAAGCACATGGTCTATGCCGCACTTGCGGGTGCTGCCGTAGGTATGAGCCTCGGTCTTGACGACGAGATGATAAAAAAGGGCGTGCTTGAGTACGAGACGGTGGGGCGCCGAGCGAGAGTGATCGACACCGGGTACCTGACGCTGATCGACGATTGCTACAACGCAAACCCCGATTCCGTCAAATGCGGCATCGATTCAATGTCTGACACCGCAGGCAGAAAGGTCTGCATACTCGGCGATATGCTCGAAATGGGAGCGCAGAAGGAGGAGCTGCACCGCAGCGTCGGCAAATATGCGGCGCTCAAGGGTGTCGACCTTCTCATCACCGTTGGGGAGCTTTCCCGATACACGGCAGAGGGGGCGGGCAAGATCGCACGCCACTTTGACTCCAAAGCAGGGCTTATCAAAACGCTTCCGGAACTCATACACAGTGGAGACACCGTGCTTGTCAAGGCGTCGCACAGTATGGGCTTTGACGAAATATCCGAAGCGCTAAAGCTTCTGAAGTAATAAAAAGAGCGCCGACAGGCGCTCTTTTTATTACTTTTCAATTATGTTTGCGTTTATGTCTCCGATACTTGAGCGCAGATCCGCACTTATGTACAGAGTCTTGAGCGCCGTGAGACTTTCAAGCTCGGACCAGTCGCTTATCCCGGTGCAGTTTGTTATGTGCAGCTCGGTCAGCGACGTGAAGTCGTTTAAGCCGGAGGTCGAATCGAGAGTGCTTCCCGAAATGTCAAGGTATAGAATGGAGCGCTCCGAGTCAAACGATCTGAAAAAGCTGCCCGTAAGGTCGCAGTTTATGAGTGTGACCGACCTGAGAGAACCGTGGTCCAAAACATGGGACACATCGCTCAAAGTGCAGTCGGAAAATGCGATGCTTTCTATCTTGAGCAGAGGCTTAAAGACCGTAAAGTCCGTGCAGCTTGCACCCAGACAGCTTATGCTTTTAAGCTCAAGGCACTTCTTGAGATCGCCGAAGCTTGAGATGGGGTTGCCGTCGGCGGAAAGCGCCTTAAGATTCGGAAGATTACCGATTCCCTCAAGCGATGCAAGGCGGCAGGAGTCGAGATTAAGCGTTTCGATGCCGCAGGCGGGGAGAGTGGCGAGACCGTTGAGCGTTTGAAATTGCAGGTGCAGCGTCTTGAGGTCGGTGAAATACGCAAGGTCGGACAGATCCTTTACGTTTCCTCTGCTGACCGTGACCTCGTTTCCGTCGCTGTCAGTTATGGTGGCCTCACCGTCCGCAACGGAGCTTGCCGCGATGTCGGAGGAAGGCGCCGTGAACCAGTACCTGTCGCCGCAGATGTAAAGCGCCGTAAGACCCTTGAGGTCGCCGACGGTTATATCGCCGCTCTCGATGCCCGTGTACTCTCTCGCCACAGCCTCAAAGACATCGCTCTTAAACTCCGCAACGGTGTCGCTGCTTATCTCCGGAATGTCGGTCGTTTTCGTGAACAGGCGCTCAATGTAGCCTGTGAAGTAGCCGACGATGAGAGCCGCAATAAGACAGCCGAGAACGACTAAAGCGACGCCGAGGCGTGTGATCTTTTTCTTTTTGCTCTTTGCCGCTTCCTTTACCTCCTCCGGCGCATTTTTGCGATTCTCTTTGCGTTCACGGCGCTCCTTCTTTTTACGGAGCTTGCGCTCCTTCTTCTTTGCCTTATCGGAAAGCCGCACCGTCGTGTTGACGGGGGCGACGGTATTGTCTGCGTCGCTGAAATTTTCGCTGCCGAGAAGGGGAGCAGTGTAGAGCTTCTCAAAAAAGTGCTCCTCACTCGGATAGGTGTACTTCATCAGGGCAAAGATGTTGCCTATTTGCAGCTCCATTCCCGGTGTAAGGTCGGTCTTTTCGAGGAAAACGTTTATGGTTTTGATGCGCTTCGAAAGAGCGTAATGCATCTCTCTGCGGCAGTTGTCGGACTTCATATAGCCGTTTGATATAAAGGCGATAACGAGGTGAGCGTCCGCAAGGTGCGAGGCTATGCACTCCTGCCATTCGCTGCCGACCTCGATCCCTTCGTCGTACCAGATATTATAGCCTCGCTTGTGCATATCGGAGATTATAGGCAGGACCTCCGCATCGTCGACATGAGCGTAGCTTATAAATATGTAGGGCTTGTCGCCTTCATACGGTTTAAAGTATTCAAATTTAGGCATACTGAATACCTCCGTTTGCTTAATGGACAACATTATAGATTAAAAATCGGACAAAAACAACAATTTTATATGAATTATTGCGAAAAAAGCTCACCGCTGAAGCGGTGAGCGAGGATCATATAAAGAAATTTTCAATGAGTATCAGCAGGATTATGCCCGGAATGCCGAATATGCCCGTGATGATTGCGCTTAGCCATCCGACGCTGAGCTGAAGCTCTATGTACGCTCCGAAGAAATTGACGATAAAGAGGATAATAAATCCGAATATCGCATTTATCAGAAGCTTAAAAAACCATTTTATCGGCTTTGACAGCAGCACAAAGAACAAAACAATAAAGAACACAGCCGCAAAGAGCAGCAGGATTTCGGTTGCAATATTCATGGTTGGTTCAGCTCCCTGATGCCTTTTACGGCGTAGTTATACCTCGATTTTAGCGCACTTATCTCAAAAATGCAAGCGTCCATTATCGTGGGATCAGTTACATTGTCAAACGCCGAGTATGCGCATTGCAGCTTTGAACGTATTGCGTTCAGCTCGTCGATCCTGCGGCGGTACTCCGCCTTTTTGAGTTTTGCGCTCTTTTTGCTTGCAGACATCATCCGCACCTCCTCGTCTGCATTATTATATTCACTAAAGCCTCGCTTTAAACAAAAAGCCTGATTTTGCCATGAGTATAACTAAAGCCCGGGCATATAATAGAGACAGACGAAAAAGTCCGGCGACAGAAAACGAGGTCTCAGAAGACCGTAGACACATTGGTGTCTACGCCGGAAAATGTAAAGCCTTATCGCTTCAGATACAGAGAACATTTTTTCTTTTTCGTCGCCGGACGTAAGTTCGGGTTTTGGGGACGGATAAACTCCGTCCCCGTTTTTTATCGGACTTGCAATTTGCGGAATAATATAATATACTATATAATCCGAAAGTGACGGATAAATTGCCACAAGATGTTGTAAGCGGAGGAAAGCACACCATGACAAAGCAGACCGTAAACGAATACGGAAACGACAGCATATCGTCCCTGAAGGGAGCGGACAGAGTCAGAAAGCGCCCCGGCGTCATATTCGGCTCCGACGGGCTTGACGGCTGTCAGCACTCGGTGTTTGAAATACTCTCCAACGCTATCGACGAGGCGAGAGAGGGCTATGGCAAGCTCATAACGCTGACACGCTATGCGGACAAGTCCATCGAGGTCGAGGACTTCGGCAGGGGCTGTCCCCTTGATTGGAACGCAAACGAGAAGCGCTACAACTGGGAGCTTGTGTTCTGCGAGCTGTACGCCGGAGGAAAGTATAAGAACAACGACGGCGAAAACTATGAATACTCCCTCGGTCTTAACGGACTCGGCTCCTGCGCAACGCAGTATGCCTCGGAGTACATGAATGTCACCGTGTGGCGTGACGGCAACAGGTACGACCTCAGCTTCAAAAAGGGTAAGCCCGTCGGCAAAAAGGGTCAGGAGCTGAAGATAGGACCCAGTGACCGCAAAAAGACCGGCACCACGATAAGATGGCGTCCCGACCTCGACGTCTTTACGGACATTGACATTCCTGAAGAATATTTCAGAGACGTGCTGCACCGCCAGGCGGTCGTTAATGCCGGTGTGACCTTCCGTTTCAGAAATCAGAACGGAAATAAATTTGACGTGACGGATTACGTCTACGAAAACGGCATCCTTGACTACGTTGCGGAGATCGCACACGAAAGTCCCTTAACGGCTCCCGTTTTCATCAGCGCAGAGCGCAAGGGCAGAGACAGACCGGACAAGTCGGAGTATAAGGTAAAGCTGTCGGCGGCGTTCTGCTTCTCAAACAAGGTAAGCGTCACCGAGTATTACCACAACTCCTCGTGGCTTGAGCATGGCGGCGCACCCGAAAAGGCGACGAGGAACGCCTTTGTCTATGCGATCGACGCATACATTAAGAAAATAGGGAAGTATCAGAAGAACGAGAGCAAGATAAGCTTTCAGGACGTTTCCGACTGCCTCGTTCTTGTGACTAACTGCTTCTCGACGCAGACCTCGTATGAGAATCAGACGAAGAAGGCGATAACGAACCGCTTCATTCAGGAGGCGATGACCGACTTCTTTAAGGAGCGTCTTGAGGTCTATTTCATTGAGAATAAGCCCGAAGCCGACCGCATTGCCGAGCAGGTGCTTGTCAATATGCGCAGCCGTGAGGCGGCGGAGAAGGCCCGTCAGAGTATGAAGAAGAAGCTCTCCGGCAGCATCGACATTGCAAACCGTGTGCAGAAATTCGTGGACTGCCGCAGCAGAGACCCCAGAGAGCGTGAGATATATATCGTCGAGGGCGATTCCGCACTCGGCGCCTGTAAGCTTTCGAGGGATGCCGATTTTCAGGGCATAATGCCCGTCAGGGGCAAGATACTCAACTGCCTCAAGGCGGATTATGCAAGGATATTCAAAAGCGACATCATAACCGACCTTCTGCGTGTCCTCGGCTGCGGAGTTGAGGTGCAGGCGAAGGGCGTCAAGGACTTAAACGCCTTCGATATAAACAACCTGCGTTGGAACAAGGTCATAATCTGCACCGACGCCGACGTTGACGGCTTCCAGATACGAACGCTCATTCTGACGATGATATACAGGCTCGTCCCGACGCTTATTAAGGAGGGCTACGTCTATATAGCCGAGTCGCCGCTTTATGAGATAGAGTCCGGCTCAAAGACCTACTTTGCCTACTCCGACAGGGAGAAGGCGGATATAATCGAGTCACTCGGCGGCGCAAAAGCGTCCATTAACCGCAGCAAGGGTCTCGGTGAAAACGACCCCGACATGATGTGGATGACGACCATGAACCCCGAAACACGTCGACTAATCAAGGTCATGCCGGAGGACGTCGAGGTGATGAACGATATGTTTGAGCTGCTGCTCGGCGACAATCTGAGCGGGCGCAAGGAGCATATTGCGGAAAACGGCTATCTGTACCTTGACATGGCCGATATATCCTGAGAGGTGTACATATGAATTTACAGACTGCCAAAAAGCTGCTGCGGCCGCTCATCTACATCTGCATAGCGGCCTGTGTTGTGAGCATACTCAGCACGGGTACTGCCTTTGCAATGTACTGCACGCTTGCCTCGTTTGCGACGCTTGCGGTGTTTCTTGTAGTGTACTTCGGCTACTGCAAATGCCCCTACTGCGGAAAGCGCATCGGCAGGGGAGTGCTGAACGCAACGCACTGTCCGCACTGCCGCAGGGACCTTGTGAGCGGGAAGCGCAAAAAGGGCAGCGGCGGAAAGCATACCAAGCATTGAAAGGGTGATGATAAGTGGCAAAAAAGCAGCCTACCCAAAAGAATAAATTCAATAACCCCAACGTCATCGGACTGAAAGCCGAGGTCATGGAGCAGCCCATAACCGAAACGCTTGAGCAAAATTATATGCCCTACGCAATGAGCGTTATAATTTCGAGAGCAATACCGGAGATCGACGGCTTCAAGCCGAGCCACAGAAAGCTTCTGTACACCATGTATAAGATGGGGCTTTTAAGCGGCGGCAGGACGAAAAGCGCAAACATCGTCGGACAGACGATGCGCTTAAATCCGCACGGTGATGCGGCGATATACGAGACGATGGTCAGGCTCTCGAAGGGCTACGGCGCTCTGCTTACGCCCTTTGTGGACTCAAAGGGCAACTTCGGTAAGGTGTACTCAAGGGATATGTCTTTTGCGGCGTCGAGGTATACGGAAGCGAAGCTTGCACCTATCTGCGGCGAGATATTCCGTGATATTGACCGTGAAACCGTTGAGTTTACGGACAATTACGACGGCAGCATGAAGGAGCCGAGGCTTCTGCCGACTGCGTTTCCGAACGTTTTGGTCTCGGCAAATACGGGCATTGCCGTCGGCATGGCGAGCCAGATATGCGGCTTTAATCTTGAGGAGGTCTGCCGCACAGAGATAAACTATCTATCTGACCCCGACTGCGACCTGTTTGAGACGATGCCCGCACCCGACTTCTCCACGGGAGCCGAGATCGTGTACGACCGCAATGCAATGGATGAGATATACAGGACCGGCAGAGGAAGCTTCAAAATGCGCTCCCGCTGGCGCTACATCCAAAAAGAGAACATCATCGAGATATACGAGATACCCTTCACCACGACCTCCGAGGCGATAGTAGATAAGGTTGCGGAGCTTATAAAGGCGGGAAAGATCCGTGAGATCAACGATATGCGTGACGAGACCGACCTTTCGGGACTGAAGCTTGCGGTCGATCTCAAGCGAGGCACCGACCCCGAAAAGCTCATGCAGAAGCTCTTTAAGCTCACCCCGCTTATGGACAGCTTTTCCTGCAACTTCAACATCCTCGTTGCGGGAAATCCCAAGGTCATGGGCGTGAGGGAGATCCTCGGCGAGTGGACGGCATGGCGCACGGAGTGCATCAAAAACCGTGTCTACTTCGAGATGTGCCGCAAAAAGGAGAAGCTGCACCTTTTGCAGGGTCTTGCGAAGATACTGCTTGACATTGACAAGGCGATAGCCATAATCCGAAATACGGAGCTTGAGTCGGACGTTATCCCGAACCTGATGATGGGCTTCGGCATCGACAAGGTGCAGGCGGAGTATGTTGCGGAGATAAAGCTGCGCAATATAAATAAGGAGTATATCCTAAAGCGCACCTCCGAAATTGAGGAGCTTGAGCGTGACATTGCGGAGCTTGAGGATACGCTGAAAAACCGCCGCAAGGTCAAGGCGATAATATCCTCAGAGCTTAAAGCGATAATCAAGAAATATCCGAGTCCGAGAAGGACCGGCATAGTCTACGCCTCCGAGATAGAGGAGGAGCCGGAGGACGATCCGGCGGAGGATTACCCCGTCAACGTGTTCCTCTCAAATGAGGGCTACCTTAAAAAGATCACGCCGCAGTCGCTCAGAATGAGCGGGGAGCAGAAGTATAAGGACGGCGACGGACCGAAGCTGAGCTTTGAATCTACGAACCGCGCAGAGCTTTTGGTGTTCACCGACCGCCAGCAAGTGTACAAAACGAAGCTATCGGACTTTGCGGACACCAAGGCATCGGCCTTGGGAACCTATCTTCCGAGCCAGCTTGAGATGGACGACGGCGAGCGGGTGTTCACTGTGATACTGCCGGGGGACTATAAAAAGGACCTGCTGCTGTTCTTTGAAAACGGCAAAATAGCAAGAATACCGCTTTCTGCATACGAGACCAAGACAAACCGCAAAAAGCTCATAAACGCCTACTCCGACAAGAGTCCGCTTGCCGAGGTGCTGCCGATAAGCGGGGAGTGCGACGTTGCGGCGTTTTCGAGTGACGGCAGGGCGCTTGTGTTCAACACCTCGCTCCTGCAGGTCAAGGCAAGCCGCAGCACACAGGGCGTTGCGGGAATGTCCGTCAAAAACAAGCATAAGCTGGTCTCTGCGGCACTGCTTGAAAACACATCCGTTAAGAACAAGTCGAGGTACCGTGTCCGCAGTCTGCCCGGAGCAGGTGCGCTTCTTAAAGACGAGGACAGGGGAGAAACTCAAATGTCTTTGATTGATTGAGGTGCTTATGAAAAAGAAAACTGCCAGAGAAATTATCGCAAGCTATCTGACAATTGCGCTCGGCACCGTGGTGTACGCAGCCGGATTCCAGTTCTTCCTCTACCCGAACTCCATCATAGTCGGCGGACTGTCGGGTATCGCAATGATAATCAATCTCTTAACCGACCTTCCCGTCGGTGCGCTGACGGTTGTGCTCAACATACCGCTGTTCGTGGTAGCGTGGAGATACTTCGGCAAGCACTTTATCGTCGGCTCGCTTGTCGGCGTGCTGCTCTCGTCGCTGTTTATCGACCTCTTTGCGCTGCTTAAATTCTCCCCGACCGACGATATGCTGCTTGCCTGCATTATCGGCGGTGCGGTCAAGGGCGTCGGTCTCGGCATGGTATATTACGCCGGGGCGACGACCGGCGGCGCCGATATAATCGCAAAGTTTTTAAGGCGTAAGTTCCCGTATATCAACTTCGGCACCATCGTTTTGCTGATGGACTGCATTATAATCATTTTGTTTGCGGCCATATTTAATAAGGTCGAGGGTGCGATGTACGCCGTGCTTGCAATGATCGCCGTCTCCAAGATGATCGACCTTGTGCTGTACGGTATCGACAACTCGAACGTCTGCTATATCATAAGCGAGAAAAGCGACGAGCTTATCGAGTATATAACGGGGACGCTTCACCGAGGCGTTACCATACTTGAGGGCGAGGGCGCATATTCGCACAAGAGCAAGCAGGTGCTGCTCTGCGTAATCAAGCGTCCGCAGATAAGTGCGATACGCAAAATTATCAGGACCGTGGACGAAAATGCCTTCTTTATCGTGACCGACGCAAAGAACGTATTCGGCAGAGGCTTCGGCGATATAAGCGACCAAAATTAAAAAACTTCGGAACATGGCAATTTGTGCTTGACAAAAGCGAAAATTGTGTTAAAATCAATCATGTTCCGTGTGCGGGCATAGCTCATCCGGTAGAGCGCCACCTTGCCAAGGTGGAGGTAGCGAGTTCGAGTCTCGTTGCCCGCTCCATGAAAAACCCCTGATTTGGTTTCAAATCAGGGGTTTAAACTTTCTTTATATGAAAGAAGCAGGCTCAATGAGCCTGCTTCTTTCCGTCTGCAAGGATAACGGACGATATAAGCGCCGTTATCGGAACCGAGAGTATAACGCCGATGCTGCTTGCGATACCGCTTACGACCTCGATGGACACATACGCCGAGCTGTAAAGCTGATGCACCTCAAGACCGAGGGAGTAGAGGTAGATGACGAGCGCAAGGCTGCTGCCGATGAAGGCAAGAATAAGCGTATTCGTCATGGTTCCGACCATATCTCTGCCTATGTTCATGCCGGAGCGGAACAGCTCTTTTTTGCCGAGTGTCGGATCGACGGTGTGGATCTCCGAAAGTGCGGAGGAGATGCTCATTGCAACGTCCATAACTGCGCCGAGCGCACTGATGACGATGCCGCCGACGAGGAGATACCTGATCCCAATAAGCGTACCGCTCTGCCTGAGCTGCAAAAGCGCTTCGGCTTCGTTTGAGCGGTAGCCGTCGATCTGCAAAATGCTCTGAGCCGCCAAGCCGAACAGCAGGGCGATCGCAATACCGCAGATCGTGCCGAGCATGGCGCAGACCGTCTTTTTGCGCAGACCGCCGAGTATCGTAAAGCACACGAGGGTGATGTACGCACACATTATAAATATAGTAAGCAGGGTGGGGTAGCCCTTGAGGAGCAGGGGAATAAGAATAAGGAAGATGCAGGCAAGCGTTAAAATAAGACCGATAAGCGACTTTGCACCCGTCTTTCCGCCGACGAGGACGGTCACAATGAGAAACAGCGCAACAAGGATAGCAAGCGGCAGCTCACGGTTATACTCATAGACCGTGGCGGTGTGGCTGCCGTCGGCGTAAGTGGAGATGATAAGCACGACATTGCTGCCGACCTCAACGGGAACGCCGAAAAGGGGATTGACGTAGTTATAAGCAAGCAGCTCCTCGCCCTCGTACTGACCCGACGTGACCTTGACTATAAGCTGCTGCTCACCTCGCTTCAGACCTTCGGCGGCTTCGCTGCTTTCCGAGCTGTCGGTGAGAATCCGGGTAACGCTCGCTTTTTCGTACTCCGCATACTCGTCGCCACGCTGCTGCTCGCCGTCGTCCGTTGCGATGCTGCGGAACACTATAAAAATAATTGCGGCAGCGATCAGTATCAAGATCGCCCACTTATTCTCCCTCAGCCAGTCGGCGTGGGAGGCACTTTTTTTCACGTTTTTTTTGCTCATTTCTCGTGCGCTCGCTTTCGTACTGCAATTGAGATTAGGATAACAAGATAAAAAGTCTTTGTCAAGTACGCACAAAACGGAGGCGGGATTAACGACAAAAACGACAAAGAAAAGTTGTACTCAAAAAAATCTTGACGTTTGTACTGGAATTTGCCCGGAGCTTATGATAGAATAATGTCACCAAACTGTGGGCTTGCGCCCTAAATGGAATTCTAAAGGAGGATTTTCACACATGAGAACAAGCAAGCGAAACAGACTTCTGTCTATGCTGCTCGTTGCCGTCATGCTTATGACCCTGCTTCCGGCGGCAGCTTTCGCAAAGACTCCCTCTGTTTCAGTAAACGGCGATACCGCCGTCAACCATGTCGTTACCGACTTGGCTGAGCTTACTACCGGTTCCAAGGTTGTCATCTTCAACCCGGCGAACAACAAGGCGCTCTCATCGAACTATGACGGCTTTTATAACACCGGCGTCGATGTTGCGCTGAATAACGGAAAACTCGGCGGATACGGCGCGACGGAGGTATGGACCGTTACTAAGAATGACGACGGTTCATATTACTTCGCAACCTCCGAAGGCAAAAAGCTTTCTATGGGGGCAAGCTACAGCAGTATGCCTCTTGACGATGTCAACACCGCATGGAACGTTTCCGCTGCCAAGACCGAAGGCTGCTTCTATATTAAAAATGTAGCAAGAAACAACTATATGGAGTGGTATGCCAAAGAGGGCAACTGGAGTTCCTACTACTCTATAGGCAGCAACGAGGCTCTCTTTGCTCAGAAGTTCTACCTCGTGGTCGAGGATCCTCAGGAGCAGCCCGATCCCGACGAGATCCTCAAGAACGGCGATGAGGTCGTTATCTACTGTGCAAACGCAGGCGGCGTTCTCGCAGCACAGAACGATACCCTCAGCATCGATCCTGCTGCAGCCGAGATCGTAAACGGCAAGGCAGTTCCCGAAAACGGCGGCGTCGTATTCACCGTAGAAAAGAACGGTCAGTACTATCGCTTCAAAAATGAAGCATACGGCTACCTCTGCTCCAACGGCACCGGCAACAACGCCTTCTACAGCAAGGACTTTTCCGGCGAAGGCGAAAGCACCAACGATGCCGATTGGCTCATCCGCACCTGCTCCGGCGGCGTCGGCGGCTATGAGATGGAGAGCCGCGTGGCAAAGTACAGCGGTCACAGCCAGTGGCTTGAGTACTTTGCCGGTGCATTCAAGACCTACAGCATGTACAAGGTCACCGATTACACCATTTACTCCTTTGAGTTCTATCCCATTGCGGACAACGTTAAGCTCGTAAACGGCGTTGTAAACGATCCCAAGATCGTGTTCAACTCCGCAAGCGTCAAGGCAAAGGGCATCGACTACGAATTAAGCTTCACGCTTGACGACCCCGCAGACAGCATCACCAAAGTCGAGGGTGGCTTTGATACAGAAATGTCCGGCAGTGATCTTGGCGACTTTACGGCTGACGGCAGGACTTATACCACTGTCATCCCCTCTGAATGGGTCGATCACGCCGAGAGCTTTGTGGTCGGCATCACCGTCACGAACAGCAACGGTCTCACCTATACCGGGGAAATCACGGTAAGCATTGAAGACGTTATCAGCTTTGTTGACCTCACTCCGAAAAACGGCTTTGAGACAGGCGACGACAAGAGACCCGAGATCAGCGCAGAGGTCGTAAATGTCGGCGAGGATCCCACCGTTGAGATGAAGATCAACGGCAAGACGGTCGAGGCGGAATACGTTGCCGACAAGACCGTAGCAGGAAACGGCAAGGTCGTCTATGTTCCCGATAAGGACATGGCAGACGGCAAAGTAAACGTTGAGCTGACCGTCACCAGAAAGGACGGCAAGAGCGGCTCCGAGGCATGGTTCTTCAATGTCGGCAAGGCTCAGTATCAGCTCTACTTCGGTCAGCTCCACAGCCACACCGGTGAATACTCCGACGGCAGCGGCACTCTGGCCGACGCACTCAACTACGTTAAGAATCTTCCCGAAAGCGCAAACGTCGACTTCGTTGCGTTTACGGATCACTCCAACTACTTCGACAACACCTCCGCAGCAAACCCCGAAGAGGCACTCTACGACATGAGCAAGGCGACCGCTGCCAGCCGTGAGAAGTGGGATGCCTACAAGAGCACTGTTGCTGAGTTTAACGAAGAAAACGCAGGAAACATCGTTGCCATCGCAGGCTTTGAGATGACATGGTCCGGCGGTCCGGGACATATCAACACCTTCAACACTCCCGGCGTCGTTTCCCGTAATAACAGCACCCTCAACAACAAGACCAACGACTCCGGCATGAAGGCATACTACGCTCTCCTTAATCAGACCGAGGGCAAGGATTCCATCAGCCAGTTCAACCACCCCGGAACCACCTTCGGTACCTTCAGCGACTTCAGCTACTGGGATGCTGCGATAGACACCCGCATCAGCCTCGTTGAGGTCGGCAACGGCGAAGGTCAGATCGGTGCAGGCGGCTATTATCCCAGCTATGAGTACTACATAATGGCTCTCGATAAGGGCTGGCACGTCGCTCCCACCAACAACCAGGACAACCACAAGGGCAAGTGGGGCAATGCCAACGACGCCCGTGACGTTATTCTCACCGATAACTTCACCGAAGAGGGCATTTACGAGGCAATGCGCAGCATGCGTATGTACTCCACCGAGGACAAGAACCTTGAGCTTTACTACACCCTGAACGGTCTCCAGCTCGGTTCTCAGATCACCGAGGTCCCCGAAAAGCTTGACATTGATGTCCAGGTCTATGATCCCGATGCATCCGACTCCATCGCAAAGATAGAGGTCGTCGTAAACTCCGGCAAGACCGCATACACCTGGGACGATCCCGAAGTCCTTGCAACCGGACACGTCACCGCGACCCTCGATCCCGAATACACCTACTACTTCATCCGTGTTACCGAAGCCGACGGCGACCTTGCAGTCACCGCTCCCGTTTGGGTCGGTGAATCCCTGAAGCTCGGTATATCCTCCTTTGAGTGCGGTACTGCGACTCCCGTAACCGGCGAGGAGCTTACCCTCACCACCACGCTCTTCAACAGCGAAGCAAGCGATGCAACCGTTAAGAGCGTCGTCTACACCACCGAAGGCAGCGTCGTTCTCGGCACCGACACCAAGGAATACACCGTTCCTTCTTCCGGCACCGCTACCGTTGACTTCAAGTACACCCCCAAGACCGCAAAGCTCACCAAGATCACCGTTACCGTGAACCTCGTTCAGGACGGCAAGGACTACTCCTTCAGCAAGGACATCGAGCTTGACGTTCTCGATGCAAACTCTCTGGTTTACATCGGTATTGACGCATCCCACTACAACGAGTACGTTGCGGGCAACTACAAGGATTCCATGGGCAACTTCGGAAATCTTGCGGCCGGCTACTCCGTGCGTACCGTAATGCTCAAGACCTCCGATGAGCTTATCGCTGCCTGCTCGAACGACAAGTTCAAGGCACTCATCCTCACCGCACCTTCCCGCAGACTTGCCGACGCACAGTCCGACCCCAAGGTCTACACCGATGCGGAGCTTGCTGCGATCAAGGCGTTTAACGCCGCAGGCGGTACCGTCGTGCTTGCCGGCTGGTCCGACAAATACGAGAACTATGACGTGATCCAGAACAACGCCGACATTCTCCATATGGCGGCAACTCAGAACGCAGTCCTGCAGGCTCTCGGTTCGAGCCTGAGGATAAGCGACGATGCTACCTACGACGATGTTCGCAGCGCAGCGGACGGTGTCGATAAGTGGCGTCTGTACTTCAACACCTACGGCGACAGCTTCCTCACCGACGGTGTCATTTACGATGCGGAGCATCCCCATGACAGGCTCTACACCGAGGTGTTCAGCCACTACGGTGGCGCAAGCATCTATGCGGTCGATGCCTCCGGCAACCCCGTATCCGCTCTGCCCGCAAGCGTTTCTCCCGTTGTTTACGGTCACGCAAGCACCTACTCCGTCGACGTTGACGGCGACGGTCTCGGCGGCGACGCCACCCCGAAGTATGCATACGCAAGCGGCGACAGCCGTCTGCTTGTCATGGCTACCGAGCAGCTTGACGGCAAGGGCCTGATAGTTGTTTCCGGCGCTGCCTTCATGTCCAACTTCGAGGTACAGGCATCCGTCTCCGACGATGATTCCGACAGCGATTCCCAGAAGAACTATTCCAACTACAGGATCTGCGAGAACCTTGTTCAGTACATCAATCCTGTAAAGGTCACTCCCATTGCAACCGTTCAGAAGCAGACCGAGGCGGGCTACAAGTACACCATCGAGGGTGTAGTGACCACCAACGCATCGGGCTACGACAAGAACACCGCATTCTTTGACTGCATCTATGTTCAGGACGAGACCGGCGGTATCTGCTGCTTCCCCATTGCAGGCAACTACAAGATCGGCGACAAGGTTCGCATCACCGGCACCACCGACTTCTACCAGGGCGAGATGGAGCTTCAGGTGACATCCATTGAAAAGATCGGAGAGGCGACTCCCGTACAGCCGAAGGTCGTTCTTGCAAACGACGTCAATAACAAGACCGTTCTCGGCAGCCTCATCACCGTAAGAGGTACCGTGGAAAGCTTTGAGCTTGAAAACGGACTTATCCAGACCATCATGGTCAAGGATTCCCTCGGAAATGTCGTCCGCGTGTTTATCGACGGCTACATCTGCACCGACAACGACGTTAAGGGTGTCAAGGTCGGCTGCGGCATCAGCGTGACCGGCGTTGCATCCTACGACGATACCTTCGCCGGACCGGCACCTCGCATCCGTATCAGCAACCGTGCCGACATCGTGGTCGAGCCGTTCAACGACATCGGCAACAGCGGCTACCATGATTGGATATTCGAAGCAGCCGAAAAGGGCATCATCAACGGCTATGAAGACGGCAGCTACCGCCCCAACGCACTGGTAACGAGAGCGCAGTTTATAACCATGCTTTGGCGTGCGGCAGGCTCTCCCGAATCCAAGCTCGGAGCTCTTGATTTCAGCGATGCATCCACCGTTTCCACACCTTATGTTGCTGCGGTCAAGTGGGGCGTTGAGAACAAGATAATCCAGGGCTACGGCGACGACACCTTCCGTCCCGACCAGACCATAAGCCGTGCGCAGATGGCAACCTTCATGTACCGCTATCTGAAGAACGTTGCGGGCTATGACTTCGGCGAAGTGAAGCCCTGCAGCTTCAACGATGCGGGCGACATTGCAGCACCGTACCTCGATGCCGTCAATGCGATCGTTTCCGCAGGTATCATGAACGGAACCTCCGCAACGACCTTCGCACCCAACTCCAGTGCAAACCGCGGAATGGCTGCGACCGTTATTCTGAGGGTCTACAACCTTCTCAATAAATGAGGATAAGGCTCATATGAGCCTTATCCGATGAAACGGAGTCCCCTCCGTGCCGGACGGCACGGAGGGGACTTTGCATAATAAGCATAATAAAAAGATCGGAGCCGAAGCTCCGATCTTTTTAGATTCAGATTGAGACTTATGCCTTCTTGAAGAACTGCTTATCGTAGTTGCCCTGGATGCAGCGGACGACCTGAGAGAGAACCTTGCACACGGGGGTGTCGATGCCAAGCTCCTCGCCATACTCTGCGATCTTGCCGTTGAGTACGTCGATCTCGGTCTGACGCTGGTTAAAGAGCATATCCTGGCACATGGAGGGGTAGTAGTCGGCGATGCTGGTCACGATGTCCTGATGATCGTGAGCAATAAACTCGTCGGCATTCATGGGAACGCCCTTAGCGGTCGCAACGGCGCAGGTCTCACGAATGACGCTGTGGAACAGCCACTGACCGTAGGGGTCGGCCTCAACTTCACCGATCTTCAGACGCAGAACTGCGCAGACTGTGTTGACGGTTGCATTGACGCAGACCTTCTTCCAGATGAACTTGTAGATGTTCTCATCGGTTCCGGGAGCGCCGTCACGCCAGTAGGCGTCGCAGCCGCCGTCACGGTAGCACTTGAGAAGCTCCGCACAGGCAGCATCGGTGAGGGGAGACTTCTCCGCACCGCCGAAGTTCATCTGAACGCCGCCGGCGGGGGTGGAAACGCAGGTGCCGGGTTCGGGCATTGCGGTGCCGAGAACGCCGGAGCCGATGACGCAGCGGCTCTTGGGGAATACCTTAAAGAGATTGTCGTCGTTGCCGAGACCGTTTATGAGAGAGACCGCAACGGTGTTGTCGCCGACAACGGGGAGGGAGTCCTGAATTGCCTGACTGAGCTGAGTTGCCTTGGTCATGTAGATGATGATGTCGACCTTGCCTTCTGCGTCGGCTGCAGCCTGAGCGGAGGTGTAGGTGCGGAAGCCCTTGAGGAGCTTAACAATGTCATGGTACTTGCCGTTTTCTTCCTGGTGGATGATGAAGTTCATGCCTTCCTCGGCGACCTTCTTCATGTGTGCTTCATAGCGGTCGATAAGGATGATGTCTGCGCCGCCGTTCTTGAGGTAAGAGGCAAAAACGCTGCCTGCAGCGCCTGAACCGTACATTGCAATTTTCATAACTGTTACTCCTTTTTATAACATTTAATATTGTATATCGTAATTGCTTTGGATGCAGTGGATAAGCCTTGTAAACGCCTCGTTTACGGGTGTCGCAACTCCCAAGCGTTTGCCGTATTTGACTATTGCGCCGTTTAAAAGATCGACCTCGGTATGCCTGTGGTGGATGAGGACGTCCTGCGCCATGGAGGGATAGTAGCTTGCAAAGCCGTCCTTTAGACGGGGCAGCTCGTCGAGCATTTCGGGCCAAAGGTCAACTCCTGTTGCGGCAAAACAGACCTCACAGCCTTCCTTCCAAACGGACTTAATAAGCTCGCAGCCGTCGTTACCGGAGAGAAATTCACCGACCTTGAGCCGGGTGAGAGAGGAGATGGTGTTGTAGCCGCTGTTGGAGATTGCCTTTTTCCATACGAAGGGGCGAATGTCGGATTCAAAAACTGTCTTGCAGCCGCCACGGTTAAAGCAGGCTTCGAGATACTCTCCCACTTTGACGGAAGCATCGGAGCGCTTAACCGCACCGAATCGCATGATAACTCCGCTTTCCGGCTTTGAAACGCACTTTCCGGGTTCGGGAAGCTCGGTGCCTATGGTGCCGAAGCCGTAGAGAATACGCTCCGCCGGCACATATTTTTGCAGAGTTTCGTCGTTTCCGAGACCGTTTTGCAGCGAAACAACGACAGTTTCGGGACCAATGCAGGGCATGAGCGACGGGAATATCCCGTCAGTCTGCGTTGCCTTGACCATCAGAATGACAATATCCTGCACTCCGATATTCTCGGCAGAATATGCGGTTTTAAAACCCGTAAGGACTTCCGTGCCGCTCGGAGAAACGAAGGTCATTCCGCATTCGGAGCACTTGTCCATGTGCGCCTTGTAGCGATCGACCAATGTGAGTTCTGCACCGCCCTTATTCAGATAACAGGCAAAAACGCTTCCGGCAGCGCCGGAGCCTATCATTGCAATTTTCATGGTAAAATTCCTCAATGTGCGCCGTTGCAGCGCAGCGGCGCACTTTGTTTTTTACTTACTGCTCGACCTTCTTCTGAGCCTGAAGCTTCTTGATCTTGGGGATGCCCCAAACAAATGCGGGGATCACGATCACAAGAAGTGCGTAGTAGCCGTCGTAGCCGTATGCGAATTTAACAATTTCGGTAAGTCCGAGCAGGGAGATCGCAAAGCAGATCGCAATGATGATGGCGCCGACGAAAATGCCGCGAACCTTCTCGCTCTTGATGGATTTGGGGAAGAACTTACCTTCAAAGCGCTGGATCATGGTGTAAACGAGGGTGACGCAGGTGGACATGAATGCGCAGAACAGCAGTACGCTGAATGCGACGAGCAGCCACTTCACGCCGATAAGAGCGAGGACGGTCTGGTTGGGGATACCGAGTGCAGTGGTGTATCCCTCAACGCCGCCGTTCTGGAGAGCGGCAAGCAGGGGATACCACTTGACGAGCATCCATGCGGAGGCCGCAAGAGCAAGACCGTTCATGAGCCAGCCGAGGAGGTGCGCCTTCTTGACGCCTTTAAGGGAGAGGTCATTGGATGCTGCAATCATGGGCGGGATGGAAACGCACTGGAAGGCTGCGTACACCAGAATGCCTCTCCAGATAGACTCGCCGACAGAGTCGGTGTAGGGTACAAGCTCAACGCCATACTCTGCTGTGAGCTTTGCGGAGATGGAGCTGAAGTCTGCGGTAAGACCGAAAACGACCATCAGAGCGGTGATAACAATGATTGCAACGGATAGTACGGTGGATGCCGCAACAACGAGTTTTACACCGAAAATGGTAAGCAGAATGAGTATTGCAACAATGATGAGATTCATAATGACCTTCGTCACGCCCACATAAGGAATGTGGATGAAGTTTGCAAGAACTTCACCTGCGCCGGCAACTGCCGATGCCATTGCAGCAACGACTATGACGATGTAGAAGATCTCAAAGAAAATCTCCATCCAGGGCTTGGGATAAAGTGCGGCGTAGGTGTCCTTGTAGTTGGTAAAGCCGCTGAGCTTTGCAAACTTGACCATAATATACATTACTACCGCAAGAAGTCCCATTGCGAGAATGGGGAATATGATCGAAAGGGGTCCGTAGCTTGAAAAATACTGAACCACCTGATTGCCGGATGCGAAGCCGCCGCCGACGTGGGTGCCGAACCACACAGAGGCGACCGCAAAGCCGGCAGCCCAAGTGCTTTTCAGCGTCTTGTTGTCATTCATGTTTCTTTCCTCCTGAACTTTATCTTCACTATATAACATCCCCGCTATGAGCGGAGTAATGTCCGAAAAGTAATTGACAATAAATAAACAAATTACCCTGTGTTCAAAAGGAAAAGCAGAAAACAATTCCTTGAAGCACAGGGTAGGATGGAGAGAAAAAACGCCGATCTGATCTCTATTCTGTTTTGTCGGTTCCGAACAGAGCCTTACGGCGCACGGAATTGCTTTGTTTCTGAATTTGAGCGTAGTGTAATACCGCCTCCTTGATTGCGTCAATTTTTGTTCAAAAGAAAAATCGGCTTATACTTATATTATATTAAAACCTTAGGCGGAATTGCTCGACAAAATGAGCAATTTTCGGCATAACAAAACGCAGGCAGAAAAACTGCCTGCGTATAGATACAATTTACTTTTTCTGATCGGGCTTTGCGAGAAGCTCATAGCGCTCGATGCCGTCCCTCGAAACGTGCAGATGACGCCTTGTGACAGCAGCCGCAAGCTCGTCGTCATGGAGCTTGAGGATGTTGCATATGAGGATGTGGTCGGTGTCGATGGTCTTAAAGAAGCCTTCTGGACGGCTGTAGAGGAGGTAGCCTCTGAAGCGCCACAGCTCATACTTTTTCTCGTCGTATAGCTTGGAGATAAGCGAGTTGCCCGACGCCTTCACGACCGCCGAGTGGAATGCGATCTCCTGATCGAGGAGTTTGCTGTAACCGAAGTTGCTGCCACTCTCGTATGCTTCCTTGTAAAGCTCCTTTAAGCGGTTTGCTATCTGATACAGCTCTGCAAGCTGACGATCGGTGATCTTTCGGGCTGCCTTTGCTGCGGCGAAGGGTTCTATCATCATCGTAAAATCGCAGATCTCCTTGTACTCCGATTCGTCAAATTCCGAAACATAGTATCTGCTGTTGCGTATCCGTATGAACTTATGCTCAGCAAGCTTTTCCAGTGCCGTCTTGACCGGCGAGCGGCTTATGCCAAGCTCCTGAGAGATGGAGTTTTCGCTGATCCTCGTTCCGGGTTTGAGGCGAAAGCTTATGATATTTTGCAGGAGCAGCTCGTGTACAACGTCGCTGAGAGGCAAAAAAGGATTTTCGTTTCTGATTTTGTCAAATTGCTTTTTGTTCATACAGGTTCAACTCCGATAAATTATTTACCGCTGTCTCCGTAGTTTGAAAGCACTCGTGCGGAAGGATCGTCAACGTCACAGCCCTCCCACGATTTGTTCGGCATCCAGAAATCCACTATCATTTCGGACTGTCCGGGATAATACTTTTCAAATATCTCACGGTACAGCAGGGATTCCTTGGTGAAGGGTCTTGCGTGATCGTAGGCACGGACCTTCTCGGCAAATTCCTCATCCGAGTACAGGCCGTCTGCGTATTCCTTCAGGTAGTTTACCATCGAGTGACCGACGGCGTCGGAAAAAGCGGCTTTCTCACGGTACAGTATGTCGTGCGGAAGATAGTCGCCCTCAAAAGCTTTGCGGAGCAGATACTTGCCCTTGCCCCAGCGGTTCATTTTAAGCTCCGGGTCAACGGACATGACGTAGCGCACAAAGTCGAGATCGCCAAACGGGACTCTCGCCTCGAGTGAGTTTGAGGAAATGCACCTGTCGGCTCTGAGAACGTCGTACATATGCAGCTCTCTTATGCGCTTTTCGGCTTCCTTCTGAAACTCCTCTGCGTTGGGCGCAAAGTCGGTGTACTTATAACCGAACAGCTCGTCCGATATCTCGCCCGTGAGCAGCACACGAATGTCGGTGTTCTCGTGGATGTACTTGCACACGAGGTACATTCCGATGCTGGCTCTGACGGTCGTAATATCAAAGCTGCCGAGGTTATATATCACTTCGTCGAGAGCGGCGATAACGTCGTCCCTGTCGATGATGACCTCCGTGTGACGGCTGCCGATGAAGTCTGCGACCTCTTTTGCATACTTGAGGTCTATCGCATCGCCGCTCATACCGATGGCAAAGGTGCGTATCGGCTCGGATGAACACTTTGCGGCAACCGAGCAGACGAGGGAGGAGTCAAGTCCTCCGGAGAGGAGAAAACCGACCTTAGCATCTGCAATAAGGCGTTTTTTGATACCTTCCGTAAGCTTTGTGCGTATCTTTTCGCACACTGTATTAACATCATCGTAGCATATTTTATCGACTCTTGCAATATCGGTATATGGTACAAATTTTCCGTCTATCCAGTAGTGACCGGGAGGGAAGGGCAGTACATTTTTCACAAGTCCCATAAGGCTTTTCGGTTCGCTTGCAAACACCGGAGTACCGTTTTCGGCGTAGCCGTAGTACAGCGGTCGGATGCCGATGGGGTCACGGGCGGCAACAAAGCAGTCCTTCTCTGCGTCGTAGATGATGAGCGCAAACTCTGCGTCGAGCATTTTGAACATCTCGACGCCGTACTTGCGGTAGAGCGGCAGCAGCACCTCACAGTCGGAATCTCCGGCAAAGGTGCATCCGTCGGCAATAAGCTCGTCACGGAATTTCTTAAAGCCGTAGATCTCACCGTTGCAGACAAGATAGCTCCCCGAAAGCTCAAACGGCTGCATACCCTCCGGGTGCAGACCCATTATCGCAAGACGGTGGAAGCCGAGATAACCGCCGCCGCAGGAGACTATCTCCGTGCAGTCGGGACCTCTCGAAACGGTGCGTGCAAAGCACTCCGAAAAAAGTGAATAGGCGGCACCTTCGCCGCAAAAGCCTATTATCGAACACATAAATTTATCCTCCGAAAAGTAATTTCAGCATTCGATAGGGCAAGTGCCGAGCTCGCTGTGCCACCTATCTTTGTTCTCATTTTAGCCCTATAACGCAGGACAAACGTCTCACCTACTCGGAAAGCCCTTTCGGATCGCAGCTTAAAAAGTGTTATTCGCCACGGCTTTGCTGTGCGATTTCCAGCGCCACGCACTCTCTGTGAGCAAGTTCCGGGTTACTTCTCTTTTTTCAAACGCTTTTAAATTTTCAATTTATACGCTGAACAGCAGCTCACCGTAGCCGGGGAAGGGCCAGTAGCCCTTTGCGGTCAGGGTCTCAGCCTCGTCCGCAACGGCACGAAGCTGCGCCATCTTGGGGAGAATGTCGTCTCGCACCGCAAATGCCGATACCGAAGTGTCGGACTCCGTCAGGAGCTTTGCCATGGACGCCTCCAGCGCCTCGGCGTTTTTGTCGATGAGGTCGGAAAGCACACTGAGCTTTGTTATGACCTTCTTTTCACTTCGGCATTCGAGGTCGGGGACTGCACTCTTTTTCTTTGCAGCCGTCTCCGCCACGCTTCCGATGTAAGCTTCAATTGCGGGGAGTATCTCTCTGCGCACCATTTCGATCATGGTGTTTGCCTCGATCGTCACGGTCTTGCAGTAGTTTTCAAGGGTGATCTCATAGCGTGATCTCAGCTCCGCCATTGAGAAAACGCCCTGAGAGATGAGCATTTGCACGTTCTTGGGTTCAAGGATAGCATACACGCAGTCGGGGGTGGTCCGGAGATTTAAAAGCCCACGCTTTTCCGTTGCTTCCTTTATCCACTCATCGTTGTAGCCGTTGCCATTAAAGATTATCCTCTTATGTGCCGAGAAGCACTCCTTGATGAGATCGTGCAGCTCGGAATCAAAATCCTCCGCTTTCTCAAGTCTGTCCGCAAAGACGGAGAGGCTGTCTGCAACTGCTGCGTTGAGCATAATGTTTGCACAGGCGATGGAGTTGGAGGAGCCGAGCATACGGAACTCAAACTTGTTGCCGGTAAAGGCAAAGGGAGAGGTGCGGTTGCGGTCGGTGGTGTCACGTGCAAACCTCGGCAGCGTGTGAACGCCGAGCTTCATAACGGTCTTGTCGGCTGCGCTGTAGGGGCGCTCCTCCTCGATGGCTTCCAGTATGCCCGTCAGCTCGTCACCAAGGAACATAGAGATCACGGCGGGAGGTGCTTCGTTTGCACCGAGACGGTGGTCGTTGCCTGCCGTGGCAACGCTCATACGCAGGAGGTCCTGATACTTATCGACCGCTCTGATGACCGCAACAAGGAAGAGGAGGAACTGTGCGTTCTCCCACGGCGTGTCGCCGGGAGAAAGAAGATTCATACCCGTGTCAGTTGACAGCGACCAGTTGTTGTGCTTGCCGGAACCGTTGACGCCCGCAAAGGGCTTTTCGTGCAGCAGACAGACAAGCCCGTGACGCTCTGCGACCTTCTGCATTATCTCCATCGTGAGCTGATTGTGGTCGGTCGCAATGTTTGCGGTCGTGTGGATGGGTGCAAGCTCGTGCTGTGAGGGAGCGACCTCATTGTGTTCGGTCTTTGCAAGGATGCCAAGGCTCCACAGCTCATTGTTGAGGTCGTCCATAAACGCCGCAACTCTCGGCTTAATGGCGCCGAAATAGTGGTCGTCAAGCTCCTGACCCTTGGGCGGCTTTGCGCCGAACAGCGTTCTGCCGGTGTAAACGAGGTCACGGCGCTGCTTATAAAGCTCCTTATCTATGAGAAAGTACTCCTGCTCGGGACCGACGGTTGACATAACACGACTGACCTCCGTGTTGCCGAACAGCTTGAGTATTCTTAGCGACTGACGGTTTAGCGCCTCCATAGAGCGCAGAAGCGGAGTTTTCTTATCAAGCGCTTCGCCGCCGTATGAGCAGAATGCAGTCGGAATGCACAGCGTCTTGCCCTTTACAAAGGCGTAGGAGGTGGGGTCCCATGCGGTGTAGCCTCTTGCCTCAAAGGTCGCACGCAGACCGCCGGAGGGGAAGCTCGATGCATCGGGTTCTCCCTTGATAAGCTCCTTGCCGGAAAACTCCATGATAACGCCGCCGTCAGGAGCGGGAGAGATAAAGCCGTCGTGCTTTTCAGCGGTGATGCCCGTCATGGGCTGGAACCAGTGCGTAAAGTGCGTTGCGCCCTTTGAAACGGCCCAGTCACGCATTGCTGCGGCGACCGCATCCGCAACGGAGGGGTCAAGCGGCTTGCCCTTCTTTATCGTCTGCTTCATGGCACGGTAAACGTCTCCGGGGAGACGGGATTTCATAACTCTGTCGTCAAAAACCATTGATCCGAAGCTTTCGGGTACTGACATTTTTCTTCACCCTTTCAGAATAAAAAAGGAGACAAGGACGCTAAAGGGGCATTGCCCTTCGGACGTCCTTGTCTCGATGCGGGAAGTATAAGACCCTGCGAAGGATTTGTCAAGCGCAGAATAAAATTTTGTCGGATTGACAAAACTGCGGCGGCGAAGTATTATATTTTTCATTAAAAAACACTCCGATAAGGGGGATGCAGACATGAAATACACCGAATCCGAGGTACTGCAATTTGTCCGGCAGGAGGACGTTAAGTTTATAAGACTCGCATTTTGCGATATTTTCGGGGAGCAGAAAAACGTCGCCATTCTGCCCTCAGAGCTTGAAAGCGCATTTAAATACGGCGTTGCGTTCGACGCCTCGGCGATACGGGGCTTCGGCGGCGAGGTGCGTTCCGATCTGTTTTTAAAGCCCGATCCCGCAACGCTTTCCGCCGTGCCGTGGCGTTCCGACAACGGCAGAGTGGTCAGAATGTTCTGCGACATATGTTACCCCGACGACAGCATATTCGAGGGCGATTCAAGGCACATTCTGCGCCGTGCGATAGCCGAGGCGGAGAAGAGGGGACTTCACTTTTACTTCGGTGCGGAGATGGAGTTCTACCTCTTTACGCTCGACGAAAACGGCGTTTCAACGGGTATGCCTCATGACCGTGCGGGCTACATGGACATTGCGCCCGACGACAGGGGCGAGAACGTTCGCCGTGACATCTGCCAGACTCTGAGCCTGATGGGCATACATCCCGAATGCTCTCATCACGAGGAGGGACCGGGTCAGAACGAGATCGACATACGCTACTCCGAACCCCTGAGCGCCGCCGACAATGCCGTTACATTTAAATCGGTCGTCAAGACGATCTCCGCAAGAAACGGTCTTTGCGCCGACTTTTCGCCGAAGCCCCTAAAGGACGAACCCGGCAGCGGTCTGCACATAAACGTGTCCGTCACTTCCGACGACGGAAAGGATTGCCTTGAGCATATGATAGCCGGTATCATGGAGAAGATCGACGGCATAACGCTGTTTTTAAATCCCTGCCGTGCCTCATATGAGCGCCTCGGCTCAAAGAAGGCACCGGGATATGTGAGTTGGTCGAGAGAGAATCGGTCGCAGCTCATACGCATTCCGGCGGCAAGAAACGGCAAGGAGCGTGCGGAGCTTCGTTCGCCTGACCCGTGTGCAAATCCCTATATCGCCTTTGCGCTCCTTATATATGCGGGGCTTTACGGTATTGAAAACGAGCTTCCGCTGTCCGAGAGCGCCGACTTTAATCTGTTCTCCGCACCGTGCGAGGTGCTGAAAAAGTACAAGACGCTGCCTGCGTCCTTTGACGAGGCGGCAGATCGTATGCGGAGCGCAGGCTTTGCGTCCCTGTATCTGCCGGAGGAGCTCATCAAAGCTTACTGCGAAGCTTAAATCGCAATATCTGACCGAAAGGAGGGGAGAACGTGCTTTTCAGAGACAGGACATACAGTGTGCTGACGGTTTCGGGCGGGGAGAAATTCCACAGGGCTACAAAAGCGCTTCTCCCGCCTTCGGACTACTGGCCCGTCGACTGCGCCATGAGCGCCGCACAGGCAAGGCGTACGCTCTCCGAAAAGGAGTACGATCTGCTGCTCATTAACACTCCGCTGCCGGACGACTTCGGCACGGCGCTTGCATCCGACGTCTGCGCCGAGAGCGGTACGGGAGTGCTGCTGTTTGTTAAAAGCGACGTCTTTGATGACGTGTATGCGGAGGTCGTGGAGTTCGGCGCAATGGCGATAGCCCTGCCGACAAGCTCACAGATGGTGCTGCAAACCGTTCGGGGACTTTGCGCCGCACGGGAGCGGCTTTTGAGAGTGCAGGAAAAGCAGGAGACCGTCGAGGATAAGATAAACGAGATACGAATAGTAAACAGGGCAAAGTGGCTCCTTATCGAGTGCCTCAGCATGACCGAGGAGGATGCGCACAGATACATCGACAAAATGGCGATGGATCAGAGAATAACCCGACGTCAGGCTGCCGAAGATATAATAAAAACCTATAAATAGTGATTTTTAGTGATTTTTCTGTTGACAAGCGGCAAATGTGGGAGTATTCTTACCGAGATGAACAAAGGCGTTCGTCCGATTTATCGGGACGGGTGCCTTTTCTCTTTTTTTCGGGAGGTTATGATGGCAAAGTATATTTTCGTAACGGGAGGCGTTGTGTCGGGTCTCGGCAAGGGCATAACGGCGGCGTCTCTCGGCAGACTGTTAAAAGCACGGGGGCTTAAAGTCGCAGCACAGAAGCTCGACCCATACATCAACGTTGACCCCGGCACCATGAGCCCCTATCAGCACGGCGAGGTCTTCGTCACGGAGGACGGAGCCGAAACCGACCTCGACCTCGGTCACTATGAGCGCTTCATCGACGAGAATCTGAATCAGTATTCAAACCTCACGACGGGGCGTGTCTACTGGAACGTGCTTAACAAGGAGCGCAGGGGAGAGTACCTCGGCTCCACGGTGCAGGTGATCCCGCACATAACGAACGAGATCAAGGATTTCGTCTACCGTCTTGAAAAAAAGACCGAGGCGGACGTCATCATCACCGAGATAGGCGGTACGATAGGCGACATAGAAAGTCAGCCCTTCATCGAGGCGGTGCGTCAAATATCGCTTGAGGTGGGGCGTGAAAACAGCCTGTTTATACACGTTACTTTGGTGCCGTACCTCAAAGGCTCGGACGAGCATAAGTCAAAGCCCACGCAGCACTCCGTCAAGGAGCTTCAGGGCATGGGCATAAACCCGAACATCATAATCCTTCGCAGCGATGAGCCTATACGGGACGAGGGCATATTCAGAAAAATCGCACTGTTCTGCAATGTAAAGCCCGACTGCGTTATCGAAAACCGGACCGTACCATGTCTGTACGAAGCACCGCTCATGCTTGAGGAGGCAAGGTTCTCAGAGGTCGTGTGCCGTGAGCTTGGGATATCGGCGCCGGAGCCTGACCTCACGGAGTGGAGGGCAATGGTACAGAGCATCAAGTCCTGCCACAGCAAGGTGACGATAGGCATAGTCGGAAAGTACGTTCAGCTCCACGACGCATATCTTTCGGTCGCCGAGGCTCTCAGACACGCAGGCTACAGTCACGGCGTGGGTGTGGATATAAGGTGGATAGACTCCGAGACCGTGTCGCCCGAAAGTGTCGAAGATGTTCTTTCCGGGCTTGACGGCATACTCGTGCCGGGCGGTTTCGGAGACAGAGGCGTCGAGGGCATGATACAGGCGGCAAAATACGCACGCTTAAACATGATACCCTACTTCGGCATCTGCCTCGGAATGCAGATAGCCGTCATTGAATTTGCCCGCAGCGCAGCGGGAATAGCTGACGCAAACTCCGGTGAATTTGACGAGCTGTGCAAGCATAAGGTCATTGATTTTATGCCGGGTCAAAGTGACAAAATAAATAAGGGCGGCACCCTGCGTCTCGGTGCATACCCCTGCAAGATCGTGCCGGGTACCACGATGGAAAAGTGCTACGGCAGCGAGCTTATCTCAGAGCGCCACAGACACCGCTACGAGTTCAATAACGAGTACAAGGAGCTTCTCGAAAAATCCGGGCTGCGCTTCAGCGGCACTTCACCAGACGGCAGACTTGTCGAAACGGTAGAGCTCAGTGACCGTGACTTTTACGTCGGAGTGCAGTTCCACCCGGAATTCGGAAGCCGTCCGAACAGACCGCATCCGCTGTTTTGCGGATTCATAGCAGCAGCGAAAAGGAGGAGCTAAAATGCGTAACTACGAAAAGGAATTTGAAAACAGAGTGGCTTTCATAAGAGAGCTTGTTTCAAAAAGCGGCATGAAGGGCATCGTTTACGGCAACAGCGGCGGCAAGGATTCGGCGCTCGTCGGTATTCTTTGCAAGGCGGCGTGCGACAACACGGTCGGCATTATCATGCCCTGCACGAGCAAGCGCAACTACGGAATGGACACCGCCGATGCGATGACCGTCGCAGAGCGCTACGGCATTGAAACCCGGCGTGTCGATCTCAGCCCCGTAAAGGAAGCAGCCGTCGGGCAGATATCCGAGGCAGCGGAGCTTAATACGGCGGCGCTCTCGAACATTGCGCCGAGGCTCAGAATGATGACGCTGTATGCGGTCGCAGCGGCGGAGCAACGTCTTGTGGCGGGTACGGGTAACCGCAGCGAGGCGTATGTCGGCTACTTCACCAAGTGGGGCGACGGTGCGCACGACTTCAACCCCATCTCCGATTTGACCGTGAAGGAGATATTCGAGTTCCTGCGCTATCTCAAAGCGCCGGAGTGCATAATCGAAAAAGCGCCCTCGGCAGGTCTGTTTGACGGACAGACCGACGAGAGCGAAATGGGACTGAGCTACGCAAAGCTTGACGAGTATCTGCTGACCGGCAAGACCGATCCCGATTCCGAAAAGCTGATAGAAAAAATGCATTCCCGCAGTCTCCACAAGCTTGAGGGAATAAAGACATATGCATAAAGAATAAACTCCTGCGGCAGTACCGCAGGAGCTTTTTTATCCGTTAACTTTTTTAATAATCTTTCTGCATACGCTTCTCGGCAGAAAGCAGCGTGTGAGCTGCACCGGCGTCATGGCGTTGAGGTACATGAGATCGGTCTGCCGCTTGGGATCGACCTCCCAAAAGCTCCCAAAGTCTCCGAAGCCTGCGTTGTTGACGAGTGCGTCTACGGTTATGCCTTGCTCAAGCGTGTAATTGTAGACCTTAACTGCTACGTCTGGCTGCGAAAGGTCATACGCCAGCACCCACACACGGCAGCCGTATTGCGCTCAAGCTTATCCTTTAAGCTGCAAAGCTTGTTTTCGCTGCGGGCGATAAGTACAAGGTCATAGCCCTCTCTGGCGTAGATTTTTGCAAATTCCGCTCCGAGTAAGCGTTCGAGCCGTGCCTACAAATCGGAAGCTATTTATCCCAAATGGAACGGAACAACAAGGCTTCAATATAAAACACAGATATTAGTGGAATTGCAAAAAAGTAAAACCTACATATTAGTGAGTTAGTTCGGTTGATCTTTGATTTAAACATAAAAAAGGAGCGATTTTCTATCATAATCACTCCAAAACACATAATATTTGATTATTCGTGGGATAAAAAAGAGACAAACAAGCTTTTTAGACTTGTTTGTCTCTTCTGAATTAGTTTGATGATAATGCTACGGTTTCAAAAGGTTTCATTTGGTTTCACTCAAAAAATGAAACTATTAAGCGGGAAGTGAAACTCTCTTTTAGGACTGAAACTATGCTAATCAGTTTGTCAAATTGGAATTTGTCTATCTATCCAATAAATGGTTTTAAAGAACCATTACCATAGTTCCCATTCCAATAAGTATGCAACCTATCAACGATTTCGTTGTAAATTGCTCATGTAGGAATACAAATGCCAAAACCAATGTAATTACAACACTTAATTTGTCAATTGGAACAACCTTTGATGCATCACCTAACTGTAATGCTCTGTAATAGCATAACCATGAGGCACCCGTTGCCAAACCCGACAGAATTATAAACAACCAGCTTCGTTTGCTTATTTCAGCAATTCCGTTTTGTGAATTCGTGAGGAACACCATTCCCCAAGCCATAACAACTACAACAACGGTTCTTATTGCTGTTGCAAGATTTGAGTTGACGCCTTCTATGCCGACCTTTGCCAGTATAGAAGTAAGTGCTGCAAATATTGCAGATAGTAATGCAAGCACAAACCACATACAATATTACCTCCGTAAAATTCAAGTTTGTCGAATAGATTGTATCAAATTGCTGTGTAAATATCAACCAATATAGAAAAAGCACGATGGTTTTGTATCAAAACCATCGTGCTTTTTTGGTCGGAGTGGGGAGATTTGAACTCCCGGCCTCTTGGTCCCGAACCAAGCGCGCTACCATCTGCGCTACACCCCGTTAAGCCAATTTATTATAATAAGAGGAAATGGAATTGTCAAGATAAATATTTGTAATATCCCCGGATGAGCCTCATAGAATGAATCAGTAGGGGGTGTACAAATGAAGGAGCTGAAAGTGTACGTCTGTGCCGGGATATTCATTGCACTGACTGCGATAAAGATCATATCGCCTGAGCTGTCGGGGGAAATTGCCGAGGAAATAAAGTCGGCGATGCAAACCGAAAGCGCCCAAACGCAGAGCGTTATAAGCCTCGGAGCGTCGCTTACCGACGGCACATTTTTCGATACGTTCAAAAGAAACGAGTCGGAGCGCTACATCTCCGCAGGTGGTTTTAAATCAAACACCCCGACTCCCGCAAAACCGTCCGAGACGCCGACACCCACACCTACGCCCACGCCGGTACCCGAAACCCCGGAACCGACGCCGAAAGAACCCGAAAAGGTCACGGCGTTTCTCGAATCTCAAAAGGCGTATGCCGATTACAATATCCCCGACAACGTGAGCTACGATTACCCGGACACGGGATTTGAGTATACAAACCCAGTAGAGGGGGCGACCTCCTCCGGCTTCGGCTACCGTATGCATCCGTTAAAAAACCAGGTCAAATTCCACTATGGCACCGACTTTGCCGTGCCGGAGGGCAGCGAAATACGGGCCTTCGCCGACGGTACCGTCATCGCCGCCGGGTACAGCGACAGCTACGGCAACTATATTGTGATGACGCACCCCAACGGCTGGCGCACCCTGTATGCGCATTGCAGTAAGCTGTGCGCAAGCTGCGGCAGCGTGTCAAAGGGGGACGTCATAGCGCTTGTCGGTCACACGGGAGCCGTCACGGGAACGCATCTGCACTTTGAGCTGCAATGCAACGGCGTATACTTAAATCCGGAGTTTTACATATGAGGAGATTCGACATAAGCACCGGAGCCGTGATACTGCTCTCGGTGCTTTACTTTTTCGGCGGCTTTACACTGCTCTGCACACTGTTTATCCCGGTTTGCGTGCATGAGCTTGGGCATATTGCGGCGCTTAAATGTTTCGGCGCACGGGGGAGGGGGCTTCGATTTGACATGACGGGGCTTTGCATATCCTATGCCGGACTTAAAAACCGCAGTGAGGAGTTTATCTGCCTTGCGTCGGGTCCAGTATTCGGACTTGCCTTTGCGCTGCTTTTGTCCTACCTCGGCAACAAAACGGATAACACATTTTTCCTTGCGCTGTCGGGATTCAGCCTGCTGCTGTCGGCGTACAATCTTCTGCCGGCGCTGCCGCTTGACGGCGGGAGAATGTTAATGTGTCTGCTCTCGGCGATCTTCGGAGAAGTGAAGGCGGGAAAGTCGGCGGAAGTCATTAGCCTTGCCGTCAGCGCATCGGTTGCGATATACGGTGCTCATATGCTACCGCAGCCATGGGGTGCTGCACTTTGTGTTGCGGGGCTTATGATACTTCTGAGCCAATTTGAAAGCAAGGTGCTATTGTAAAATCTTCGGAAGTGTTGTAAAATATCCGCAACAATAGTAACGGAGAGAGCAATGGATAAGAGACTTGAAAGAATATTGCCCAAGGTGCAAAAGCCCGCACGCTACACCGGCGGCGAGTTTAATCAGATAATCAAGGACAAAAGCAGCGTTAGCCTCAGAGTGGCGTTCTGCTTCCCGGATGTGTACGAGATCGGAATGTCTAATCTCGGCATGAGCATACTGTACTCGACGATGAACTCCTTGCCTTACGTCTGGTGCGAGAGAGTGTTTGCGCCGTGGGGCGATATGTACGAGGAGATGAAAAACGCCACAATTCCGCTGTATGCGCTCGAAAGCGGCGACCCGATATCGGAGCATGACGTGCTTGCGTTCTCGATAGGCTACGAGATGGCGTACTCCACGGTGCTTGACATGATGTCCATGGCCGGCATTCCAATCCGCCGCAGCGAGCGCAAGGCGCTTCTGCCGCTCGTTATTGCCGGAGGAACCGCCGCACTTAACCCGGAGCCGATGGCGGATTTTATCGACATTTTCCTGCTCGGCGAGGGTGAGGAGATGAATAACGAGCTGCTTGCGCTTATAAACACCGCCAAGGCGGAGGGCTGGGACAAGCTTCGTTTTCTCAAAGAGGCGTCTAAGATCGGCGGCATATACGTCCCCGAATTTTATAAGCCCGTGTATTTTGACAGCGGTGTGCTGTCGCACTTTGAGGTACTTGAAGGAGCGCCGCAAAGGGTCAGAAAGCGCATCGTTACAGACCTTGATAATGTTCCGTTTCCGATCAATCCAATCGTTCCGTCGACCGAGGTAGTGCATGACCGTGTGAATCTTGAGCTGTTCCGTGGCTGCATACGAGGCTGCCGCTTCTGTCAGGCGGGGCATACCTACAGACCCATCAGAGAAAAAAGCGTCGATCTGCTCATAGAGCAGGGCAAGGCGCTGCTCAAAAACACCGGCTGTCAGGACATTACGCTGCTCTCCCTCAGCTCAAGCGACTACCGCAAGCTTCCGGAGCTGTGCGACGGACTTCTTGAATATTGCGAGCCGAGGAGCATCGGACTTTCGCTGCCCTCGCTCCGTGCGGACAACTTCTCGATAGAGATAATGCACCGCATACAAAAGACCCGCAAAAGCGGACTTACCTTTGCGCCCGAAGCCGGAAGCCAGCGCCTGCGTGACGCAATAAACAAAAACGTCAGTGAGGAAGACCTTCTTAACACCTGCCGCCTTGCCTTTGAGGGCGGATGGAACACCGTGAAGCTTTACTTCATGCTCGGACTTCCCACCGAAACGGAGGAGGACATCCTCGGTATTGCGGAGCTTGCAAATCAGGTGCTGCACACATGGCGCTTGTACTCCAAGAACAAAAACAGGGGAGTCAGGATAACGGTCTCGACCTCCTGCTTTGTACCAAAGCCGCACAGCCCCTTCCAGTGGGAGCGGCAGAACACGATGGAGGAGTACATTTCCAAGGTCGAGCTTCTGCGCAAGGCAATAACCGCCAAGAACGTGGTATATAACTGGCACGATCCGCAGACGAGCTACATTGAAGCGACGCTCTCAAGGGGCGACCGCAGAATGGGCAAGGTCATTGAAAACGTGTGGCGCAGTGGCGGCAGACTTGAGGCATGGAGCGATTACTTCAGCTTTGAGCGCTGGATGAAGGCGTTCCGTGACGCTGGTTTGAGTCCTGAATTTTACGCACACCGTGAAAGGGGAAAGGACGAGGTCCTGCCGTGGGACATCGTTGACGTCGGCGTTGGACGTGAGCATTTGTGGCGTGAACGGGAATACTCCCGCAGCGCTGAGAAGCATATAACCGACTGCCGCCAAAGCTGTGCAGGCTGCGGTGCAAGATCATTGAGCGGAGGCAGATGCGATGGATAAGCTCAGAATGAAATTTTCCAAGACCGGCAGAGCGGTTTATATCTCACACCTCGACCTGATGCGCACGATAACGAGAGCCTTCATGCGGAGCGAGATACCGCTTAAATACTCCGAGGGCTTCAATCCGCACCCCAACATTTCGATAGCGCTGCCGCTGTCTGTCGGCTGCGAAAGCGTCTGCGAGATCATGGATTTCCGCCTTCGCACGGAGCTTGAGCCGGAGGACATACTGACCGCACTCAGGGTGCAGATGCCGGAGGGGATAGAGGTACTTGACGTCTACGCCTCGGAGCGTAAGGTCAAGGACATCAAGTGGCTGTCCGTAAGCGGCGTTTTTGAGTACGATGAACGAAGTGCCGAGGATATGCTGCCGGAGCTTGAGCGATTCTTTGCCTCCGAGAGCATCGTTATATCCAAGAGAACGAAAAGGGGCGTGTCCGATACCGATATAAAGCCCGCAATAAAGTCTCTTGACTTCGGCGTCTGCGACGGCGGAGTTGCGCTAAACGCAGTCATTTCGGCGCAGGAGCCGACGCTTAACCCGGAACTTTTGGTGTCGGCGCTCACTCAGCTTGAGCCTAAGATCGCTCCCGACTTCGCAAAATTCCGCAGAATCCAGGTATTTGATGCGGAAATGCAGGTATTCCGATAAAAAAGTCTTGCAATGCCGAGACTTTCGTGCTACTATATATTGGCTTGCGTGTGCAAGCTATCAAGCGGTCCGCTGCCGAGGTCGATGCGCCCAACGGTATGAACGCCTTAAAGTAAAGGAAGGATTAGATTATGGATCTGGTCAAAATTCTCAGCGAACAGTACATGAAGCCCGAACTGCCCGCACTCAACGTCGGCGATACCGTGCGTATCACCGTTCGTGTCAAGGAAGGCAGCCGCGAGCGCAACCAGGCTTTTGAAGGCACCATCATTGCCAAGAAGCATGGCGGCATCAACGAGACCATCACCGTCCGCCGAATTTCCTACGGCGTAGGCTGCGAGAAGGTCTTCCCTGTGCATTCTCCCTCCATCGTCTCCGTCGAGACGGTTCGCAGAGGTAAAGTGCGCAGAGCAAAGCTCTACTACCTCCGTGAAAGAGTCGGTAAGAGCGCAAAGGTCAAGGAGCGCCTGTAAGTTTCCTGTCACACTGTCAAAAAAAGAGGCGTATGCCTCTTTTTTTGTTGCCTATTGATATGTTTATCGTGTATAATAATAAAATACCAAATATGTAAAGAGGCACAGCTATGAAAGATAAAGCAAAAATCAACAAAGAGGAAGCGGTTGCCGAAAAGCCCTTTACCGTCAGAGGCGAGGTATACGAGTGGGCGCAGAGCCTTATAACCGCTCTTGTCATATGCATACTTGTTTTTGTTTTCGTCTTCCGACTTGTCGACGTCGTGGGCGATTCTATGAACAACACTCTGTTTCACGGCGACAAAATGGTGGTTTTGGATCTGCCCTACACACCCAAGCAGGGCGACATCGTCGTCTTCCGCAAGGACGAGTACAAGCCCGAGGCGCTCGTAAAGCGTGTCATCGCTACCGAGGGGCAGACGGTCGAAATCGACTTTGACAAGGGCATAGTGTATGTGGACGGTGTTGCGCTTGATGAACCCTATACCGCCGACTACACCTATATTCCCATTGATTTCTCCGGCGTTCAGACGGTGCCGGAGGGCTGCGTGTTCGTCATGGGCGACAACCGCAACAGATCGACGGACAGCCGCAAGGCGGAGATCGGCATGGTGGACACGAGGCTCATAATCGGCAAGGTCGTGTTTGTGCTCTTCCCCCTTGACAGGATAGGCAGTCCCTACGGTGGTTGATATGCAGGAAAACGCTTACGAAAAAATGAATATCCAGTGGTTCCCCGGTCACATGACCAAGGCGCAGCGCATGATCGAGGAGAACGTCAAGCTGGTCGACGCCGTGTGCGAGATACTTGACGCACGCATCCCCAACTCAAGCCGAAACCCGGATATTGACAGGCTTGCCGCCGGAAAGCCGAGGCTCATTATTCTCAACCGCTGCGACCTTGCGGACAAGGACGTTACCGATGCGTGGGTAAAATATTTCACCGCACATGGTCTGAAGGTGATGCAGACAGACGCAAAGAGCGGCAAAGGCGTTAACGGCTTTGCCCGCAGTGTGCGTGAGCTTTTGGCGGATAAGCTTAAAGATTACGCCGCCAAGGGACAGGCTACCCGTCCCCTCCGTGTGATGATACTCGGCATACCAAATGTCGGAAAGTCTACATTTATAAATAAAGTAGCAGGGCGCAAGGCTGCCGCCGCCGGGGACAAGCCCGGCGTAACGAGAGGAAAGCAGTGGATAAACATCGACAAGGGTCTTGATCTGCTTGACACTCCGGGCATTCTGTGGCCGAAGTTCGACTCTCAGGAGGTCGGAGAACTGCTTGCGATAACGAATGCGATAAAGTCCGACGTGCTGGACCGTGAGACTCTCGGTGCAAACTTCATGCTTCGCCTTTGCAGGATGTACCCCAAGGCGCTTGAGGAGCGCTACAAAATAGTCCCCGACCCCGAAATGAACGGCTACGAGCTGCTTGAGCAGGCTGCGAAAAAGCGCGGATTCCTCGTTTCGAGAGGGGAGTACGACATTGAACGTATGGCAAATACGCTTTTGAGCGAGTACCATGACGGAAAGCTCGGAAGACTTAGCTTGGAGCGACCGAATGACTGATCTGTGGGAGCTTGAAAACGAAATATACGCCGAGGGCTATAAGCTCCTCTGCGGAGTTGACGAGGCGGGACGGGGGCCTCTCGCCGGACCCGTGTACGCTGCGGCGGTCATCCTGCCGCAAGGTATGGAGATAGAAGGACTCAACGACTCCAAAAAGCTCAGCGAAAAGCAGCGTGATGCGCTTTACGATCTGATAACCGAGTCGGCGACTGCGTGGAGCGTTGCCTTTGCGGATGTTGCGGAGATAGAGAGTTGCAACATTCTCGGCGCAACGATGCTTGCGATGAACAGGGCGATAGGCGGTCTTTCTCCCGCACCGGAGCTTGCACTCATAGACGGCAACAGAAATAAGGGCATAGTCCTTGACAGCCGTTGCATCGTAAAGGGCGACGCACGCTGTGCCGACATTGCCGCAGCTTCCGTGCTTGCGAAGGTGAGCCGTGACCGATATATGCTCAAGATGGCGGAAAAGTACCCCGAATACGCCTTTGAAAAGCACAAGGGCTACGGTACCAAGCTCCACTATGAGGCGCTGCGAAAGTACGGTCCGTGCGAGATACACAGACCGAGCTTTTTAAGGAAGATGCACTGATGGAAAAACGTGAGATAGGCGCATGGGGTGAGCGCAAGGCAGCAAGCTACCTCAGACTGCACGGCTACAAGATCGTGTGCATGAACTACTCCTGCCGTCAGGGGGAGATAGACGTGATCGCCGAAAACCGCAAATACATAGTTTTTGTGGAGGTAAAGCTCAGAAAAACCAGCGATCACGGCGAAGCCCGTGAATTTGTCACATATTCAAAGCAGCGCCGCATCATAACGGCGGCGCAGCTATACCTTCAGCAGCACGAGTCCGAAAAGCAGCCCCGCTTCGACGTGATCGAGATCTATGCGCCGAACGGAGCAAAGGGCTTCGGTGTGAAGCTGAACCATATTGAAAACGCTTTTGAGGTGTAACGTGAAATATTTCAGTACAAGAAATTCGATGTACGGCGTCACGGCGGCGGAAGCCATCGCCAAGGGGCTTGCCCCCGACGGCGGACTGTTCGTCCCGGAAACGCTGCCGCAGCTTGACATGGACGAGATCGCCGCCCTGTGCAATATGGACTACTGCGGCAGAGCAGTTTACATAATGTCAAAATATCTTGACGATTTCAGTGAGGACGAGCTTAAGGCGCTGTGCGCTTCGGCGTACGGCAGCGGCTTTGACTGCGATGCGGTGGCGCCCCTGAGAGTGCTTAACGGCACGACTGCGGTGCTTGAACTTTGGCACGGACCGACCTGTGCCTTCAAGGACATGGCGCTCCAGCTTCTCCCGCATCTGCTTACGGCATCGCTGAAAAAGTGCGGGGAGGAACGCCGTGTCTGCATCCTCGTCGCCACGAGCGGCGACACGGGCAAGGCGGCGCTTGAGGGCTTTGCCGACGTTCCAGGTACCAAGATACAGGTCTTTTATCCGAATGACGGCGTATCGGAGGCGCAGAAGCTGCAAATGATAACGCAGACGGGTAAAAACGTCGGCGTTACCGCAGTCGTCGGCAATTTTGACGATGCGCAGAGCGGCGTCAAAAGAATATTCTCCGATGCCGATTTTGCCTCAAAGCTGACCGAGCGGGGCTATTTCCTCTCCTCCGCAAACTCCATCAACTGGGGCAGACTGCTTCCGCAGATAGTCTACTATTTCTCTGCGTACTGCGACTTTGTGAAGTCGGGCGGCATTGCATTGGGTGACACCGTTGACTTTTCTGTGCCGACAGGCAATTTCGGCAACATTCTTGCCGGATGGTATGCCCGCAGCATGGGTCTGCCCGTCTGCAGACTGCTGTGTGCATCCAACGCAAACAACGTACTCAGCGACTTTTTGGCAAGCGGCTGCTATGACAGAAACAGAGCCTTCCACAATACGCTGTCTCCGTCCATGGACATCCTCGTATCCAGCAATCTTGAACGTCTGCTCTGCAATCTCTCCGGCAGCACGGAGGAGACTGCCGGGTATATGAAGCAGCTTTCCGACTCGGGGCGCTACACCGTTTCGCCCAAGCTCAAAGCAGCGATAGACGAGTGCTTTGTCGGCGGTTACTGCTCGGATGCGGAAACACTTGAGACGATAAAGACCGTTTGGGATAAGGATTCCTATCTCATGGACACGCACACGGCGGTCGCATATAAGGTGCTGTGCGATATCCGCAGCGGTGAGGGCGTCGAGCGCCCCTGCATCGTCGTTTCCACGGCAAGCCCCTTTAAGTTCAGCGACAGCGTTTTGAAGGCGCTCGGCGACAACGCCGAAAAGAGCGGTGCCGAGCTTATCGAAAGACTGTCCGAGGTCAGCGGCATCGAGGTCCCGCTGCCGTTGCGTGGCCTGACCGAAAGGGAAGTGCGCTTTAAAGACATCATTCCGCCAAGCGGGATGAAGACTGCGGTCGATGAATTTTTGAAATGATATGTACGGGATTTCTCCCGTGTGATCAGTCGCAGCAGCCTCTGGGACAGAAGGTGGAGCAGTAGGTCTCGGACTTGGTGGTGGCCTTGTCGTTCTGTACACTGATGTGAGAAGCGGAGCACTTGCTGTCGATGGTGTTGTACTTGCACTGGCTTACGTCGCAGCCGACGCCGGTGATCTCGTTGTTCCTGATCTTCTTGTCATTCATTTCGAAATACCTCCGATGTTATAATTGCCTTTGGCGTTTATATTATTTTCGGATTTGGCCGCTTTTATACGGAGGATATATGTCACTATATGCTATTGGCGATCTGCACTTGTCCCTCGGCGGCAGCAAGTCGATGGAGGTGTTCGGCGGCAGATGGGAGGATTACGTTCGCAAGCTTTCGGAGGGCTTTTCGGGGCTTTGTGATGACGACCTCACCGTTCTGTGCGGCGACATCAGCTGGGGAATGAGCATGGAGGAATCGCTTGAGGATTTCCTTTTTATAGACAGATTGCCGGGAAAAAAGATCATTTTAAAAGGCAACCACGATTACTGGTGGTCGACGGTGAGCAAGGCAAAGCGCTTTTTCGCCGACAACGGCATCACCACGATAGACATTCTGCACAACAACAGCTTTGCATATGAGGACGTCGCCATCTGCGGTACAAGAGGTTGGTTTTACGAGGAGCTGAAGGGCGATGCTCACGACCGCAAGATAATGCAGCGTGAGAATATGCGCCTTGAAGCGTCGCTCAAATCGGCAGGTGAGGGCAGGAAGCTTGTGTTTCTGCATTATCCGCCGAAGTACCTCAATTACGACTGCCCGGACATACTCCGGCTCCTTGACGAATACGGGGTCGAGCTTTGCTGCTACGGTCATCTTCATGCCGCAAGCTGTGCTTATTCCTTTAACGGTAAGCTCAATGACACGCAATTTCGCCTCGTATCCGCCGATTATGTGAATTTTACACCGCAAAAATTGTTTTAAATAATGTATATTTAAAATAAAAACATTGCTTTTGCCGCTATTATCTGCTATTATGCATAAGTGTTTGCAAGAACATTTTAGGAGGAAGTCAGTAAATGATTATTAGTAACGTTGAAAACAAAGAAAACAAGACCGCCGAGGTCAAGGTCGAAATTGATTCTGCCGAGTTTGAATCTGCCGTAAACGCAGCTTACAAAAAGAATAAGAATTCCATCAGCATCCCCGGCTTCAGAAAGGGCAAGGCTCCCCGTGCCGTCATCGAAGGTATGTACGGTCCCGAAGTGTTCTATCAGGATGCCATCGACGATCTTTGCCCCCAGGCATACGGCTATGCGGTCGATAACGCCGAGCTGAGGATCATTGGCACTCCCTCTATCACGGACGTTGATCTTGCAGAGGACAAGACCCTCTCCATCACCTTCTCCCTTGAGCTTTATCCGCAGGTCACTCTCGGTGAATATAAGAACCTCTCCGCCCCCAAGATGTCTGCCGAAGTCACCGATGACGACGTTATGAAGCAGATCCGCAACACCGCAAAGCGCAATGCCCGTATGCTGAGCGTTGACCGTGAGGCACAGATGGGCGACACCGCCAATATCGACTTTGACGGTTACCTCGACGGTGAGCGTTTCGACGGCGGCAAGGCAGAGGGCTTTGACCTTGAGCTTGGCTCCGGCTCCTTCGTTCCCGGCTTTGAGGAGCAGGTCGTCGGCATGAACATCGGCGAGGAGAAGGACATTGACATCACCTTCCCCGAAGACTATGTCGAGAATCTTGCCGGTAAGGCAGTCGTATTCAAGGTAAAGCTCAACAGCCTTACCACTCCGGAGCTTCCCGAGCTTGACGACGATTTTGCTCAGGACGTTTCCGAGTTCGATACCTTTGACGAGTATAAGGCAGACGTTCGCAGCAGCATGGAAAAGGCAAAGAGCGACGAAGCGGACGCAAAGTTCCGCACCGCGATCATGACTCAGGCATGCGACAATCTCGTTGTCGACGTTCCCGAAACCATGATCGACATGAAGCTCAATGAGATACTCCGCAACTATGCCGCAAACTTCGGCGTCACCGGAGACGACGTTAAGACCGAGGACCTCATGAAGCTCATGGGTCTCGACAAGGACACCGTCGATGCAACTCTGCGTCCCGCAGCAGTGTATCAGGTAAAGCAGGAGCTCCTGCTTGAGGCAGTTGCAGCCGCCGAGAACATCGAAGTCACCGACGAGGACACCGACGAGTACATCAAGGGCGCAGCCGAGACCGTCAACGCAAAGCCCGAAGACATTCTGAACTACTTCGGAATGGACTTCATCAGAAACGAGTTCAAAAAGGAAAAAGCAACAAAGATAATCATTGAATCGGCAAGCGTATCCGAGGGTGAAGCCGAATAAAGCAAACCGCATTTGGATATGATCTCCTGGATGAGCGAAATATGGAAAGGAGACTTATATTATGAGTTTGGTACCTTATGTAGTTGAACAGACAAGCAGAGGAGAGCGATCCTACGACATTTTTTCGAGACTTCTCAACGACCGCATAATCATGCTGTCCGAGGAGGTCAACGATGCGACCGCAAGCCTCGTCGTAGCACAGCTTCTCTATCTTGAGGCGCAGGATCCCGACAAGGACATACAGTTTTATATAAACAGCCCCGGCGGAAGCGTTACTGCGGGCATGGCGATATATGACACCATGCAGTATATAAAGCCCGATGTTTCCACTATATGCATCGGTCTTGCGGCGTCCATGGGTGCATTCCTGCTGTCGAGCGGAGCAAAGGGCAAGCGTCTTGCACTGCCTAACTCCGAGATCATGATACATCAGCCTTCGGGCGGAAGTCAGGGTCAGTGTACCGATATTCAGATTCAGGCCGAACAGATCCTGAAGATAAAGCGCAATCTCAACCGTATACTTGCCGACAACACCGGCAAGGCGATCGAGACCATTGAGCGTGACTGTGAGAGGGACCACTTCATGTCCGCACAGGAAGCCATGGAATACGGTCTTATTGACAAAGTGATTGCCAAACGCTGAACGATGGGGGAACAAACCGTTCCCCCATATTTGGCTTAATTTGATTTGTTTTTTTTGAGGTATAAACATGGCAAGAACCGATGAAAGAAAGAGTATCCGCTGCTCCTTCTGCGGCAAAACGCAGAATCAGGTCGGCAGACTTATTGCGGGCAACGGTGCATATATTTGCGACGAATGTATTCAGCTTTGCATGAGCATAATCGGCGAGGATCTTGAGACCCCGATGCATGATAACGACGGCAACAGGATAAGCTTTGAAACGCTGCCCAAGCCCGCCGAGATCAAGAAAAAGCTGGATGAATATATTGTCGGACAGGACAGGGCAAAGATCGTCCTCTCCGTGGCGGTGTACAACCATTATAAGAGGATCCTCTACGCCGGAGATAACGACGTTGAGCTGCAAAAGAGCAACATCCTCCTCATTGGTCCCACCGGCAGCGGCAAGACCCTGTTTGCGCAGTCGCTTGCAAAAATGCTGAACGTCCCGTTTGCTATCGCCGATGCGACGACGCTTACCGAAGCCGGCTACGTCGGTGAGGACGTTGAGAATATTCTTCTGCGTCTGCTCCAGGCTGCCGATTTCGACGTAGAGCGTGCCGAGAACGGCATAATTTACATTGACGAGATAGACAAGATCGCCCGCAAGAGCGAAAATACATCCATAACGAGAGACGTTTCCGGCGAGGGCGTACAGCAGGCACTGCTCAAGCTGCTTGAGGGAACCGTTGCAAACGTACCCCCGCAAGGCGGCAGAAAGCATCCGCATCAGGAGTTTATCAAGGTCGATACAACCAACATTCTCTTTATCTGCGGCGGCGCCTTTGACGGACTGGACAAGATAATCGAAAGGCGTACCGACAAAAAAAGCATCGGCTTCGGAGCAGAGATCCGTTCTTCCGGGGAGACCGACGTCGGCGAGCTTCTTGCTCAGGCACAGCAGCACGATCTTCTCAAGTTCGGCATCATTCCGGAGCTTATCGGACGTCTGCCCGTTATCGCACCCCTCAATTCTCTCAAGAGAGAAGACCTTGTGCGCATCCTGACAGAGCCGAAAAACGCAATGACCCGTCAGTATGAGGCGCTGATGAGCTACGACGGCGTTGAGCTTGAATACGAACCCGCTGCGCTTGAAGCCATTGCCGACAAAGCGATCGAAATGAAGATCGGCGCAAGGGGACTGCGCAGCGTGATGGAAAGCATAATGACCGACATAATGTACGGAGTTCCGTCCGAAAAGGACATTGCCAAGGTCATTGTGACGGCAGACTGTGTGAACAGCAACACCAGCCCTGAAATAATTCGCAACAATTGATACTTTGTGCAGGACGGGGCATGGTCTCGCCCTGCACGTTTTATATCTCCCAAGGAGGGACAACATGATCACCAACGATAAATATGTGACAAGAGATCTACCCATACTTGCGCTCAGGGGAATCACCATGTTTCCCGACGTATTTATGGCGTTTAATATTGAACGAAACCAGTCCCACGCCGCACTGAAGGCGGCGGAGAGTACCGACTATGACCTTTTCTTAGTTACTCAGCGTGACGTCTCGTGTGACGCACCGGGGCAGGACGATCTGTACGAATACGGCGTTGTCTGCCATATTACGTCTCTGACGAAAAACTCCCCGAACAGCAGCACCGCAAGCGTCGAGGGACTTTACAGAGGCAGAATTCTGCGTATCTACGCCGACGAGCCGTGCTTTTTCGGACGCATTGAGCCGGTACCCGACTTCCCGGTAGCGCAGCCCGACGAGGCGGCGACGCTTATGCGTGCCTGCCTTGACGCTCTCAAGGCAAACGAGCAGCTTGTTGAGGGTGCAAACCCGATGCAGATGTTCAATGTGATGGTCGCAAAGGAACCCGGCATTCTGTCAAACAGGGTGGCGCAGGCACTGAATCTGTTCTACACCGACAAGCAGAATCTGCTTGAGGAGCTTGACCCCGTGATGCGTCTTGAGATGCTGATGGACTACATGCGTCAGCTCAGCAGCGTTCTCGTCTACGAGCAGGAGCTGAATGCCGCAACGAACGATCAGGTCAACAAAAGCCAGCGTGAATACTACCTGCGTGAGCAGATGAAGGTCATTCAGCATGAGCTGGGTGAGGACGGCAGCGAAGACGAGATCTCGGAATACAGGAGCAAGATCAAAGCCTTGAAGCTTGACGAGACCTCGGAAGCGAAGCTTTTAAAGGAAGTGTCGCATCTTGCAAAGCAGCCCTTCGGCTCTGCCGAGGGCAGTGTTATCCGCAATTACCTTGACCTTTGCCTTGAGCTGCCGTGGAACGAGAAAACCGTTGAGCAGACCGATATTGCGGTTGCAAGAAAGCAGCTTGACGACGACCATTTCGGACTTGAAAAGGTCAAGGAACGCATAATCGAGTACCTTGCGGTGCGGCAGCTTGCTCCCAACTCCGACGGTGCGATACTCTGCCTTGTCGGTCCTCCGGGAACCGGCAAAACGAGCATCGCCATGAGCGTTGCAAAGGCGCTCAACCGCAAGCTCGTGCGTATATCGCTCGGCGGCGTCGACGACGAGGCCGAGATAAGAGGTCACCGCAAGACCTACGTCGGCTCCATGCCCGGCAGAATAATTGCGGGACTCAACACCGCAAAGTCCTCAAATCCGCTCATGGTCTTGGACGAGATCGACAAGCTCAATTCGAGCCACAGGGGTGACCCCGCCTCGGCTCTGCTTGAGGTCCTTGACCCGGAGCAGAACAAAAACTTCCGGGACAATTACCTTGAAATTCCCTTTGATCTTTCAAACGTTTTCTTCATTGCGACCGCCAACACCACCGATACCGTTCCGAGAGCGCTTCTCGACAGGATGGAGGTCATTCGTCTTTCGAGCTACACGGACGAGGAAAAGCTTTGCATCGCTAAGAATTATCTCGTTCCGAAGCAGAGGAAAAAGCACGGTCTCAAGGCGGCACAGCTCAAGATCAGCGACGACGCCATAAGGGAGATCATCACGCTCTACACCAGAGAATCCGGCGTCAGAGAGCTTGAGAGATGCATCGCCTCCGTTTGCAGAAAAACGGTCGTTCTGCTCTCCGAGGGTACAAAAAAGAGCGTGTCATTAAGAGCGGGTTCCTTGCAGCAGTACCTCGGCTCACCCAAGTTTAAGCCCGAACAGCTTCGCCGAAACGATGAGGTCGGACTTGTCAGAGGTCTTGCGTGGACGGCTGCCGGCGGTGAGGTGCTTGACGTTGAGGCGGCGATCGTTCCGGGTACCGGGAAACTTGAGCTTACCGGCAACCTCGGCGACGTTATGAAGGAATCCTGCCATGCGGCGCTGACCTATATAAGAAGCCGCACGGCGGTTTTGGGCATCGACCCCGATTTTTACAAGAACTACGACATTCATCTGCACTTCCCGGAAGGTGCCGTACCCAAGGACGGTCCCTCCGCCGGTATAACCGTCACCGTTGCAATGGTCTCGGCGCTTACCGGAATGCCCGTTCGCCACGATGTTGCCATGACGGGTGAGATCAGTCTCAGAGGGCGTGTCATGCCCATCGGCGGACTGAAGGAAAAGACGATGGCGGCAATGCGCAACGGCGTTTCGACGGTCATTATCCCCGCAGACAACGAGTCCGACCTTGACGAGATCGACCCCAGAGTAAGAGCGGCGCTCAATTTCATATGTGTTGACTCTGCGGACAAGGCGCTTGAGGCGGCGCTCATTAAGCCGCAAAAGCATACGCCGGATATTGTGATACCGACGCAGACTGCGTCAAAACGGAAGGTGAGCCATGACTTCACTTAACACAAACAAAGCGGAATTTATTAAATCCGCCGCAGCCGCTTCCGATTTTATACGGAGCGAAATTCCGACGATAGTGTTCTCCGGCAAGTCAAACGTCGGCAAATCGTCCGTCATAAACCGCCTTCTGTGCAGAAAAAATTTTGCGAGAGTCGGTCAGTCACCCGGAAAAACGATACACGTCAACTACTTTCTCATCGACGAAAAGGCATACTTTGTCGATCTGCCAGGCTACGGCTATGCAAAGGTCTCCAGAAGTGAAAAGGAACGTTGGGGTAAGCTCATGGAGAGCTTTTTCGCAGCGGAGGGGCTTATAACGCTTGGAGTTATGATCGTCGACTCCCGCCATAAGCCCACCGCCGACGACGTTACCATGGCACAGTGGTTTGCAGCGGCGGAGTGTCCTCTCGTGATTGTTGCAAATAAGGCGGATAAGCTCAAAAAGAGCGAGATCGAACCGAACCTTGCGCTCATCCGCACTACGCTGTCGCTCCCGGATGAGGTACCCGTGGTACTGTTTTCCGCCGAAAAGGGAACCGGGAGAGATGCTTTGATGACCGAAATTCTCAAGTATGTCTGAGGTTCGCCATGAGTTCATTTTCTAACGTCATAAACGGCCTTGACTGGAGCGTTCCCTTAGAAATACTCGGCTCCGTCATTCCCGCACTCATATGCATAACGCTGCATGAGCTGAGTCACGGCTACGTTGCGTACCTGCTCGGCGACCCGACGGCAAAGCGTATGGGCAGACTGACCTTGAATCCGATAAAGCACATCGACATCGTGGGTCTTATAATGATGGCGGTGTTCAAGTTCGGCTGGGCAAAGCCTGTGCCGATCGACTACCGCAATTTTAAGCACCCGAAGCGTGATACGGCGATCACCGCAGCCGCCGGACCTATTGCGAACGTCATTATCGCCTGCGTCTTTCTGTTCCTGTACGGACTTCTGTTTCTGCCGCTTATGATGTCGGACAACGAAGCCATATCGCAGTTTTTGCTGAACACGGTCTCCGCCACCGCATACATAAGTGCGGCTCTTGCCGTGTTTAATCTCATCCCCATTCCGCCGCTTGACGGCTCAAAGATCCTGTTTTCGTTTTTGAGCAACGAGACCTATATGAAACTCATGCGCATAGAGCAGTACGGAATGATAATTCTCATTCTGCTTTTTGCCACCGATATTATGGGTAACCCCCTGCAAACGGCGACCCAATTCGTTATAGACAAGCTGTTTTTCTTTGCCGATTGGGGATTTGAGCTTGGAAAGGCACTGATTTAAAAGCTTATGGAAGATTTGACATTTCATCTTGAGGGCGTTGTGAAGGAACGCAACGAGCTTCAGGATTTCAGCGGACCGCTCAGTCTTATTCTGATGCTGCTGTCGAAAAACAAAATAGAGATACGAGACATCAAGATCGCCGAAATTCTCGACCAGTACCTCGAATACCTTGATGAGATGGAAAAAATGGATCTGGAGATCGCCAGCGAATTCGTTCAGATGGCGTCGCACCTCCTGTACATCAAGACAAGGACCCTGCTTGCGGGCGAGGAGGAGGTCAGTGAGCTTGAGGAGCTTATGTCCTCGCTTGAGCAGCTCAAATGCAGGGATGTTTTTGCTGCGCTCCAAAAGGTGACGCCGGAGCTGAAAAAAGCATCGGAGACCGGGCTTTTGTACTACGCAAAGCGCCCGGAGCCTTTGCCGAAGCGTAAGGAAGCGTATGAGTATCGGCACGAACCGGCCGAGCTCCTCAAGTCGCTTTACACCGTCATAAGCCGAGGCGGAAAGCCTATTGAGCCGGAATACGCCCGCAAGCTTGCGCCGTCAAGGATCGTGTATGAGGTCCGCACCAAAAGCCGTGAGCTTATACGGCTTCTGCAAAACGGCGATATGCGCTTAAACGAGCTGTACCTCGGCTGCGAAAGCCGTTCGGAGCTTATTGCGACTTTTATTTCCGTTTTGGAGCTGTGCAGCATGGGCAGCGTCGAGCTTAGAGGCGAGGACGGCGATTACACGCTGAGTTTTGTCGGCGGCAATATTGACGAGATCCTTGAAAAAATCGTAGAGTAGGTATAACATGGGAGATATGAATATAAAGTCCGCACTTGAGGCAATACTCTTTGCGGCGGGAGAACCCGTTCCGGCGGCGAGAATATCGCTCATTCTCGAACAGGACGAGGAGACCGTGTGGGATGCCGCACGGGAGCTGTCCGAGCAATACGAGAAAGAGGGCAGGGGAATAAGAATTTTAAAGCTTGACAAGGCTCTGCAGATGTGTTCCGCACCCGAATACGCTGCCGTTATCGGCAAAACGCTTGAGCAGCGCAAGCCGCCCATGCTGTCCCAGCCGGCACTCGAAACGCTTGCGGTCGTTGCATATTTTCAGCCCGTCACGAGAGCGTACATTGATCAGGTGCGAGGCGTTGACAGCTCGTACACGGTCGGCGTTTTGATCGACAGGGGACTTATCGAGCGCTGCGGCAAGCTTGACGTGCCGGGCAGACCCTCGCTTCTTAGAACGACCGACGTATTCCTGCGCACGATGGGCATAAGCGAGCTTTCGCAGCTTCCGACCTTGCCCGACATCGCTACGGGCGACGCTGCAAAAAAGCTTGAGGACGCCATCGAAAAGCTCAGCACCGTCGGCGACAATCAAATGAGTATCGAGGAGATATAGCTCTCCTTACAGGAGGTTTGGAATTTGACCGCACTCATAATAGCGGCGTCTGTTATCGCCGTAATAACGGTCTTACTGCTGCTTCCGGTCACTCTCTGCCTTACGGCAAAGGACGGCAATTTTCGTTCCGAGGTGACGCTTGCGGGCGCAATACGTCTGTACCCTAAGCGTGGAAAGCAAGCCGCACCGCAGGAAAAAACGCAGGAGCCGGAGACGCAGCAGTCAAATGCAAACGCATTTCTTGAAGCGGTGCAGAGGCTCGGCTTGTCATTTTCCGAGTGGCTGGAGGTCGCAAAGACGGCGATAAAGGCGCTCGGAAGACTTGCACGAAAGCTCAAATCCCCGACGTTTCGGTTCCGCTGCCTCATATCCGCAGACGATCCGTATGAGACCGTCATGCGCTACAATTACGCAAACACCGCACAGTATACCCTTATGCCGTTGCTAAAGCAGCGACTCGACATCGAGGACAGTGATGTTTCCGTCGGTACCGACTTTGACTCAGGCAAAACGGCAATCGAGCTTTATGCAAAGCTGTATTTAAGAATAGGAGCATTACTGCTTGCGCCGATAGCCGTGCTTTCGACGCTTGTGCGAATATATTTTAGACATAAAATTGACCGAATAAAGGAAAGGAAGGCACTTAAATGGAAAATAAACTCAGCGAGCTGATGCAATCCACCATGAGCAACATAAAGAACATGGTCGAGGTCAACAACATTGTCGGGGAACCCATTATAACTCCCGACGGCATTACCCTCGTCCCGGTCTCAAAGCTCAGCTTCGGCTTCGGCGGAGGCGGCGGTGACCTCACAGGCAAGACCCCTGCGGGCTTCGGCGGAGGCAGCGCAGCCGGTGTCAAGATCGAACCGATGGGCTTTCTTGTGGTGAAGGGCGACAGCGTCCGCATGGTAAACGTCCTGCCTCCCGCACAGAACACGGTCGACAGGATCCTTGACCTTGCGCCGCAGGTGATGGACAAGGTCGATCAGTATATAAGCAAAAAGGAATAATTTAGTACGCCGCAGGCAATAATAAGCACTACCTTACACTTAAAAGGCGGTGCTTATTATGCGTAAAGCGACAGCGGTTTTTGCCGTAATAACGATACTTTTGACGACACTTGCGCCAAACGCTTTTGCCGTGCGTGACGACATTTCCTCTCACAGCACCATAGTCATGTGCGCCGACACCGGAGATGTGCTTTATGAGGACGATGCGGACGAGAGAATGCTGATCGCAAGCCTCACCAAAATAATGACCGCAATACTCGTCATCGAAAATTGCGACCTTGATGAGCTTGTCATCATAAACCCCGACTGGTGCTATGTCGAAGGCTCTTCAATGTATCTCGCTGCGGGGAAAATGTACACGGTGCACGACATTCTCATGGGCATGATGCTCACTTCCGGCAACGATGCGGCGACGGCGCTTGCCTGTCACTGTTCGGGAAGCATCGAGGGTTTTGCAAAGCTGATGAACGAAAAGGCGGCAGAACTCGGAATGCATAACAGCTCCTTTAAAAATCCGCACGGACTTGATGCGGAGGAGCATTACTCGACAGCACGCGATCTTGCGACGCTTACCCGCTACTGCATGAAAAATGAGGAGTTTTGCAAGATCGTCTCGACAAAATCGTACACCGTCGGCGAGATGAGCTATATAAACCACAACCGCCTGCTTTGGGAGTGCGAAGGCTGCATCGGCGTAAAAACGGGCTATACCATGGCGTCCGGGCGCACGCTTGTGAGCTGTGCCGAGCGCAACGGAATGAGGCTCATATGCGTGACCTTAGGCGCACCCGACGACTGGAACGACCATATGAAGCTTTACGACGAAGCGTTTGCAAAATACAGCCTCACCGTCTACGATTCCGACAGCTTCTATGCCAATATTCCGGCGGTGCTGCCGACCTTTGGGAAAATTAAAGCCGTTCCGCAGGAAAAGATATCCGTCCTGACCGACGGCAACGATGTCGTAAGTATTAGGCTTGAGCTTCCGAGGCTGGTGTTTGCGCCGATCCTGAACGGCGGCTATGCGGGCAAGCTCATGGTGTTTATAAACGGCACCTTGGCAGCCGAGACTAATATGGTATACGCCGTGCCGGAGGCAAAGATCGGCACCGATAAATAGGTATAAAAAATGAAAGAACGAATACAAAAAATAATCTCGGCATCGGGGCTTGCGTCCCGCAGAGCGGGGGAGCGCATGATAAGCGAGGGACTCGTAAAAATAAACGGGGTCACCGCAAGCCTCGGCGACTCCGCCGACCCGGAGACCGATGTGATCGAGGTCGGCGGAAAGCGCATTTCCGCTCAGGGGCGCAAGACGTACATAATGCTGAACAAGCCGAGAGGTTATATTACGAGTCTTAGCGACGAAAAGGGGAGACCCTGTGTTGCGGAGCTTGTCTCGTCCGTCGGAAAGCGTGTTTACCCGGTCGGTAGACTGGATATGTACTCCGAAGGTCTGCTCATAATGACCGACGACGGCGACTTTGCAAACAGACTCATGCACCCGTCAGGCGAAAAGTGCAAGACCTACAGGCTCACGATCTCCGGCGAATGCAGCGACAGAGCGCTCTCCGTCATGCGCTCGCCGCTTCTCATAGGCGGCTACCGTATACGCCCGGCTGAGGTCGTCGTCGTTAAAAGCGACAAAAACACAACGCTCCTCGACGTTACGATCCACGAGGGCAGGAACCGTCAGATAAGAAAAATGTGCGAGCAGGCAGGACTGAAGCTCACAAGACTTGTACGAATTTCCGAGAGCGGACTGGAGCTTTCAGACCTTCCAGTCGGCAAGTGGCGCTATTTGACCGAAGCCGAGGTCGAGATGCTGAAATAAATTCGGCATTATGTATATTTTGCAAGTTTGCATATTGAAAATTGCAAAAATATCTTGCAATTTTCGATTTAAATAGTAAAATGTAGCTATCCTTTATATGGAGATGATAATCGTGGAAAACGATCTTCTTGCCAAGCTGTCGAGCTACAGCGGCAAACTTTCAAAGGGTCAGCGCACGATCGCTAAATTTATATCCGCAAACTATGACAAAGCCGCTTTTATGACTGCCGGAAAGCTGGGCAAGATCGTCGGTGTCAGTGAATCGACGGTCGTCCGCTTTGCGACCGAGCTCGGTTACGACGGCTACCCCGCAATGCGCAAGGCTTTGCAGGAGATGATACGCAACAGGCTCACGGCGGTCCAGCGTATAGAAGTCGCAAAGAGCATGATAGACGATAAGGAGCTGTTTAAATCCGTCGTCGGAAGCGACGTGCAGAACCTTCAAGCCACCATGGAGGAGTTTGATAAAGACAGCTTTGATAATTGCATAGACTCCATAGTAAACGCAAAGAAGGTATATATTATGGGCATGCGTACCTCGACTGCTCTTGCGAGCTTTCTCGGTCTGTATCTGAACCTTCTGCGTGACAACGTCGTCGTCATCAACAACACGGCGGCGAGCGAAATATATGAACAGCTCATCAGAGTGGGCGAGGGGGACACTGTCATATGCATCAGCTTCCCCCGATACTCCAGTCACACGGTGGACGGACTCCTTTTCGCAAAGGAGATGAGGGCAAAGACTATCGCCATAACCGACAGTCCTGCATCGCCCTTCAGCTCAATTGCCGACATTTGCATGTATGCAAAGAGCGACATGGTCTCGTTTGTAGATTCTCTCGTTGCGCCGATGAGCCTGATGAACGCCATCATAGTTGCCGTTGGAAAGCGCAACAGAGAGGGTGTCGTCAGTATATTTGAAAAGCTTGAAAACATATGGACGGAGCATGACGTTTATGAATCACCTCAAAGCTGATGCGGTTGTTATCGGCGGCGGTCCCTCCGGTATGCTGTGCAGCGCCGTTGCAGCCGAAAGAGGGCTTGACATCATACTGCTTGAGCCGCAAAGGATACTTGGGCGAAAGCTTAGAATAACGGGCAAGGGCAGATGCAACGTCACGAATAATTGCGACGTTAAGGAAATGATGCGCAATATTCCCGGCGACGGCAGATTTCTGTACAGTGCGCTGAACAAGTTTCCTCCGGCTTCGACAATGGAGCTTTTTGAACGCCTCGGCGTAAAGCTCAAAACGGAGCGGGGGAATCGTGTATTTCCCGTTTCCGACAACGCAAACGACGTTGCCGCAGCGCTCATAGCGTATATGAAGCGCAGCGGTGTCAGGATAGAAAAGTGCAGCGCTTTAAAGGTACTTACGGAAAACGGTGTGGTCGTCGGCGTAAAAACGGAAAACGGTGTTATCGAATGCGAAAAAACGGTCATATGCACCGGCGGACTGTCATATCCGCTCACCGGCTCTACAGGCTGGGGCTTTGAAGCCGCAAAGGCTCTCGGACACACCGTGATCCCTGCAAAAGCGTCGCTCGTACCGCTTGAGAGCGACGACGAATACTGCGCCGAGATGCAGGGATTTTCGCTGAAAAACGTTGCTCTGTCAGCTTTTGAGGACGATAAGCTCGTTTATTACGAGCAGGGCGAAATGCTGTTCACGCACTTCGGCGTGAGCGGACCCTTGGTGCTTTCCGCAAGTGCGCATATGCGGCGCTTCGGCGAGTGCAAATATCGCTTGGAGATAGACTTAAAGCCTGCGCTCGACGAAAAGAAGCTCGACGCAAGGCTTTTGCGTGACTTTGAAAAGTACATAAACCGGGACTTTGCAAACGCTCTCGGCGACCTTGCCGGGAGAGCGATGATCCCCGTTCTTATAAAGCTGTCCGGCATTGACCCGGACACGAAGGTAAACTCCATAACAAGGGAGCAGCGCCATGCGCTTTTGCGGCTTTTTAAAGCGTTTCCCGTTTCGGTGTGCGGGACAAGACCCGTCACCGAAGCGATAGTCACCTCCGGCGGCGTTTCGACAAAGGAGGTCAATCCCCGCACCATGGAGTCAAAGCTCGTGTCGGGTCTGTACTTTGCGGGCGAGGTGCTTGACCTCGACGCATACACGGGCGGCTTCAACCTGCAAATAGCGTGGGCGACCGGATATACGGCAGGTAATTCACTTTGAAAGGATCGAACATGATTTCAATTGCAATCGACGGACCGAGCGGAGCCGGAAAAAGCACCGTTGCAAGAAGTGCGGCAAAGCGCTTCGGATTTGTGTATGTTGACACCGGCGCCATATATCGGACGATAGGTCTTGCGGCGATGAACGCCGGAGCCGACACAAAGGACCCGACGGCGGTGGAAGCCGTTTTGCCGACGCTGAATATCGAGCTTAAATACATCGACGGGGAGCAGCGGATGTTCCTCGACGGAAAGGACGTGTCTAAGGAGATACGTCTGCCGGAGGTCTCGATGTGCGCCTCGAACGTTTCCGCAATGCAGCACGTCAGAGACTACCTGACCGATATGCAGCGTGACCTTGCAAGGAAGCATAACGTCATCATGGACGGCAGAGATATAGGAACGGTCATACTTCCGAACGCCGACCTTAAGATATTCCTTACCGCCAGCGCTGAAGCCAGAGCGCAGCGGCGTTGGAAGGAGCTTCAGGCAAAAGGCATAACCGATTCCTTTGAGGAAGTTCTTGCGGACATGAAAAAGCGTGACGAGCAAGACACCGAGCGCAAGGCGGCACCACTTGTCGCCGCAGCCGATGCCGTGCTGCTTGACACCGGAAGCCTAACGCTTGAGGAAAGCATCGACGCCGTGTGCAGACTCATTGCCGAAAGGACCGGAGCAAAGGCGGTCACGGCATGAAAAAGATTATAGTAGCCAAGAGTGCAGGCTTCTGCTTCGGCGTGAGCCGGAGCGTCGATATGGCGCAGGAGCTTCTGAAAGAGGGGGAGGCGTATTCCCTCGGGCAGCTCATACATAACGACGATGTTGTAAACAGGCTTGCCTCCATGGGAATGAAGCTCATAAACTCTCCGGAGGAGCTGCCTGAGGGTGAGCGTGTCATAATAAGGTCGCACGGCGTTTCCAAGGAAATATACGACAAGCTTGCGCAGCGCAGCGCAAGGATCACGGACGCCACCTGCCCGAAGGTAAAGCGCATCCACATGATAGTCGCCAAAGCAACCGAGCAGGGACGCTTCGTGCTGATAATCGGAATGAGAAATCACCCGGAGGTCGAGGCGATCTGCGGCTGGTGCGGGGAACACGCACTGTGCGAAAACTTGTCCGAGCTTGAAAATCTTTTTAAGAATGACCCGACATTTTCAGTAAAACCGATAACTATGGTCATACAGACCACCCAAACTCGGAGTAATTTTACCGAATGTGCGAATTTCTTAAAAAAAATGTGTACAAACGTAGAAATCTTTGATACAATATGTGGTGCGACGTCCATGCGGCAGGATGAGGCTACAAAATTATCGGCCGAATGTGATGCAATGGTAGTAATAGGCGGAAAGCACAGTGCCAACAGCGTACATCTTGCGGAGATTTGCAGCAGGATATGCGACAATGTACAGTTCGTCAACAACGCAGGCGAGCTTGACATGGACAGGCTGGCATCGGTCGACACCGTCGGCGTTACCGCCGGAGCATCCGCTCCGTCATGGATAATTAAGGAGGTAAGTAATAAGATGAGCGAAGAAATTAAAATTGATGAAACCACAGTAGATGTAAAGGAGAAATCCTTTGACGAAATGCTGGAGGAAAGCATCAAAACTATATATAATGGAGATAAGGTAACCGGCACCGTCGTTGCCATAACCAACACCGAAATCAGTGTTGACATCGGCACCAAGTATTCCGGCTTCATTCCCACTACGGAATTTACCGATGACGGCATCAAGGTCGAAGACGCTGTCAAAGTCGGCGACACCATCGAGGCAGTCGTTGTCCGTGTGAACGACGTTGAAGGCACCGTAATGCTCTCCAAGAAGCGTCTTGACGCTGCAAAGAGCTGGACTGACGTTGAGGAAGCTTCCGAAAACGGCGGCGTTCTCGAAGGCACCGTCTCCGAGATCAACAAGGGCGGCGTTGTCGTCTCCGTAAAGGGCGTTCGTGTATTCGTTCCCGCATCCCAGAGCGGTCTGCCCAAGGAAGCCGACATGGCTCAGCTCCTCAAGCAGAAGGTTCGTGTCAAGATCACCGAGTTCAACCGTGCCCGCAAGCGTGTTGTCGGCTCCATCCGTGCCGTTATGCAGAAGGAACGCCGTGAGCGTGCCGAGGCAATTTGGAACGAGATCGAAGTCGGGGCAAAGTACCACGGTGTCGTGAAGTCCATGACCAGCTACGGTGCATTCGTCGACATCGGCGGCATCGACGGCATGGTCCACGTTTCCGAAATGAGCTGGAACCGCATTAAGAACCCTGCAGAGATGTTCTCCGTCGGCGACGAGGTCGATGTATACGTCATCGGCTTTGACAAGGAAAAGCGCAAGATCTCCCTCGGCTACAAGGATCCCGCAGAGAATCCTTGGGTCAAGTTCACTTCCGCTTACGAAGTCGGCTCCACCGCAGAGGTCAAGATCGTAAAGCTCATGCCCTTCGGCGCATTTGCAGAGGTCATCCCCGGTGTTGACGGTCTCATCCACATTTCCCAGATCGCAAACCGCCGCATCGGCAAGCCCGAAGAAGTTCTGTCCGTCGGCGACATGGTCGAGGCAAAGATCACCGCTATCGACAATGAGAAGCAGAAGATCTCCCTCTCCATCCGTGCGCTCAGCGAGCCGGCACCCGCAGAGGTCGCTCCCGCAGCCGAAAGCGATGACGAAGAGGCAGTCGTATACGAAGTGTCTGAGAACGGCGAAGCCGTCGGCGACGCAGACGTTCATTGATCTCATTTAACTAAATGTAATTACCCGTCGATAATGTCGACGGGTAATTTTTCTTTATTTATCAACAAAAATTCAGTCTGACCCTTGAAAAAATTTAATGGTTTGTGTATAATAATACATGAAATGACTTGTATTTGTAATCAAATTCAGGAGGTGTCGGTTTGTTCGCTGTCGGTGATTATATTGCTCATCCCATGCACGGTGCCGGCGTTATTGATAGTTTAATAACGAAGAAGATCAATGGCGCCGAAAGGGAATATTATGTTCTTCGCCTTCCTTCGGAAGGTATGCGTGTCCTCGTTCCGGTCTTGGGCTGTGAGGATATTGGCGTCAGACCGATAATCGAAAGCAGCGGTGCAAAGGCGGTGCTGGACACCTTTTCGGATATTGAAGTCTCGCTGACGCAGAATTGGAACAAGCGCTATCGGGAAAACATGGTCAAAATAAAAAGCGGCGATCTGTACGAGGTCGCAAGCGTTGTTAAAGGTCTTATGTGCCGTGACAAGGAACGGGGTCTTTCGTCGGGTGAGCGCAAAATGCTTCGCTCCGCAAAGCAGATACTCATTTCCGAGCTTGTCATTTCGCTTGACGTAAGCTCCGCACAAATCGAAAGTATTCTTGACGCTGCAATGGCATGAGAGGTTTGTATGTCTGTTTTTGATAAAATTTTTAAGCCTAAATCCACTCGTCGGCGCTGTGCCGCCGTCATCGTCGCCGCCGGCAACTCCAGCCGTATGGGACGAGATAAGATACTTATAGACCTCGGCGGTATACCTGTTATCGCAAGGACGCTTCTTGCGTTTGAGCAGACGGAGGCAATAGACGAGATACTTGTCGTCACAAAGCTTGATAAGCTCCAGGAGATCGCCGATATTTGCAGCAAATACGGCATAAGCAAGGCATCTAAGGTGGTTTGCGGCGGTCGGACGAGAGCGGAATCCGCACTTGCCGGTGTGTCGCAGGTCGGAGAGGATATTGACATCATCGCAATACACGACGCTGCACGTCCGCTTGTCAGCAGCAGTCTTATAGAGCGTGTGATCCTTGCCGCTGAGACCAATCTTGCGGTCGCCCCCGCAGTCAAGGCAACGGACACCGTCCGCATTTTGAACGCAAAGGGCGTCGTGCAGCAGACTCCGAACAGGGAGTACGTTGCGCTTATTCAGACGCCGCAGGCGTTTTCCGCCGACATAATCAAGGGCGCTCTCACCAAAGCCGTCGAAAAGCAGCTTCACATCACCGACGACTGCTCCGCAGCGGAGCTTGTCGGCGTCAAGGTCTGCGTTATCGACGGTGAGCCGGACAACATAAAGCTTACCACTTCGAGGGACGTTTACCTTGCCGCGAAGATTCTTTCTGACAAAGGGGTGCTGTGATGCGGATCGGTCACGGATATGACGTACACCGTCTGACAAAGGGCAGGAGTTTGATAATCGGCGGCGTTAAGATACCGTTCGAGCTTGGTCTTGACGGTCATTCCGACGCCGACGTGCTTACCCATGCGCTGATGGATGCTCTTTTGGGCGCAGCGGCACTCGGCGATATAGGCAAGCTTTTTCCCGATAACGACGATGCTTACTTGGGCGCCGACAGTATAGAGCTGCTGAGGTTCATCGGAAAGAAGCTTCTCGAAAACGGATATACTCTCTGCAATGCCGACTGTACCGTTATCGCTCAGCGTCCGAAGCTTGCCTCGTACATTGACACGATGCGTCAGAGGCTTGCCGATGCGCTGCGGGTCGACGTCGACTGCATAAGCGTCAAGGCCACAACGGAGGAAAAGCTCGGCTTCACGGGCGAGGGCCTCGGCATAGCCGCTCATGCGGTCGTGCTGATAGACGAGCTTTGATACGATATATAAAATAACATACGGCAATTTTACCGCATAGAATGAACCAAAACTCTGAGGGTGATTTCTATGCGTTATTTAATTATGTGCAGATCGCTGACATATGCGCAGAAGGCTGCCCGTCTGCTTGAAAGAAACGGCATTAACGTAGGTATTCGGCGTGCGCCGCAGGAACTGAGCGGGGCGGGATGCTCGTACAGCGTGAGCGTTCGTGCAAACAAAGCTATAAAGGCGGTCGAGATCCTGCGGCGGGAGAATCTGCTGCAGGGCAGAATATTTGAAATTAGCACGGACGGCAGTGTTAAGGAGGTAATTATGTGATATATCTCGACTCAGCCGCAACGAGCCTCTTAAAGCCCAAAAGCGTTTCAAGGGCGGTCGCAAGAGCGATAGATACGATGGCAAGTCCTGGTAGGGGAGCGCACAGAGCCGCAATGCTTGCGGCTGATACCGTTTTCGACTGCCGAAGCGCCGTAGCGGAGCTGTTCGACGTCCCGGAGCCGGAGCAGGTGGTGTTTACCCTAAACGCCACTCATGCGCTGAATATTGCAATACGCAGCCTTGCAAGTAGGGGAAGCCGGGTAACGGTGTCGGGCTACGAACACAACTCTGTCATGCGTGTGCTGTATGACCTCGGCTGCGACGTTTCGGTCGCCGAAAGTCCGCTGTTTGACGAGGACGCGGCGGTCACTGCCTTCCGGCGGCTCATTCCGCAGTCCGATCTCGTCATATGCAATCACGTTTCGAACGTGTTCGGCTTCATTCTTCCTATCAAGAGGATCTCGGAGATATGCGCCGAGTATGGGGTGCCTCTCATAATAGACGCATCGCAGTCTGCGGGTATCACAAAGATCAGCTTTACGGAACTCGGTGCGCAATATATCGCAATGCCGGGACACAAGGGGCTGCTCGGACCGCAGGGTACCGGGGTGCTGCTTTGCGGCGATGTGGGGCGTCCGCTGCTTTGCGGCGGCACCGGCTCGGACAGCATAAACGAAAAAATGCCGGACTATCTGCCCGACAGACTCGAAGCCGGGACCCATAACGTTGCGGGCATCGCCGGACTTCGTGAGGGCATCCGTTACATCAAAAGTATGGGCGAGGAACGAATATGCGGCTATGAGACCATGCTGTGCGGAATAATGGCGGACCGTCTTTCCGAGGTCGAGGGTTTGACCGTATACCGCTCTAACAGGTCGCAGGCGGGCGTGCTTTCCGTAAGGCACAAGCGCATTGACCCCGAAGCACTCTGCGGGATGCTTGGGGAACACGGTATCGCCGCAAGGTGCGGGCTGCACTGCGCACCGCTTGCGCATAGGACCGTCGGAACGCTCGATACGGGGACGCTCAGGCTCAGCTTTTCACCGTTTTTGAGCAAAGCAAACGTCATAGAGGCAGCAAATACGATAACTCGGCTTATTAACTCTAAAATTCATCAATAAGCAATTGCCTTTTTGGAAAAATTGTTTTATAATATAGTGATAAATTTTCCGAACAGTTATGCGGACTGCCGCAGCAGTCCGCCGGAATAAGAGGAACGGATTTTATGGAAGCTGTCTCTGAATTCTTTTCAAGCAAATTTAATTACTTCAGCACGATAACCGTATGGGACATTGTTGATATACTTATCGTTGCTTATATCATTTACGAAGTTATTAAGCTCGTAAGAAATACAAGCTCTTCGAGCCTCGCAAAGGGCATACTCATGCTCCTTGTCGCTCTTTGGCTTTCAAGCGTGCTTAACCTCACGATGATAAACTTTCTGCTGCGCAAGGCGGTCGAGATAGGACTTATAGCGCTCGTTATCATTTTCCAGCCGGAGCTGAGAAAGCTACTCGCCAAGGTTGGCAGCAGCAAGCTGTACGGGCTGTTTTCCGCCAAGGAGAAGGAAAAATCGACTCTTGAGTCTGCGATAACCCAGACGGTCATCGCCTGCGAGCAGATGTCGAAGACAAAGACCGGCGCTCTCGTCATTTTCGAGCGCAATATGTCGCTGAGCGACATTATGACCACGGGTAACGTGATCGACGCCGACACCACGGCGGAGCTGATGAAAAACATTTTCTACCCCAAGGCTCCTCTGCACGACGGCGCAATGATCCTCCGCAACGGACGCATCGCCGCAGCCGGCTGCGTTCTGCCGCTTACCAACAAGACTAATCTGAGCAAGGATCTCGGTATGCGTCACAGGGCGGGCATTGGTATGAGCGAGCAGACGGACGCACTTGTTATCATCGTTTCGGAGGAGACGGGCGCAATTTCAATTGCCATCGAGGGCATGCTCAAGAGAAATCTCAAGCATGACACCTTTGAGAAGATACTTCGCACGGAGCTTGTTGATGATGAAGTCAAGACAAAGCCTGCGGAAGAATTATTCGGCCGCATTAAGGGAAAGCTCAAGGTGAAAAGCGATGAAAAGTAAGCCGATAAAAAAAGTCTTTAACAGCAAAATATTTTGGATGATAATTTCTCTCATCTGTTCCGTGCTGCTTTGGGCGTATGTTTCGGATCAGGAGGGGACCATCGTCGAAAAGACCTATGCCGGTATCCGTGTCGAGTTTGAAGGCTCGGACCAGCTCACGGGCAGAAATCTTTCGATAATGAAGAGCGACTACAGCTCGGTTTCGATAAGGGTCAGCGGCACGAGGAGCGAACTTGCAAAGCTCAACGCCTCGGCGATAAAGGCCGTTGTCGACGTGTCGAACATAACCCAACCGAACGAGGTAGAGCTTTCCTATGAGATAGTATTCCCCAACAACGTCGACGCAAACAATATCACGGTCCTGCGCAAGTCGCCGGACACCGTCAATCTGACGATCGTCAAAGACGCCACCAAGACCGTGAACATCCGTGCAAGCTTCGACGGTGAGATCGCCGAGGGCGGTGTCGCCGAGGACATTGTTATCTATCCCGAAACCGTCACCGTAAGCGGTCCGGAGGAGATCCTCAGCAAGATCGAATACGCATGGGTATCCTTCGGCGAAAATAAGACCATCGAGTCAACATACAGTGTGGATACCGGGGTCAGCTTCATGGATAAGGACGGAAACCTCCTGCCGATCGAAGAAACCAAGTATCTTAACTGGTCTCCGAGAACTGTCAGTGTCACGCAGCCGATACTCAAGACTAAGGAGGTTCCGCTGTCCGTCAATTTCATAGCAGGAGGCGGAGCGACAAAGGACGATTGCGTTTACACCATTGAGCCGCAGAAAACACTCAAGATTGCAGGCGACTCCGAAATAGTCGACAAGATAAACAGCATAGAGGTCGGAACCGTTGATCTGGCTTCATTCGTGTATTCGGACGTATTCAACTTTGCGATAACGCTGCCGGACGGAGTGCAGAATATTGACGGACTGACCGAGGTTCGTGTCAGAGTCGAGATACCCGGAATGCACACCAAACGGTTTGTCACCGATAACATCTCGTTCAAAAACGTCACGGCAGGCTACACCGCAACGATCGACACGAAGGAGCTTGAGATAACGCTTCGTTCGAGCGAACCGGAGGTGCTGGCTAAGATAAGCAGCAGAGACATAAGCGTCGTCGTCGACCTCAAGGATTACGATGCGACGGTTGGTCAGGTAATGGCGGTCGCAAAGGTGACGGTGAGAGATCACGAAAACGTCGGGGCGGTAGGAGACCTGCGGGTCACCGTAACGCTGTCACGAGATTAGTACGAAAGGATTTTTTAAATGACACAGGATGCAGTGGTAACAAAGGTCTTTCCCAACGGAATGGCCGAGGTCGCCGTCACACGAGGCACCGCCTGCGGCAGCAACTGCGGCAATTGCGAAAGCTGCGTTTTTCAAAGCGAACTTAAAGCCTTTGCCAAAAACAGCGTCAACGCAAGGCCCGGAGAAAAGGTCGTTATCGAGACCCTTTCCTCAAGAATCTTTGCCGCAACTCTGATAGTGTATATCTTTCCGCTTGCCATGCTTCTCGTCGGCTACCTTGTAGCGGCGTCGATAGGACTCGGCGAGGGAATGAGCATACTGCTTTGCTTCTGCTTTTTTGCCGTTGCCGTTGCGGGAGTCGTGATATACCAGCGCCGTTCAAAAAAGAAAAACCCGATCAAATTCGAGATCACCGGCTTGCGCTGAGGAGGGGGAATACGGATGATAAAAAGCATGACCGGCTTCGGCAGCGCAAAGGGCGTTGTCGAGGGTATAGAGATCACTGTGGAGCTTAAAAGCGTCAACAATCGCTATCTTGACACATCGGTCAGGCTCCCAAGGAACTTCCTCTTTGCCGAGGAAGCGATAAAGGCCGCCGTGCAGTCGCACATCAGCCGAGGCAAGGTGGACGTTTTCGTTACCGTCAACAGCTCCGGTGCAGACGATGTTACGGTGTGTATAAACGAGCCGCTTCTCAAAGGCTACGTCGAGGCGTTAAAACGCATTTCGGAGGAATACTCTGTGCCTGCCGACTTAAACGCACTTGCCCTCAGCCGCTTTCCGGACGTACTCAGCGTCGAGAAAAAGGAGCTTGATTCCGAAAAGCTCACGGAGGGGATAAGAGATATCGCCGAGACCGCACTTTGCGATTTTGACGCAATGCGCACCCGTGAGGGCGAAAAGCTCCGTGCGGACGTGCTGTCAAAGCTCGACACCATTTCTGCTCTCGTCTCCGGCGTTGAGGAGAAGGCTCCGCAGACCGTTGCGGATTACCGCCGCCGTCTGACTCAGAAGATGACCGAGGTCCTCGAAACCGCAGGCATCGACGAGAGCCGTATACTTACCGAGGCAGCCGTGTTTGCGGACAAGGTCGCCGTGGACGAGGAGACCGTCCGTCTCCGCAGTCATATGTCGCAGCTTGCGATCATGATAAACGGCGATTCTCCCACCGGCAGGAAGATTGACTTCCTCATCCAGGAGTTTAACCGTGAGGCAAATACCATAGGCTCAAAGTCCCAGAACTCCGAGATAGCATATCTGGTCGTGGACATCAAGTCCGAGATTGAAAAGATCCGCGAGCAGATACAGAATATCGAATGAGGGGTGACGGTCATAAGGCTTGTTAACATAGGCTTTGGCAATATGCTGTCCGCCGAAAGGATACTGGCGATAATAAGTCCCGAATCGGCGCCTATAAAGCGCATGGTGCAGGACGTCAGGGAAAAAGGGCTGCTTATCGACGCATCCTTCGGCAGAAGCACAAAGTCGGTTATAATAATGGACAGCGGAAATGTTGTACTTTCAGCGCTTGCGGCAGACGTTCTCACCGCAAGAATAACCGAAAAGAACGAGGAAGGAACTGAAAATGGCTAAACAAAGGGGAAAATTGATAGTAATATCCGGACCATCCGGCGCCGGTAAAAGCACCGTTGTGTCCAAGGCTTTGGAGGGACGCAGCGACGTTTGCTTCTCCGTGTCCGTGACGACGAGGAAGCCCCGTCCGAATGAGGTCGACGGCAAGGCGTATTTCTTCGTTGACCTTGACAGGTTCAGAGAGATGGTCGAAAACGACGAGCTGCTTGAGCATGCCGAGTACGTTGCCAACTCTTACGGTACGCCGAGAGCCTACGTTGAGAAGAAGCTCGACGAGGGCATGAACGTTCTGCTCGACATAGAGGTCCAAGGCGCACGTCAGGTACATGAGAAGATGCCCGATGCGGTGATGATCTTCATTATCCCGCCCTCCATGGAGATACTTGAGCAGCGTCTCAGAGGCAGAGGCACCGATTCCGAACGCAAGATCGAAGCAAGGCTCATCCGTGCAAAGCAGGAGTATGCCGAAGCCGATTTCTATGACTACATCATCATCAACGACGATGCCGATAAAGCAGCCGCCGAGTTCTCTGCGATCATTACTGCGGAGAACTGCAAATATGAATTGAGAAAAAACATTTTAAGTGAGGTCTGATTATTATGATGCTTTATCCTCCCGTTGCCGAGCTTGTTGAGAAAGTCGGCAGCCGTTACCAGCTTGTTAACCTTGTTGCCAGAAGAGCAAGAGCCATATCCCAAGAGGCGGAAGCCGAGGGCATTATCCTTGAAAAGAAGCCCGTTTCCGCAGCGATCGACGAGGTCTACACCGGAAAACTCGGAATAGATAATTGACTTTTATCAGCGGAGCTTTTTAACTCCGCTGTGTTTTAACGCTTACGGAGGTGTACGGCATGTCGGAAAAGCAAATAGCAAAGCTTGCGGTTTCCGCTGCCGCATACTGGATAGACAAGCCCTACGACTATCTTGTCCCGGAAAAATACCGTGGTGCGATATGTCCGGGCATGCGTGTGCTTGTGCCGTTTTCGAGGGGCAACAGGCGATGCGAAGCCATTGTTTTGAGCCTGTCCGACAAGAGCGAATACTCGGAGCTGAAGGCGATCGACAGACCGCTTGATGAAAAGCCCGTCCTCACATCGGAGCAGATAAAGCTTGCGCTTTGGATGCACGACAGGTACTTCTGCACCGTGTATGATGCAGTCAAGGCAATGCTCCCGGCAGGACTGTGGTTTTCAGCCGACGGCAAACGCAAGGCGTCGGACAAGACCTGCGAAATGCTCACGCTGACCGCTCCGACGGAAGACATACTTGCCATTGCGCAGGGACGCAAGCGCAAAGCGCCGATGCAGTCTGCACTGCTTGAGCTGCTGTGTCAAACGGGGCGTGTGTCGTCCAAAGAGCTGCTGAGCTTCACCGGGGCATCCCGTCAGTCGCTCAAGGCGCTCATAAACGAAGGACTTGTTGCCACACAGACGGTCGAGGTGTTCCGCAGACCCGGAGAGTGGGTCGGAGAAACGCTGCCGATGCCCGTATTAAACTCGGAGCAGGAAGCGGCATATAAGGGCATGAACGAGCTGCTTTGCAGTCAGAAAGCCGCCGCTGCGCTGCTTTTCGGCGTTACGGGGAGCGGCAAGACCTCCGTTTATATTCATCTGATAAGCAGCGCTTTGGGTCTTAGCAAAACGGCGATACTGCTTGTCCCGGAGATCGCACTCACTCCGCAAATGCTCAGCACATTTTCATCGCACTTCGGCAACGAGGTCGCCGTGCTACACAGTAGCCTGTCCGTCGGTGAGAGATACGACGAATGGAAGCGGATCAAAAACGGAACGGCAAAGCTCGTCATCGGAACAAGGAGCGCCGTATTTGCTCCATGCGAAAATCTCGGTCTTGTGATAATCGACGAGGAGCAGGTCGACAGCTATAAGTCGGAAAATTCTCCGAGATACCACGCAAGGGAGATCGCAAAGTACCGCTGCGCAAGAAGTGACGCTTTGCTCGTTCTCGGCTCCGCAACGCCGGACGTCGAGAGTATGTACGCCGCCCGAAAGGGGCGCTACAGTCTTTTTGAGCTTCATGAGCGCTATAACGAAATGCAGCTTCCGGACGTGCGTATAGTCGATATGCGCAGGGAGCTTAGGCGTGGACGAGGCGGAAACCTCAGTCTTGAGCTGCAAAATGAGCTGTCCGCAAACCTCAGCCGCAAGGAGCAGAGCATATTGTTCATTAACCGCAGGGGCGCAAACAAGCTCATAAGCTGTCCCGATTGTGGCTTTGTCTATAAGTGTCCGAATTGCAGCGTTGCGCTGACATATCACAGCTCAAAGCGCCGCCTTATCTGCCACTACTGCGGCTACACCCGTCCGCCCGACAGCGGCTGCCCGGACTGCGGCGGTCTGCTCAGCTTTATCGGCGCCGGGACTCAGCTCATTGAGGATGAGCTTAAAGCTCTGTACCCCGACACGGAGATACTCCGCATGGACACTGACACCGTCAGAGAGTCCGGCTCGCACGATGTGCTTTTAAAGCGCTTTGAAAAGAAGAAGATCCCGATAATGGTCGGCACACAAATGGTCACCAAGGGACTCAACTTTGAAAATGTCACGCTTATCGGCGTGCTGTCGGCAGACCAGAGCCTGTACTGCGGCGACTACCGTTCCGGGGAACGGACGTTTTCGCTTATAACGCAGGTCATCGGGCGCTGCGGCAGAGGCAAAAAGCCGGGTCGTGCGATAATTCAGAGCTTTACTCCCGAAAACGAGATAATAAAGCTTGCCGCAGAGCAGAACTACGAAAAGTTTTTTGAGACTGAGCTTCGGCTCCGCAGTTTTCAGGAAACACCGCCGTATTCGGACATAATCGCCATCACCGCATCCGGCGTTGAGGAGGGTACGGTGCTGCGCTGCTGCGGAGATATAAAGAAGCTTTTGACCGCTTCGCTCATAAGCCGTGCAGACGCACGAATACTCGGTCCGGCGCCGCTGAGCGTCGTCAAGGTCAACAACCGATACAGATACAGGATCAACTTAAATTGCAGGGCGGACGCCGAAATGCGGCGCATAGTTTCTGCCGTTTTGATAAAATGCAACTCGTCCGGGGCGTATAAAGGCGTAAGCATTTATGCTGACAATAACCCTCTGGACTGATAAAGGAGAAACAGCATGGCACTCAGAAACATAGTCACGAAGGAAGACCCCATACTTTACAAGACTTCGAGAGAAGTTAAGCAGTTCAACATACGCCTTCAGCAGCTTTTGGACGACATGGCGGAAACTCTGGAAAAATCCTGCGGAGTAGGGCTTGCCGCCGTCCAGGTCGGTGTGCTGCGCCGTGCCGTACTTGTGCTTGAAACGAACGTCGGGGAAGGAGAAGATGAACACATAATTGAGTTCATTAACCCTGAGATCATCGAGGTCGAAGGAGAGCAGACCGGAGCCGAGGGCTGCCTCAGCGTTCCCGGAGAGTACGGACTCGTGAGCCGCCCCATGCGAGTAAAGGCAAGGGCGCAGAACAGATACGGCGCTTGGTTTGAGTACGAGGGCGTCGGTCTTACCGCACGCTGTATGTGCCACGAATTCGACCATCTCGACGGACATCTTTTCCTTGAAAAATGTGAAAGAATGCTGACCGAGGAAGAAGTAAACGGCGGCAGCGAAGAGGAATAATATGCGTATAGTTTTTATGGGTACCCCCGACTTTGCGGCGGCGTCGCTGCAAAAGCTGATAGATGAAAAATACGATATTGCGGCAGTGTTTACGCAGCCGGACAAGCCCCGAAACAGGGGAATGAGCCTTTCCTTCAGTCCGGTCAAGGAGCTTGCTCTGCAAAACGGTCTCGATGTTTACCAGCCGACGAAGCTGCGTGACGGCAGCTTTACCGAGCTTCTGCGCTCACTCAAGCCGGACGTTCTCGTAGTCGTCGCCTACGGCAGGATACTGCCCGAGGATGCACTTTCGGTCCCGACCTACGGTGCCGTAAACGTTCACTCTTCGCTGCTTCCCAAGTACAGGGGAGCCGCCCCGGTACAGTGGGCAGTCTTAAACGGCGACACCGTGACCGGCGTTTCGACCATGTACCTTGCCCCCGAAATGGACACCGGAGACGTGATCTTCACCGTAAAGACGGAGATCGGAGAATTTGAGACATCCGGTGAGCTGTTTGACAGGCTGATGGTCATGGGCGCCGAGCTTCTGCACAAGACGCTGCGTGCGATAGAAAACGGCACTGCGCCGAGGTCGAAGCAGGACGAAAGTCAGGCGAGCTACGTTACCATGCTCGACAAATCCATGTCGCCTATCGACTGGAGCCGCAGTCCGAGAGAGATCGTAAAGCACATATGCGGACTTCAGCCGTGGCCTGTGGCAACGACCGAGATCGGCGGCCTTACGTTCAGAATATTCAAAGCCGAGTATACCGACACCGTGACCGACAAAGCACCGGGAACGGTGGTCGCAGCCGATAAAAGGGGAATCGAAATTGCCTGCGGCGGCGCTCACACGCTTCTCATAACCGAGCTTCAGGCTCCCGGAAAAAAGAGGATGCGTGCTGCCGACTATCTGCTTGGGCATCCGATAAAGGTCGAGGTCTGATATGTCCGATAACTCAAGACTTGCAGCGCTGGATGCACTCGAAAAGTGCCGCCGCAGCGCTGCATGGACAACGGAAGCGATAGATACCGCAATAAAAAAGCGTGAGCTTGACGCACGCTCCGCTGCCTTGGCGTCGCACATTTTCCTCGGCGTGATGCAGAACCTGAGCCTGTGCGACTTCTACATCGACGCATTTTCAAAGTCCGATATTGAGCCGAAGGTGCGTGATATACTGCGCTGCGCCGTGTATCAGGTGATCTTTATGGATCGCATTCCCGACAGCGCCGCCGTGAACGAAGCGGTAAAGCTCACGAAAAGTACAGGTTTTTCAAGGGCTTCCGGCTTTGTCAATGCGGTATTGCGAAAAATAGTGTCGCAAAAAGACCACCTGCCGGAGATCCCCGGCAAGCCTTCCGCCGAGTACCTTTCGGTGCGGTACAGCCACCCCTTGTGGCTCGTTCGGCGGATCATCGACGAAAAGGGTTACGATTTTGCCGAGTCCTATTTTGCGGCAAACAACGCCGTGCCTGATCTTGCGCTTCAGGTAAACACCCTGAAAACGAGCCTTGAGGCCTTGCGTGAAAGCGGCTTTGACTTTGTCCCGCACACAAAGCTTGAAAACTGCATACTGCCGCAAAATCTTAGAGGGAGCATTGCCGAGACCAAGGAGTTTAGCAAAGGACTTTTCTATGTTCAGGACCCGGCGGCACGCTGTGCCGTATCGGTCATGGGGCTGCGCCCCGGATTCAAGGTCTTGGATGCATGTGCAGCCCCCGGCGGCAAAAGCTTTGCGGCGGCTATTGAAATGAAAAACAACGGCAGCATACTGTCGTGCGACATACACGAAAAAAAGCTGAAACGGATAGAGGACGGGGCAAAGCGCCTCGGCATTGATATTATCAGCACCCGATGTGCCGACGCACGAAGCCTTGACTGCATTGGGTTTGACGCCGTCATCTGCGATGTGCCGTGTTCCGGCTTGGGTGTTATCCGCAAAAAGCCCGACATCCGATTCAAAAGTGTGGAGAGCATTGCTGCTCTGCCAGAGATACAGCTTGACATTCTGCGCAACGTCTCGTCTGCCGTTAAGCCCGGAGGCGTGCTTATGTACTCCACCTGCACCGTGCTTCGAGCCGAAAACGAAGATGTCATAGCGGCCTTCCTCAAAGAAAACACCAACTTTTCTGCGGAAGCATTTGAGCTTCCTTTCGGCTCTGCACCGCATGGCTATTACACATTCTGGCCGAATGTTGACAATTCGGACGGTTTCTTTATCTGCAAACTCAGGAGAGTAAAATGAAGAACATAAAATCAATGCTGCCGGAGGAGATCGCAGCCGATTTTCAGGAGTTGGGTCTGCCCAAGTACCGGGCAAAGCAGGTCTTTCGCTGGCTCGGCAGGGGAGTAGGCTCTTTTGAGGAGATGAGCGATCTGCCCAAGGAGCTGCGCCGAAGGCTCGGTGAGGAATACGCCATATACAAGCCCAAGGTGATCGGAAAGCAGGTCTCAAAGCTTGACGGTACGATCAAGTATCTGTGGGAGCTTTACGACGGCAACGCCGTTGAAACGGTCGTTATGAGCTATAAGCACGGCAACACGGTCTGCGTTTCCTCACAGGTCGGATGTCGTCAGGGCTGTGCCTTCTGCGCCTCGACCATAGGCGGTCTTGTCCGCTGCCTTGAGCCGTGCGAGATCCTTGACGAGGTCATGTTTTCTCAGCTTGATTCGGGCAAGCCCATATCAAACATCGTGCTTATGGGCATAGGCGAGCCTCTTGACAATTACGATAACGTCATCCGCTTCCTTCGGCTTGTGAATCATCCCGACGGGATGAACATCGGTATGCGCCATATATCGCTCTCCACCTGCGGTATAATTGAACGCTTTGACGATCTGGCGGCGCTCGACCTGCAGCTTACGCTCTCGGTATCGCTGCACGCTCCCGACGACGAGACCCGCTCAAAGCTCATGCCCGCAAACCGAGGCAGGGGAGTCGATGCGCTTATGAATGCCTGCCGCCGCTACTACGACGTAACGGGGCGCAGAATTTCCTTTGAATATGCGATGATCAACGGCGTAAACGATACGGAGTTTCATGCTCACCTCTTGGCAAAGCGTGCAAAAAGTGTGTCGGCGCACGTCAATCTAATACCGCTCAACCATGTTGAAGAGCGCCGTTTTTGCCCGTCAACACAGGGGCATATGAAGGCGTTTATAAAGATCCTTGAGGACGAAGGCGTTAATGTGACCGTAAGGAGGAAGCTCGGCGGGGACGTGGACGCCTCCTGTGGTCAGCTGCGCAGAAAGATGCAGAAAGCAGAGGGGAAAATATGAAAAGCTTTGGTATCACCGACAAGGGAAAGGTAAGAGCCGAAAATCAGGACAGCTATATAATCGAAAATTGCAGTCGCCGCAAATGCGTCGTCGCAGTCATTTGCGACGGCATGGGCGGCGCTAAGGCGGGCGATCTTGCGAGCAGGCTCTCCTGCAAGGAGTTTGCCGGCCGCATATACGACGCTTTGATCTCGTCTCAGTATTTTGCAGAGAACAACGAAAAGATTCTGCTTGAAAGCTGTGCGGACGCAAACGGAGTCGTTTACGAGTATTCCGGATTTGAACCGGACTACAAGGGTATGGGAACAACGCTTGTCGGCGGGATCATCACCCGAAAGAAGGCGCAGCTCGTCAACGTCGGCGACAGCCGTGCGTATAAGCTGAGCGGCAGCCGGATAACGCAGATCACAAGGGATCACTCATACGTTGAGGAGCTTGTCGCAATGGGCGCCATCACCAAGGCGGATGCAAGAAGGCATCCGAAGAGGAACGTCATAACGAGAGCACTCGGCGTTGAACCTACCGTCAAGGCGGACTACTACGAGGTTTCGCTCGGACGTGGGGACTGCATCCTGCTTTGCTCCGACGGACTCAGCAACATGGTCAGCGATATCGAGATGTTCAGCGCATACAAATCGGCAAAAACGCCGGAGCAGCTTTGCAGAGAGCTTGTTGACCTTGCTCTCAGCCGTGGCGCCCGTGACAATGTTTCCGTTGTTGCGGTAAAGAATTGATGTAGGTGCGGCTTATGGATACAAACAAAGATAAATATATCGGCACTATGCTGGATAACAGATATGAGATACTTGAGCTTATCGGCACCGGCGGTATGGCAAACGTGTACAAGGCGCTGTGCCACAGGCTGAACCGTTACGATGCGATCAAGATCATGCACGACGAGACCGCCGCAAACGAGGAGCTGCGCCGCAGATTCAGAACGGAGTCGCAGGCAGTCGCAATGCTGTCGCACCCAAACATTGTTTCGGTGTACGACGTTAGCCACAGCGCAGACGTCGAGTACATTGTAATGGAGCTTGTAAACGGCATCACGCTCAAGGACTATATGAAGGAGAAGGGTCCGCTCCCGGCGGAGGACGTCGTAAACGTCTCGTCACAGATCGCAAAGGCGCTGGCTCACGCTCACGAGCGGGGCATTATCCACCGTGATATAAAACCGCAGAACATAATGCTGCTAAAGGACGGGCTTATCAAGGTCGCCGATTTCGGCATCGCATCGCTTCAGAACCAGATCGAAGCTCCGACCGAGGAAGCGGTCGGCTCCGTTCATTACATTGCGCCTGAGCAAGCAAGAGGTCAGCAGGCGGACGCAAGGAGCGATATATATTCACTCGGCATCGTAATGTACGAAATGCTCACGGGGCAGCTTCCGTATAACGGCGACAGCGCCGTTGAAATTGCGGTCAAGCACATGAACGCCACCCCGGTGCCGCCGAGGTCAATAAATTCCGACATTCCTCAGGAGCTTGAGAACATTACGCTGAAGGCGATGAATCCCTCCATGGAGGAGCGCTATCAGAGTGCAAACGATCTTCTCAGCGACCTTGAGGATTACAGGAAAACAATGCTTGCCGCAAAGGTCCATGCCAAGGACGCAGACTTTGATCTCAGCTCCGCAAGCTCCGATGAGGAGGACGTCTCCGTGAATGACCCTGCCGACTACCGAAAGCGTTCGAGCAAGGCGGCGTTTATCACCGCCGGTATCGGAATTTTCATTGCAGTAGCTGTCATTTTCCTTGTTCTGAACGGAAAGTTTCTAAACGGTCTGTTTGGTAACGGTGAGGAAGTCAAGATCGAAAGCTTTGTCGGGCGCTACTACGAGGATGTGGTCAACGACTCCGATATGTCGCAGATCTACGATTTTACTGTAGTTTATAAGCCGGACACGGAGCACGACTACGGAATAATCATTAGCCAGACTCCCAAGCAGGGTACGGTTGAATACAAAAACGAGTCCAAGATCAAGGTGACGCTCGTCGTCAGCTCGGGTGAAATGATACCGGCAGACGGCGAAGTGCAGATACCTGAAATTGAAGCGGGCAAGACGAGCGCCGCTGATGCCGAAGCGCTGCTCTCCGCCGCCGGACTTGAAGTGATGATACACGAAGTAAACTCCGAGATCACCGAAGGCTACGTTGTGAAGATATCTCCCGAATCCGGCGATATAGTCAAAACGGGCAGTACCGTTAAGCTGTACGTCAGCATCGGTCCCACGGTCAAGATGATCAAGGTGCCGAATCTCGTTGGCTATTCGAGAGATCAGGCAATAGAGAAGCTTGAAGCCGAGGGACTCAGCGTGGGTTCTATCGTCGGCGTTGACAGTGAGCTGGAGGCCGGTACCGTGATTTGGCAGAGCGTCAATCCCGGAGGCGAGGTCGAAGTGCACACCAAGATCGACATTCAGGTCTCGAACGGTCCCAAAAGCGAGGGCTGAGCATGGACGGAGTGATAATCAAGGCGCTCAGCGGCTTTTACTACGTCTCAAGCGGCGGTAATACCTACGAATGCAGGGCAAGAGGAAAGTTTCGGATAGACGGGACCTCTCCGCTTGTCGGCGATAAGGTGAGCTTCGTGCCGGAGCGCTCCAAGGGCGTTATCGAAAAGGTCTACGAGAGGAAGAACTTTTTCATCCGTCCTGCGGTTGCAAATCTGGACGCACTCGTGTTCGTCGCCGCCAACACGACTCCTGTAACCGATCCGTTTCTCATTGACCGTGTCTCGGTGATATGTAAGGCTTGCTCGTGCGAGCTTATAGTCTGCATCAATAAAACCGACATTGACCCCGGCGACGAGCTGTTTAACACCTACTCCCACTCCGGCTTTACGGTCGTGAGGACGAGTGCAAGCGACGGCACGGGGCTTTTAGAGCTTAAAGATGCACTCCACGGCAAGCTTTGTGCGTTCACGGGAAACTCCGGCGTAGGGAAGTCGAGCCTCCTCAATATGCTCTGTCCCGGACTTTCGATCCCCGTTGCGGAGATCAGCGAGAAGCTCGGTCGAGGCAAGCATACGACACGTCATGTGGAGCTGTTCCCCCTCGACGAGGTGAGCTTTATTGCGGACACTCCCGGCTTTGCATCCTTTGACATCGAGATGATGCAGCACATCGAAAAGGACGACCTAAAGCACCTGTTCGGGGAGTTTACAAGGTACGAAAGGCATTGCCGCTTTAACGACTGCGCTCATCTGAAAGAGCCGGGCTGTGCCGTCACCGCTGCGGTCGCAAACGGTGATATATGCATCGGCAGGTATCGCTCCTATGAGCGGCTTTATGAGCTTGTCTCCCAGGATGAGACACGCAAATACAAATAAATTGCAAGGACAAACCGCCTTCGGCATAGTATGTAGTAATGCTCATGCTGGGAGGCGGTTTTTCGTGCGCAACGGAAAGCGTTTTAACCTTGGCGGGCTGTTTATCCTTGCCGGCGTTGTGATAATACTTTCGCTTGTTCTTCCGTCACAGTTTTGGTGGTTCATGCTCGCAGCCGCTCTCATATGCTTCGGCATATGGCTGAATCGGTGCAGGTAGCATATCGGAGGTAATAATCGGCACTTCCGGCTCATAGTCTGTACAAAAAAGCAAGGAGTGCAAACTATGGATATATCACTTGAGCGCAGGGGACTAAGCAGATACCGTGAGGTTTTCAGAGATACATCACACTGTGAGCTAAGCGCAGACTGCGTAATACCCGACACGCAGGGAGACATACTCAGGATAATTAAATGCGAAGCGTCGGCAAAGCTGAAGAGCAAGGACGTAAGCTCCGATTCCGTCACAATAGGAGGGGAGCTTTCCGGGGAGATCCTCTATGTACCCGAAGCGGGAGAGGGCGTCTCCATCCTGAATTTCAGCATACCCTTTGAAAACGAAACGCATTTGCGGGACGAAAACGTATGTCAAAGCTGCATTGCGGAGCTTTCGGTTGTTGCTGCCGACGTCAGAGTCCTGAACCCACGAAAGGTCAGCGTGAGAGCCGAGGTCCAAATACGGCTCCGCTGCTATGATGCGGAGGAGCTGAGCTACTGTGCATCCGTCAATGATAAGCCGGACAAATTATTCTGCAAAAGCAGAACTGAGCCTCTGCTTTATCCGAGCTTTGTGGGGGAAAAGCAGCTCAGTCTCGACGAGGAGGTCCCGTGCGACGCCGGCTCTCCCGCAGCAGTGCTTTTGTCCGGCAGCAGCTCATATTATGCAGACGGCATAGAGCGAGTCGGTTCAAAGCTCATCCTCAAGGGTCATGCGGACATATCCGCCATTGCGCTTGACGGGGAAGGGAACATCATCACTCTGCGCAGCAGCACCCCGTTTTCGCAGCTTTTTGAAATGAGCGGTGAAGCCGATCTGCCATATTGGGATGCGGTCATCGTCTCCACGGCGGAATACTACTCGCTTGAAAACGGAAACGTAAATGCGGACCTTCACGCCGTGATACAGCTTACCTGCTATGCCGAAGCCGATATAGAATTTATCGAGGATGCGTATTTCTGCGGCAGAATGCTGCAGCTTGAACACGAGGAGTTAGAGCTGTGCCGTAGTGTTTCGACGCTTAAACTCACCTCGTCGGAGGTTTTGGAGTACGACGCAGGCGGCAGTCCCGTCTCGGTCGTTTTAGCCGAGAGCAGGCTCGGTAAGATTAAGCTCACGGACGGCAGCATAAGCATCCCCGTAAGCAGCGAGGCGGTTTATACAAACTCCGACGGTGACCTCTGCTGTGGAAAGGCAAGGGGCTGCCTTGAGTTTGAACTGCCCTCCGACTGCGGTCACTCAATGCCCAATACCGTAGAAGTCACCGAAACCACGGCACAGATAAACGGCAGCTCGATAGAGATAAGGGTCACTGCCGTCCTTATCCTTGAGTGTACGGAGACCGTGAGGATCAGTACAATAAGCGGAATGAGCGCAGAGGACACACAGTGCGTGTCGTCCTGCCCGTCGCTGTATCTCTGCCGCTGCCGTGACCGTGACCTTTGGACGCTTGCCAAGACATACGGCTCATCCGAGGACGCCATAATATCGGCAAATAAGCTGACGGATGGCAACGTTTTGCCAGACGCCGTACTGCTTATACCGAAAATCTGAGTAATGACACACCGCCAAAGCGGTGTGTCATTTATATGCATAAAAGCGCTCACGCAATAATATGCTTTGGTGAAAGGGTGATACATATGACAAGCTTTAACCAAGCAGCCGCCTTGCTTCCGCTGAGACTTTGCGGCGAGCTGCTCATCTTGCCGGAGGAGATACGAAACGCCGCAGAGGAGATCAGGCTGCGGGCGGGACAGGCAATATCGCTGAACACTGGCAATAGTGAGGAAAACTTCGTGTCCGACTACACGGTAAGCAGTGAGGATCTGCAAACCGTTCTCGAAAAGGCGACGGGAGCGTCGGTACACTCCGTGGAAAGCAGTCTGTCCGCCGGGTATATAGCGGTCAAAGGCGGTCTGCGTGTCGGACTGTGCGGCACCGCAATAATGAAGGGGGACAGGCTGTGCGGAGTTCGCAGGCTAAGCTCCGTTTCGATACGAATACCGCATGAGGCACAAAGCTGTGCCGAAGCGGAAGCGGAGGCACTGGAAAAAGCAAATTTTCCGAGTACTCTCATAATCTCTCCTCCGGGCTACGGTAAAACGACCTGCATGAGATACCTGATACGCCGTGCATCCGACTGCGGCTTTAGGGTTTCGGTTGCGGACGAGCGTGGGGAGCTTGCGGCAGTTTGGGAAGGACAGGCTCAGTTCAACGTCGGCAGGCACACCGACGTGTTTACCTCCGCACCTAAGGCGGAAGCCGCAAAGCTGCTCCTGCGTGCCATGAACCCCGACATCCTTGCAATGGACGAGATCAGCGCCGCAGACGATGTACGAGCCGTCTGCGATGCGGCAGGCTGCGGCGTAAGGCTTTTTGCAACCGCTCACGCACGGGATCTTGAGGATATGCTCAAAAGACCGATCTACAGTGAGCTTATTAACGAGAAAATATTTGACCGTGTTCTGACCATTCGTAAGGTCGGGGCAAAGCGCAAATACGAACTGAAGGAGCTTTTAAAATGAACCTTTTCGGTGCGTCGCTCATAGTCGTCGCCGGCTTCTATATCGGGTTTCTGAAAGCCTCGGAGATCCGACGCAGAGTTGCGGCGCTGCGTGGCGTGTGTACGATGACGGAGCTGATTAGAAACGAAATTTCATCAAGGCGAACGCCGATGAACGAGTTGTTTTCAATGCTCCAAAAAAGCGGCCCCAAGACCACCGAGAGCTTTGCGGCATCGGTTTGCGATAGGCTTAAAAGCCTTGATGAATCAAGCTTTTCGGAGCTGTGGAACGAAAGTGTGAGCGAAAATCTCTCCTGTCTGCCGCAGCGCTGTACGACGGCGCTGTGCGAGCTTGGCGCAAGCTTGGGGCGCTATGATGCGGAATTGCAGTCTGCGGCAGCGGACAGGTGTCTGAGCCTGCTTTGCTCGGAGCTTGCAGCCGAGGAAGCAAAGCAAAAAGCAAACGAAAAAATGTACATAGGACTTTGCGGCGGGCTGAGCCTTATCGCAGCGCTCGTCTTGGTCTGATAACGGAGGAAAAATGGAGATTGAACTGATTTTTAAAATCGCCGCCGTCGGCATACTCGTTGCAGTTTTGAACATTCTGCTCACACGGTCGGGAAGGGATGAACAGGCTCTGATGACCACAATTGCGGCGCTTGTTGTAGTGCTGATAGTTGTTGTCGAAAAGATCAGCGAGCTGTTCGGGCTTATTAAAGACCTCTTTCAGCTCTGATGGAACTTATCGTCAAAGCCGCAGCGATAGCACTCATCGCCTGCGTGTGTGTGCTTATAATCAAAAACAGCAATCCGGGAGGCGCATATCTGCTCGCCGTCTGCTCATCCGTGATCTTGATGCTCGGAGCCGCACTGCTGCTTTCCGAGATCGGCGACTTCATAAACGCCCTCATCTCACGTTCGGGACTGTCTCCGGCGATCTTTCTGCCGATCATAAAATGCACGAGCATAGGCATAATCGTAAGCATCGTGAGCGGGCTGTGCAAGGACGCAGGGCAAAGCTCCGCATCCTTTGCGATCGAATATCTCGGAGCTGCCTGTGCGGTCTACACGGCGCTGCCGCTCATTGCGACAATGCTCAACACGCTGGAGGAACTGCTGTGAGAACCTTTGTATTTTCAATACTTTTTGCGCTTATGCTTTCCGTTCCGGCACTGGCGGATGAGGACATCATAGACAAGACCGCAATAGAGGATTCCGCTCCCGCCGAGGCTATCGAGACCGTCGGCGGCATAGAGAGCGTCACCGACACCCAGTCCGCTTTAGAACGGCTTTGGAGCAAGGTCACGGGCGAGGTTTCCGATAACCTTTCAAAGGTACTTGGTAGGGCCGTTTCCGTCGTTGCCGTGGCTGTCATTTGCGGGCTTTTAAAGGTCTTTACCGCCGAAAATGCCGTACCCGACTGGTGCGATCTCTGCGGCTGTGCCGCAATAAGCATACTGTGTCTTGCCGACATCGGTTCATATATCTCCATGTGCCGCAGCGCATTGGAGGACGTCTCCGCCTTTTCGCAGTCGCTCCTTCCTGCGCTATGCACCTTGGGTGCCGGAAGCGGAGCGATAAGCTCCGCAACGGTGAAATACGCTGCCTCGGCTCTGTTTATGGACATGCTCCTCAGTGCTGCGGTAAAGCTCATAATGCCTGCGGTGCTTGCGTTTCTTGCGCTTTCGGTCGCCGCCTCCGCCTTTGACAGCAAGAGGCTCTCAAGGCTCTGCAAGCTGCTTAAAAAGGTCTGTGTTCTTCTGATGACAGCTTTAGCTATCGGCTTTACGGCGTACCTTGGGATAAGCTCCGCCATCACCACAAGCGCCGACGCCTTGGCGCTTCGTGCCGCCAAAACCGCCATCTCGACCGCACTGCCGGTCGTCGGCGGCATTGTGTCGGATGCGGCGTCAAGCGTTATCGGCAGCGCAGAGCTACTTAAAAGTACGGTCGGGGTTTTCGGAATGCTTATTATCGCCGCAATATGTGCAGCCCCGTTCGTCATACTCGGACTCAACTACCTTGCGTACAAAGCGGCGGCAGCGGGAGTATCAACGCTCGGAAGCGACAGACTTTCGGCGCTTACCGATTCCGTCGGCGACGCCTTCGGAATGCTGCTTGGACTTGTGGGCTGTGCCGGAATAATGATGTTCATTTCGATCTTCTCGGCGATAAAGGCGGTGAGTTTATGAATACCGGAAATTTAAGTCCGTGGATAAACGGCATGATATGTACGGCGGTGTTTTGTTCGATTGCACTTGCGCTGACACCCGAAGGACGTGTCAAAAATGCCGAAAAACTCCTGTGCGGGATCGTCATGCTGGCAGCGATATTCTCCCCGCTGTTCGGATTTCACAGCGAAAAATACGCATCGGAAGCGGCCCGCTACGCCGAGATAGGGAAGGAGCTTGCGGGCGAGGGGAGCGACAGTATGGAAAGATTGAACAGAACACTCATAGAGCAGGAGCTTTGCGCATATATTTTGGACAAAGCCGAAAGTGTAGGCTTACATACGGTCAGCGCCGAGGTCGAGGTCGCTTGGGACGATGCAGGGTACTGGTACCCGGTAGGGGCAAGTATTTGCTGCGATGCAACGAATGAGCAGAGAGAAAAGCTCGGCGCTTTGATCGAAGCGGAGCTTGGCATCCCGGCGGATAGGCAGGAATGGTCGGAGGTGAAAAATGGGTGAGAAGTCGAAGAAGATCAAGGAAAAACTGAGCAAATACAAATATCCGCTTCTTGTCCTGCTTTTCGGAATTGCACTGCTTATGATACCTATCGGCGGAGGTGATGACTCTCAAAGCGAGGATGTGCGTACCGACGAAAGCAGGCTTGAAGCTATCCTGCAGGACGTATCGGGAGTAGGGAGCGTTAAGGTGCTGCTTTCCGAAAACGGGGCGATAGTCGCCTGTACCGGCGCCGACAACGCCGAGGTGCGGCTTGCGGTCACAAAGGCGGCATCGGCGTTTACGGGTTTTTCAAGTGACAGGATCCAGGTATTGAAGTTAATCAGAAATGGGGAGTAATATGAAAAAGCTTAAAAGAAACATCACGATAGTGACGGTGTTGGTGTTCGTATGTGCGGCGATCTATCTCAACTGGTCGTACAACAACAGGTGGGGCAAGGCGGATACAGACCGTGTCGAAGCCGAGGATGCTGCAATGGAAAAGGCGGACGCCGCATACGAAGCCTCAAGCATCAAGGGCGGGGCTTCCGACTACTTTGCCGAGGCAAGGCTCAACAGGCAGGTGTCGAGAGACGAGGCAATGGAGCTTTTAAAGAGCGCCGCAGCGTCGGAGAGCGCATCGCAGGAGACCATTGATTCGGCGATGAACGAGATCTCGGTCATGGCGAACTACTCGATGAAGGAAACGCAGCTTGAAAATATGCTCATTGCAAAGGACTTTGCAGACTGCGTCGTATACATGAGTGCAGATTCCGTAACGATTGCTGTACCCGCTCCTGCGGAGGGCTTGAGTGAAGCGGCGGTCGCAAGGATAACGGAAACGGTGACAAGCGAGACGGATTACACGGCAGCACAGCTGAATGTCATAGAGATCAAATCATAAAAAGACGGGAAACCGTCTTTTTATGCTTTTTAAGTTATTCAAAAAATACAAAGATTTTTGAATAACTTAAAAAACGCCACATTTTTCGTGAAAACAGTTTCACGAAAAATCTCGCTACGCTCGTCAAAAATTCTGAAAATTCAGACATTTTTGATGGCTATGATCCGATTTGAGCTGGACCTTGTCCCCTCAAACTCCCCTGCGGCTCAGAAGTGTTGCATTAACAGCATTTCTTTTACAGATCCCTTGACGGAAATAAAGCATAAAAAGACGGGAAACCGTCTTTTTATGCTTTATTTTTTTGACCTTATGTGTTAGAATACTATGACAAACTATTGGAGGCATATTATTATGGGCGACAATTACATTAGCTGCAAAGAAGCAAACGGCAGCATCAATATTTCCGAAGACGTTATTTCTACCATGGTCAGATCCTCTATCGAGGAGATCGACGGCGTTGCCGGTCTGTCAAACACCGTCGGTGCGGAGCTTGCGGAAATGATCGGCATCAAGTCTCTGTCCAAGGGCGTCAAGGTCCAGATAGTTGACGATACCATCAAGGTCGATGCGGTCATCCTTGTTCGCTATGGCTGCAACATCGTCAGCGTCGCAAAGGACGTGCAGAACTCCGTGTCGGAAGCTGTCAAGGCGATAACCGGCATTGACAAGACGGAAGTCAACGTCCACGTTTCCGGCGTTGTATTTGAAAAATAAGTTCGCGGGAGGCTCTTATGAAACGGACTACTGCCAGAGAGATAGCAGTACAGCTTGCCTTTGCCGCCGCAGCAACGGATACGTCTGCGCTTCAGGCTGCCGAGGAGCTTTTTGACAGGGATTACTACGAGCAGCTTGCTTCGGAGAGCGATCTGTACAGCGAGTATCCCGACGAAAAACAAAAGGAGTACATACTTCGGCTCACCGGGCTGCTGGACGAATACCGTATACAGATCAACAAGTACATCGAGAAGTACGCAAAAGGCTGGAAGCTTCCCCGCATATCCAAAACGGCTATGGCGGTGCTGCGCTGCGCCATATGCGAGATCGTGTACATGGACGAGATACCCAACGGCGTCGCCATAAACGAAGCGGTCGAGCTTTCCAAGGGCTATGACGAGCCGGAGACCGTCGCCTTCGTAAACGGCGTTCTCGGCGGTTTCATGCGTGGGGAATTCGGCGAAGAAGCGGCACCCATTGCGGAGAGCGAAGAATGAACGAGAACAGAGTTCTTAGCGTTACCGAGCTTAACGAGATAATCAAAAGCCTTGTTGACGCAACGCCGATCCTGAACAATGTCTGCATAAAGGGAGAGCTGTCTAACTACAAGATCTACCCCTCAGGGCATCACTATTTCACGCTGAAGGATCAGAATTCAAGTCTCAAATGCGTCATGTTCAGAAGCAGCGCCTCAAAGCTCCGCTTTCGCCCCGAAAGCGGCATGGGCGTTACCGCATTCGGACGCATTTCGGTCTATCCGAGAGACGGAGCGTATCAGCTCTACTGTACCGATCTTCAGCCGGAGGGCATCGGCGACCTTCAGGTCGCATACGAGCAGCTCAAGGCAAAGCTCAGCGCCGAAGGTCTGTTTGACCCTGCTCATAAGAAAAAGCTGCCGCAGTTTCCCAAACGAATTGCGATAATCACATCGTCCGCCGGAGCTGCGGTGCATGACATGATACGCATACTCGGACACCGCTGGCCGATGACCGAGGTCGTGCTTCTGCCCGTGCGTGTTCAGGGTGTCGAAGCTCCGCCGGAGATAGTCGGAGCTATAAGATACGCCAACAGGTACAAGGTCGCAGACCTTATAATCACCGGCAGAGGCGGCGGTTCCATTGAGGATCTTTGGGCGTTTAACGACGAGCGTGTCGCAAGAGCTATATACGACTCCGAGCTTCCCGTGATCTCCGCAGTAGGACATGAGCCGGACGTCACGATCGCCGACTATGTTGCCGATGTCAGGGCATCGACTCCTTCAAACGCAGCGGAGCTTGCAGTTCCCGACCGTGCCGACGTCGAGGGGCTTCTGTCAAACCTTGATATACGGAGCCGTCAGGCGCTTAAAAAGCAGCTTACCCGCTGCCGCACGGAGTTGAATAACCTCAAAAGTCGGAAGGTCATGACCGACCCGATGGCATACGTTGACACCAAGCGCATGGAGCTTGACTACATCCGTGACCGTCTTACCGCCGCTGCCGACGGGGTCACGAAGCTTAAGCGCAACGATTTTGTGCGCCTTGCCGCCGCACTGGATGCGATGAGTCCGCTCAAGGTACTCGGCAGGGGGTACTGCATCGCCGCAAACGAGAAAAGCGGTGAGCTTATCCGCAGCATAAACGATGTTGAGATAAACGGCAGAGTTGATCTCTGCGTAAACGACGGCACCGTAAAGTGCCGTGTTGAGGAAACGGAGGCACACTGTAATGGATAAGAAAAAGCCCGATTTTGAGCAGTCGATAGCGAGGCTCGGAGAGATCGTAAAGCATCTCGAGAAGGGCGATGCAAAGCTCAGCGATTCCCTCAGCCTGTTTGAGGAGGGTACCGCACTCATAGCAAACTGCGAGTCTCTGCTTTCCGAAGCGGAGCAGAAGGTCGTAAAGCTCAAGAAAGGTTCGGACGGTGAGCCTGTGGAGCTTCCGTTTGAAAGCAATGAATAATATGAAAAAGTTCACTTTGGATGAATACAGAAGCATGGTTGAAGCAGAGCTTCGTACAAGCTTTCTGCCCAAGGGCGTCGGATATGACGGGCTGCTCTCCGCCATGGATTACAGTCTCAACGCAGGAGGTAAGCGCATAAGACCCATCCTGCTTTTGGAGTTCTGCCGCATTGCGGGAGGGGATGTTTCTAAGGCTCTCCCCGTCGCCTGTGCGGTCGAAATGCTGCACACCTACAGTCTCATTCACGACGATCTGCCGTGCATGGATAACGACGATCTGCGGCGAGGAAAGCCCACAAACCACGTTGTGTACGGTGAATGCACGGCGGTCCTTGCGGGCGACGCTTTGCAGGCTGCGGCGTTTTCAACGATACTTTCCGCCGATCTGCCCGGCGATGCGAGGGCGGACTGCGCCGCCATCCTTGCAAATGCAGTCGGAGCGGACGGTATGTGCGGCGGTCAGTTCCTCGATATGCTCGGCGAAAAGAAGCGCCTCGACCTTGCTGCGCTCAATGAGATAAACAAGGGCAAGACCGTTGCTTTAATATCGGCAACCTGTAAAATGGGCGTGTCTGCGGCGGGTGGCTCACCTGAACTTTTGGACGCTGCAGCTCGTTTCGGTGAAGCTCTCGGCTATGCATTCCAGATAAGAGACGATATGCTCGACGTCATAAGCACCGCCGAGCTTCTCGGAAAGCCGATAGGCTCCGACGAAGCCGAGGAGAAATCGACGTACATGACTGCCTGCGGCAGGGAAGAATGCGAGCGCCTCGTGCATTCCCTTACCGATGAAGCGAAAGCGGCGGTCAGGGCTTCCTTTGAAGATCACGGTTTTCTCTGTGACCTCGCCGATTCTCTCGTTGACCGTCTCAACTGAATTTGATTTTTATTAAACGCAGTGAATAAACTATTGTATTATTCGCTGCGTTTTGCTATTATATATTCAATAACTATAATGGTATTTTATGCAAATATACAGAACTCGAGGCATGAAATTGGATATTTTGAATAAAATCAATTCATCGGACGATATAAAGAGGCTCGACCAAAGTGAGCTTGAGCCTTTGTGCGACGAATTGAGAAGATACATAATCAAAAACGTTTCGCAGACAGGAGGGCATCTTGCGTCCAATCTCGGCAGCGTGGAGCTTACCGTTGCACTCCACCGTGTTTACGACAGCAGCAGGGATCGCATTGTGTTTGATGTCGGTCATCAGAGCTACTCCCACAAGATCATCACCGGCAGAAGGGATATGTTCAACACGCTCCGCTGTCACGGCGGCATATCCGGCTTTCCCAAGCCCTATGAGGCCGACGACGACGCTTTCGTGGCAGGTCATGCCTCGGACTCGGTGTCCGTCGCCTTGGGCATGGCGCATGCAAGGACGCTCAAAAAGCAGAATTACGACGTTGTTGCCGTGATAGGCGACGGAGCTTTGACGGGCGGTCTTGCATATGAGGGACTTTCAAACCTCGGCGGCGGCAGCGAACCCATGGTCGTCATACTGAACGACAACGGTATGTCCATAAACGGCAACGTTGGCGGTATGGCACGGCTGCTGTCCGAGGAAAGGGTAAAGCCCGGATACATCAACTTTAAGCGCTGGTACCGCAACGCCTTCGGCTCGGTCCCCGCTCTTTACGACGCAAACCACAAGATCAAGGAAGCGCTCAAGCGCCGCATCCTGCCGACTAACGTCTTCGACGCCATGGGTATTTACTACCTCGGTCCCGTCGACGGTCACGATGTTGCACAGCTTGAGACCGTTATCCGCTGGGCAAGAGATATGCGCACCCCTGTGCTGGTCCACGCTATAACGCAAAAGGGCAGGGGCTACAAATTCGCCGAGGAGCACCCGGAGCGCTACCACGGTGTCGGCAAGTTTGACTATCTCACGGGAGAGCTGCCACAAGAGAAAAAGTGTTTTTCAACGGTTTTCGGCACCGCAATGTGCAGACTTGCGGAGGCTAACCCCGACATAGTTGCGATCACGGCGGCTATGAGTACGGGAACAGGGCTTGACGCCTTTTCTCGCAAATTCCCCGACAGATTCTTTGACGTCGGCATTGCGGAGGAGCATGCCGTTTCCATGGCGGCAGGCATGGCAAAGCAGGGGCTTGTGCCTGTGTTTTCCGTGTATTCAAGCTTCCTTCAGCGTGCCTACGATATGCTGATACACGACATTTCGCTGCTCGATCTTCACGTTGTGTTCTGTGTGGACAGAGCAGGACTCGTAGGAAACGACGGTGAAACGCATCACGGCGTTTTCGATATAAGCTATCTTTCGTCCGTTCCGGGCATGAAGATACTTTGTCCGTCGAGCTATGCCGAACTTGAGCTTATGCTTGACGAGGCGATAAATAAAATGAGCGGTCCCGTCGCCATACGCTATCCGAGAGGCGGCGAGGGCGACTATTCCGACTGTCTCGGTCTTAAAACCTCGCTTGTGCGCTGCGGCGACAAGCTCACGATCGTCGCCTACGGTACGATGATAAACACCGCTCTCAAGGTATCCGATATGCTTTCCGCACAGGGTATCGAGTGCGACGTCGTAAAGATCGCTTCACTTAAGCCGCTCGACTCCGGCTGCGTTATTGAGTCGTTGAAGAAAACAGGCAGGCTTCTTGTCTGCGAGGACGTATGCACCGAGGGCAGCATAGGAACGAAGCTTCTTGCGCTTTCCGCCGAGGCGGGAGTGAAGCTCTCTGCATTTTCACTCAATGACCTCGGCGAGGGCATTGTAGCTCACGGCTCGGTATCCGAGCTGATGCGTGACTGCGGTCTCGATGCAGACAGCCTTTTCGACGCAGCGCTCAAACTTGTGAGGGATAAGCAATGAAAAAAGTACGTTTGGATCAGCTCGTCTTTGACCTCGGCCTCACCGAGAGCAGGGAACGAGCGAAAACGACCGTGATGAGCGGGCTTGTGTTTGTTGACGGCAAACGCATCGACAAGCCCGGCACTCAGGTTTCTCCCGATTCCAAAATCGAGGTCAAGGGTTCTGCGATCCCCTACGTCAGCAGAGGCGGTCTTAAGCTTGAAAAGGCGCTCAAGGTCTTTCATATAGACCCCACCGGTATGCACTGCATAGACTGCGGCGCATCGACGGGCGGCTTTACGGACGTTTTGCTCAAAAACGGTGCTGAGAAGGTCTTTGCCGTAGATGTGGGCTACGGTCAGCTCGCATGGTCGCTTAGGCAGGATGAACGTGTCGTCAATATGGAGCGCACGAACATTCGTCATATAAGCCCCGAGCAGATACCCGAAGCGCTCGACCTTGCCGTTGCGGATCTTTCGTTTATCTCGCTCAAGCTCGTTCTTCCGGCGATAAGCTCCGTTTTGAAGGACAAGGCTGAGCTTGTGTGCCTCATAAAGCCTCAGTTCGAAGCAGGGAAGGACGAGGTCGGCAAAAAGGGTGTTGTCCGTGACGAGGGCGTACACCTTGCGGTCATTGAGAGCATACTTGATTTTGTGCCGACAATTGGTTTGACCGTTCTCGGCCTGGACTATTCTCCGATAAAGGGGCCTGAGGGCAACATAGAATATCTTTGTTATATGAAGAAAGGCGGCGGGGAGGCTCCCTACATTAATGCCGCCGGAATTGTGGAGGCGTCGCATGAATTGCTGTGATGCGGTTGACAATGCTTCAAATACCGTAGTTTTGTGTCCTAACCCGTTTCGTGACACAAAGCTTGAGCTTACCGAAATGGCTCGTGACATTCTCCTGAGCGAAGGCTTTGAAACGGCTATATGCCCGGTGTTCGGCAGAGACGAGAAAAGCGTTATTCCGCCGGAGCTTGAGATCATCGACTGGGATAAAGCCGCCCGTTGCGCCGCCATGTTCGTCGTCATCGGCGGCGACGGCACCGTGCTTCAGACGGCACGTCACATAGGTCACTGCGACAAGCCGATACTCGGCATAAACCTCGGCACCAAGGGCTTCATGTCGGAGCTTGAGCCGGATGAGGTCGAGCTGGTAGTCAATGCTGCACGGGGCGAATATATCGAGAGTCGGCGCATGATGCTTGAAGCAAGGATCATCAGAGGCGGCGAATGTGTCTTTTCAGACAGCGGGCTTAACGATGCGGTCATTCACGGGATGGGCGACTGCATAAAGCTCACCGCATGGTGCGACAGCGACAAGGTGATGAGCTATTCCGGCGACGGTATAATCATTGCAACGCCGACGGGTTCCACCGGATATTCGTTGTCTGCCGGAGGCCCCATCGTCGAGCCTGAGGCAAAGAACTTCATTCTCTCGCCGATATGCGCTCACGTTATGGGTGCAAAGAACTTCGTTCTCGGTCCCGATCATCGCATAACCGTAAAAACCGAAAAGCTGCACGACCGTCGTGCCTTCATCTCCGTTGACGGGACTAAGGGGATCGAGCTTATGAACAACGATATTTTGGAAGTGCGGCAATCCGAAAAGACTGTGAATCTCGTGCATTTCGGCACAAAGAGCTTTTACGATTCCACCTTTGATAAGCTTCTCTACAAAAACAATTAGGAGTGCGGAAAATGAAAACAGCAAGACAAAACGTTATACTTCAAATTATCTCGGAGCATGACATAGAAACGCAGGGACAGCTTATCGAGGCGCTTGCGGAGAAGGGGATAGCAAGCACGCAGGCAACGCTTTCGAGAGATATTAAGGACCTCCAGCTCGTCAAGGAGCTTGGTGAAAACGGCAAATACCACTACGTCGTAAACGGCAAAACCAAAAACACGGACCACGAGCTTCGGCTTCGCAAAATCTTCCGTGAGAGCGTGACCGCATATTCGGTCGCACAGAATATAGTCGTCATCAAAACGCTGCCGGGACTGGCGTCCGCCGCCTGTTCGACGCTTGATGCGATGCACATAGACAATCTTGTCGGCACCCTTGCGGGCGACGACACCGCATTTCTTGCAATGAAGGACAATCAGTCGGCAAGCAATTTTTGCCACGAGATAGAAAAAATGTTCTGATAAAGAGGTTTTCCAATGCTGACGGAGCTGCATATCGAAAACATTGCCGTTATCGAAAAAGCCGATATCGAATTTCAAAAAGGGCTTACCGTACTCACGGGCGAGACCGGTGCAGGCAAGTCAATAATCGTTGACTCCCTCGGAGCCGTCCTCGGTGCAAGGACAAGCAGGGAGCTTATCCGTACCGGAGCGGACAAGGGCGTCGTTTCTGCGGTCTTTGAGACCGACGCCGCAGACAAGTGGTTTGAGGATAACGATATCGAGCGTGACGGCGAAATAATAATACAGCGCAGGATCGGCGCAGACGGCAGAAGCAGCTGCCGTGTGTGCGGCGTTCCCGTGTCCGTTGCGCAGCTGCGTGAGCTTGGCGCATATCTGCTCGACATTCACGGTCAGAACGACGGCAGGCAGCTCATGGACGAGGAGCGTCATCTCTCTTATCTTGACGCTTTTGCCGAGGACGATGCGGAGCGCACGGAGTTTGCGAAGAATTACGGCGAATACCTTGCCTGCAAAAAGGAGATAAAACGTCTGTCGATGGACGAGCTTTCAAAGCAGCGCATGGCAGACGATTTAAACTACCGGATCGAGGAGCTTCAAAACGCAGGGCTTCGCATCGGCGAGGAGGATGAGCTTTCCGCCAGACGTGATCTTCTGCGCAACTCCGAAAAGCTCACCGAGGCGCTTGACGCTGCATACTCCCTGCTTTACGATGCCGACGAAAATGCGGTCGGCATGGTGGACTCGGCAGCGTCGCTTATCGTCAAGGCATCGGCTGTGAGCGAAGATTTTACCGAAACCGCCGAGAACCTCAAAAACGCATCGTCCCTTTTGTACGACGCTGCGGAGAGGATACGGGATTTCAGATACACTCTTGATTTTTCGCCTGAGGAGTACGACGCTTTGGAGACAAGGCTCTCGCTCCTGCGGAAGCTTCGGCGCAAGTACAACATGGATGAAGCCGAGCTTCTTAAGCATCTCGACGACTGCCGTCAAAAACTTTCGGAGCTTGAGTATGCCGACGATATGCTCATAAAGCTGCAAAAAAAGCTTCAGGGTATTACCCAAAGCTGTTGTAGTGCGGCAAAGGTCTTGAGTGCAAAACGCAGCGTCGCTGCCCGCTCTCTTGAGGCTCGCATTTCCGCCGAGCTTCGTGACCTCAGTATGCCGTCCGTCCGATTCTCGGTCGAGATAAGTCCCATCGGTTCCGAGGTCGGCTTTGACGCAAGCGGCGCCGATACGGTCAGATTCCTCATATCCGCAAATGCCGGAGAGGCTTTGGCTCCAATAAGCAAGATCGCTTCCGGCGGTGAGCTTAGCCGTATAATGCTGGCTCTGAAAACCGTGTTCTCCGCAAATGACCCCGTAGATGCCATGGTATTTGACGAGATCGACACGGGCGTATCCGGCATTGCGGCGCAACGTGTCGGTGAAAAGCTTTCGGATATTTCCAGAGGCAAGCAGGTGCTTTGCATTACGCATCTGCCGCAGATCGCCGCAATTGCGGACAATCACGAGCTTATCGTCAAGACCGAGCGCAGCGGCAGGACATACACCGAGGTCCATCCGCTTGACAGAGCGGGAAGGTGTCGTGAGCTTGCCCGTATGCACGGCGGCGACAACATCACCGAGCTGACCCTTGCGAGCGCAGAGGAACAGCTTTCCGCCGCCGATAAATACAAGTTGACAAAAAGCGTTTGATTTTGTATAATCACGTGGAAAACGCAACGAAGCGCAGAAGTAAGAGCTTGCCGTCTGCACAGAGAGACCCTGTTTGCTGAAAAGGGGAGAGTGGCAGCTTCCGAATACGGCGCCGAGCGGCAGACCGAAATCACAGTAGGCTCTGACGGGTGCGCCCGATACTGCGCAGAAGTCTCAGACTTCGTGAGTCCGGCACTGTGAGGTGTCGGTGACCCAGAGGTGGTACAGCGTAAATAACGCCCTCTGTTCGAAAGGACAGGGGGCTTATCATTTTTAAGGAGCGATAAAAATGAGCAACATTAAAGAGAAAGCACTTGAATATCACGCAGCAGGCTTTAACTGCGCCCAATCCGTTTTGGCTGCCTGCAAGGAGTATACGGGTCTTGACGATTCTGCGGCGCTCGCCATATCTGCCGGCTTCGGCGGGGGACTTCGCAGCGGCGAGATATGCGGAGCCATATCGGGCGCGGTCATGGCGCTCGGTCTTGTCTGCCCGTTCAACGAAGCGGATAACGCCGAGGCAAAGGTCAAAATTGCGGAGCTTGCAAAAAACTGCGTTTCGGCCTGCAATGATGAGTATAACTATATACGCTGCCTCGATCTCAAGCGCAGCGGTGCAAACTGCAGTGAGATAATCGGTAGAATGGCAGAGATTGCGGAAAATATGATAATTAAGGCAAAGGAAAACTAAAATGGGAATTTATGAGGAACTGGTAGCCAGAGGCCTTATAGCTCAGGTCACCAACGAAGAAGAAATCAAAGAAATGATAAACAGCGGCAAAGCGACCTTCTACATCGGCTTTGACCCTACCGCCGATTCGCTGCACGTCGGTCATTTTATGGCGCTTTGCCTTATGAAGCGCTTGCAGATGGCGGGCAACAAGCCCGTTGTTCTCGTCGGCGGCGGCACGGGAATGGTCGGCGACCCCTCCGGCAGAACGGATATGCGCAGCATGATGACCGTAGAGACCATTCAGCACAACTGCGACTGCTTTAAAAAGCAGATGGAGCGTTTTATCGACTTCGGACCCGACAAGGCGATAATGGTCAACAACGCAGACTGGCTTTTAAAGCTCAATTACGTTGAGCTTCTGCGTGAGGTCGGTGCCTGCTTCTCCGTTAACAATATGCTCCGTGCCGAGTGCTACAAGCAGCGCATGGAGAAGGGACTCAGCTTCCTTGAGTTTAACTACATGATAATGCAGAGCTACGACTTCTACTACCTGTTCCAGCACTACGGCTGCAATATGCAGTTCGGCGGAAACGACCAGTGGAGCAATATGCTCGGCGGTACCGAGCTTATCCGCCGCAAGCTGGGTAAGGACGCTCACGCCATGACGATAACGCTCCTATTAAACTCCGAGGGCAAGAAGATGGGTAAAACGGCATCCGGTGCGGTTTGGCTCGATCCGAACAAGACCAGTCCCTTTGAGTTCTACCAGTACTGGCGCAACGTGAACGACGGCGACGTTTTAAAGTGCATCCGTATGCTGACCTTCCTGCCTCTTGAGCAGATAGACGAGATGGAGTCTTGGGAGGGCAGCCAGCTCAACCGTGCAAAGGAGATCCTTGCATACGAGCTTACCGCACTTGTTCACGGTGAGGAGGAAGCCAAGAAAGCCGAGGAAGCTGCAAAGGCGCTGTTCGGCTCCGGCGCTGACGACAGCAATATGCCATGTACCGAGCTTTGCAGCGATGACCTTTCCGACGGCAAGCTTGACATTATGACCGCCCTTGTAAAGTCCGGTCTGTGTGCGTCTAAGTCCGAGGCGAGACGAAATATCACGCAGGGCGGAGTCAGCGCAAACGACGTTAAGATCACCGACATTTCCGTCTCCTTTACCGAGAACGAGCTTAAAGCCGGCGTCGTTCTTCGCCGAGGCAAGAAAAATTACAATAAACTTGTGCTGATTTGAGGTGTTATAAATGTCAATCGAAAAAGGCCGTGCATATTTCCGTCAGTTCGGCATGGAGGACAGGGTAAGGGAGTTTACCGTCTCCAGCGCAACGGTCGAGCTTGCGGCTCTTGCTCTCGGAGTCGAGGGCGCACGCATTGCAAAAACGCTGTCCTTTAAAAGCGGCGACGGCTGCATACTCATCCTTGCTGCCGGCGATGCGAGGATCGACAATCACAAGTTCAAGGAAAAGTTCCACATGAAAGCGAAAATGCTCACTCCCGATGAGGTCCTCAGTCTCGTGGGGCATCCCGTAGGTGGGGTGTGTCCCTTCGGAATTAACGAAGGCATCGACGTGTATCTTGACGACAGCCTTAAGCGCTTCGAGACCGTTTTCCCCGCAGTCGGCAGTCCCAGCAGCGCAATAGAGCTTAACCTTGACGAGCTGTTTAAGTATTCAAACGCCGTCGAATGGATCGACGTGTGCAAGCTGCCCGAAGCAGCGGAATAAAAAATAAGCGGAAAGCTAATGCTTTCCGCTTATTTTTTATTCGTTACCAGAAGTAGTAGAAGTTCCACTCGTAGACGCCTTCATAGCCTTTATAAGAGCTTGAGTATTCATCCCAGTTGGATGCGTCTGAAAATGTGCCGATTATTTCACCACCGTCATATTCAAACTCTAGTTCATACCATTCAGTACATATATTATCTTCATAGTATTTCTCTTTGCTGCTTATCAGTCTGCCGAATATGTCGTATTTGTATTCTGCTTTGTATGTAATGTTGCCATCCTCATCAAGCTGCTGAACACGTTCTCTGTGCTTGTCGTATACATCGGTCCAACGTAAGTCTCCGTGTTCATCGTATACTTCATAATACCAAAGACCGTCTTCCTTGTATGCTTCAATATTGTATTTATACTCGTACGTATCTTCAACATCGCCGTACTCGTCATAATATACAGACTTATAGGTGTACCCGGTCCGGTTGTGCTTTCCGTCATACTCATAGGTGTAAATATCTTTACAGTAGACATCTCCATATTCATCATAGTAATAATTGACTTGCTCTGTCATATCACCGTTGCTGTCAAATTCTCTTTCGCACTTAAAGGAGAGTTCGCCGTCATTATATCTGCGGAATTCGGTAGCCTGGATAACGTGATTTCCGAAAATGTTCGTGACGAAGAACAGCGCGGCAGCAATGGCAAGCACGGCAATGACCGCAATAATGATTATCAGCGGAGTCTTGCTCTTTTTGGTCTTAACGGGCGGCTGCGTCGGCGGGGTCTGATACGCATATGCGTTGTTTGACGGCGCAGCAGCGGGGAATTTGTATCCGCAGGCGGAGCAGAACGGGTGAATGTCATCCGTCTGTTTGCCGCAGTTGGGGCAGAATTTCATTTGCATCTCTCTCTTTCTTCAATATGTAAATATCATATCATGTTATATATATTGCAGTCAAGACAGTTGTTGCTTTCGCCATGATATTCGCTTTATTGACTATTGCACATCAACATATTGTGTAGTATAATATTTATGTAAAATTATGCAGACAGGGGACGCCCTTTTAAGAGCATCCCCCGTGCATATATAAAAGCCTTGGGTGCGCACCCTCCGCTGTAACATTCTATGCTTTTGCAATATAAGAGGTTAATCGCATGATAAAAATTGCTCCGTCCATTCTCTCCGCCGATTTCTCTCGCCTCGGAAACGAGATCACCGACATCCGCTCCGGCGGTGCGGATTACATCCATTTTGACGTTATGGACGGGGAATTTGTCCCGAATATTTCGATAGGCATTCCGGTTTTAAAGTCCCTCCGCAAGATAACGGATATGTTTATTGACGTGCATCTTATGATAACGACGCCGCTTCGCTTCGCAAAGGCATTCTGCGATGCGGGTGCAGACCTTGTCGTGTTCCACGTCGAGGCGGATTCCTATCAGAACATATCAGATGCGATAGACGTCGTAAAGGCTCAGGGCAAAAAGGTAGGTCTTGCCGTAAAGCCCCGCACTCCCGCAGCCGTCCTCTATCCCTTTATCGAGCGCCTTGACCTCGTTCTCGTTATGACGGTCGAGCCGGGCTTCGGCGGGCAGAGCTTTATGCCCGATCAGCTTCCTAAGATCAAAGAGCTGCGCCACGAGATAGAGCGCCGTGGCCTTGACTGCGAGCTTGAGGTCGACGGCGGTGTCGATCCTGTCACCGCAAAGCTCTGCAAAGCCGCCGGCGCAAATGTACTCGTCGCCGGAAGCGCCGTGTTCGGGAAAGCCGACAGAGCGGCACAAATAGCCGCAATAAGAAACGCATAAATCGGAGTTAACGCCATGTCATTTTTTCCTGCTTCACTCGAAACTCTTATAGATAAATTTGCTTCTCTTCCCGGTATCGGCAGAAAGAGCGCTCAGCGCTTGGCTTTTCACGTTCTTTCGCTGCCCGAAGGCGAGGCCGAGAGCTTTGCAAATGCAATACTCGACGCAAAGGCAAACGTCTGCACCTGCCGCATTTGCCACAACCTCACCGAGAACGAGATCTGCTCAATATGCGCAAGCGACCGCAGAGACAGAAGCACCGTCTGCGTCGTTGCCGAGCCTCGCGACGTGCTTTCCATTGAGCGCAGCAGGGAATATAACGGACTTTACCACGTTCTGCACGGTGTTCTTTCGCCCATCGGAAGGATAGGTCCCGACGATCTGCGCATTGCCGAGCTTATTAAGCGTGTTGCCGACGAGGACAGTGAGATTTCCGAGGTAATAATGGCAACGAACCCCGACACCGAGGGTGACGCTACGGCAATGTATATCTCAAGACTTTTAAAGCCCTTTGACGTCAAGGTCACCAGACTTGCCTACGGTATTCCCGTCGGCTCGAACCTTGAATTTGCCGACGACGCAACGCTTCTGCGTGCGATCGAGGGCAGAATTGAAATGTGAATTTAGGGATATAATCCCTTTATAACGGAAATAAGCTACATACCGAAATATGTTGGGGGGGAGTCACCTCGCTGCACTGTGGGTGCATCGAGGCTCCCTTTGTTTTGCGTTTTTCGGAAAACTACGAAACGGAGTAATTATGACACCAAAAATTAAAATCATACCCCTTGGCGGTCTCGGAGAGATCGGCAAAAACATGACCGCATTTGAATGCGGTTCCGACATCATTGTTGTAGACTGCGGTCTCGGCTTTCCCGACGAGCAGATGTACGGCATTGACATTGTTATACCCGATATAGCTTATCTGAAGGCAAACGCCTCTCGGATAAAGGGAATCATCCTTACCCACGGTCACGAGGACCACATCGGCGCTATACCTTACGTTATGAAGGCGCTCGACGTTCCCATATACGCAACGCCGCTCACCGCTGCGCTCGTTGAGCTGAAGCTTGAGGAGCATGACCTGCTTTACAATACGCAGATATTCACGAAGAAGGCGGGCGACAGCTTCCGTCTCGGCTGCTTTACGATCGAGTTCATAAACGTCAACCACAGCATAGCGGACGCCGTGGCGCTTGCAATCAAAACGCCTCTCGGCACGATAATCCATACCGGCGACTTTAAGATCGACATCACCCCCATACAGGGCAAAATGATCGACCTGCCTCGCTTGGGTCAGCTCGGCAACGAGGGCGTGCTGGCTCTGCTCAGCGACTCGACGAATGTTGAAAAGCCTGGCTATTCCGTCTCCGAAATGAAGGTCGGAGAGACCTTCGACAGACTGTTTAAAAACTGCGACCAGAGGATCATTGTGACGACCTTTGCTTCGAACGTTTACCGCTTGCAGCAGATCATTGATGTTGCGGCAAAGTACAAGCGCAAGGTCGGCATCACGGGGCGCAGCATGGAGAATATCCTCAGAGTGGCGACCGTTCTCGGCTATCTCAGTGTGCCGGAGGGCGTCCTCATGGACATAGCACAGCTAAATAAGATGCCGAAAAACAAGGTGGTCATCATATCGACCGGCAGTCAGGGCGAAGCCATGTCCGCACTTTACAGAATGGCGTTCTCCGAACACCGGCAGATAAACATAGAGCCGGGCGACAGGGTCATCGTGTCCGCATCCGCCATTCCCGGCAATGAGAACATGATAAGCAAGGTCATCGACGAGCTGTTCCATAAGGGCGCTGAGGTTATTTACGACCGCAACACCGACCTCCACGTTTCTGGTCACGCCTCGCAGGAGGAGCAGAAGATGATGCTCGCTCTCGTAAAGCCCAAGTACTTTATCCCCGTACACGGCGAATACCGTATGCTCGTCAAACACGCAGAGCTGGGTAAGCTCATGGGCGTTCCGCCGAAAAACGTCGTTATCGCCGAAAACGGAAAGGTGATCGAGATAACGAAAAAGAGCATAAAGCTCAACGGCAGTGTGCAGTCCGGCGCCGTCATGGTCGACGGAACGGGCGTCGGCGACGTCGGAAGCGTCGTAATGCGTGACCGTCACAGGCTCGCCGAGGACGGTATGGTCGTGGTCGTCGTCACTCTCTCGTCTTGGGACAATGCAATGCTTGCGGAGCCTGAGATCCTCACCAGAGGCTTTGTTTACGTTAAAGAGGCCGAGGAGATTCTTGAGGAGCTGAGACGTGTCACGAGAGAGGCGGTCAGCGCCTGTCAGGATGCGGGCATCAAGGACTGGTCCTCGATAAAGAGCCGCATAAAGAGCAGCGTTTCCGCCTATCTGTACAAGGCGACGAAGCGCAGCCCGATGATCCTTCCGCTCATATCCGAAGTATGAGTATTCCGCTTTTTGACTGCCATTGCGATACGATAGTTGAGGCAGCTGCCGCAAATGCGCATCTTCGTTCAAACTCGCTTCAGCTTGATCTTGAGCGCCTTAGCCGCTACTCACCGTGCGCACAGGTGTTTGCCGTTTGCACGGAGATCGAGCATGAGCCGCAAGCTCCTGCCGAGCAGATGCTTATGCGCCTCAATTCGGAGCTTTGCGCAAACGGCGATATTGTGCGGCTTTGCCTTACCGCCGACGATATTGATCTGGCAACGGCGGAGGGAAAGATCGCTGCTTTCATCTCCGTTGAGGGCGCCGAACAGCTCACAACGCTTGAGCGGGCGTATTCTCTCGGCGTGAGATGTATTCACCCGACGTGGAATTTTGAGAACCGCTACTGCGGAGCGGCGCTTGCCGAAGGCGGCGGTCTCACAGATGCAGGGCGTGACCTCGTCATGCGGGCGCAGGAGATTGGAATTTTGCTTGATATGTCGCACATTTCCGAAGCCGGATTTTACGACGTTGTCGCAATAAGCCGCAAGCCCGTTATTGCCGGTCACTCAAATTCCGCTGCTGTGATGCGCCATAAGCGCAATCTGACGGATGCACAGTTTACCGAGCTTGTAAAGTGCGGTGGGGGAGCGGGAGTAAACCTTTATCCCGATTTTCTCGGCGGAGGGAAGAACATTGCTTCCGTCGTCTCACATATAGAGCATTTTCTGTCCCTCGGCGGACGGCACTCGGTGTTCCTCGGCTGCGATTTTGACGGCGTTGATTCTCTGCCGGACGGCATTACCGGCGTACAGGATCTTGAAAAGCTCTACTGTGAGCTGCTGCGCCGCAACTTTAGTGAGGACTGTGTGCGGGATATATTTTGGAATAACCTTTACAACATTTTCAGGAGGGCGCTGTGAACATACAGATATTCGGCAAATCAAAGTGCTTTGACACCAAAAAGGCCGAACGCTACTTTAAAGAGCGAAGGATCAAATATCAGTTTGTCGATATAATGAAATACGGCATGAGCAGGGGAGAGCTTAATTCGGTCAAAAGCGCCGTTGGGCTTGATGCGATGGTAAACGAGTCCGACCCCGACTACCCTCTGTTAAAATATCTTGCAGGTCAGGATGCACAGCTCCAAAAGCTGTTTGAATGTCCGTGGCTTATCAAAACTCCCGTCGTAAGAAACGGGAAGAAAGCCACCGTCGGCTATTGCCCGGACGTGTGGTCAAAATGGGAATGAGGTGTTGTTATGAATGTTTGTGAATTGAAGCCCGAAAAGGTTTTTAAGTTTTTTGAACTGATCTCCTCCGTTCCGCACGGTTCGGACAACACGAATCAGATCAGTGCGCTTTGCTGCAAATTTGCCGCCGAGCGTGGTCTTGACTATATTCAGGACGAGGTCGGCAACGTAATAATCAGAAAGTCTGCGACTCCCGGATACGAAACGCATCAGACCGTCATACTCCAGGGACACATGGATATGGTCGCAGTCAAGACCCCCGAATCCGACATTGACCTTGAGCGGGACGGTCTCCGGCTCAAGACCGACGGTGAGTACCTTTGGGCTGACGGAACGAGCCTCGGCGCCGACGACGGCATTGCCGTCGCAATGATAATGGCGCTCATGGACAGTGACGACATTCCGCACCCTCCCATTGAGGCGATCATCACGATAAATGAGGAAACGGGCATGGATGGCGCCGTCTTTCTTGACACCTCCGTACTCAAGGGTCGCAGAATGATAAACATCGACTCGGAGGACGAGGGCATAATAACTGTCGGCTGCGCAGGCGGTGCAAGAGTCTACGGTCAGTTTGAGCTAAAGAGGACCGAGGGCGAGTACCTCACCGCAAAGCTGACGGTCAGCGGTCTGACCGGTGGTCACTCCGGCTCCGAGATACAGAAGGGGAGAGCCAACTCCAACAAGCTTATGGGTGAGCTGCTGCACGAGCTTTGTGCATTGCAGAATGTGCATCTTGTGTCGCTCGACGGCGGCGAAAAGGATAACGCCATTGCAAATCATTCCGAGGCGGTCATAGCATTCCCGACAGACGAAGCAGAGCTTGTCCGTCACATTGCAGAGGCTCAGGGTGAACTCATAAAGCTGCGCATAGCAAGCACCGACCCCAATGCATATGTTAGCTTTGAAATTCTCGGAAGCGGCGTCATTTCCGTTGCAGACGACGAGTCGGCAGCCTCCGTCATATCCGCCATGTGCAGGGTTCCCGACGGCGTGCAGACCATGAGCGCCGACATCGAGGGTCTTGTCGAAACCTCGCTTAACTTCGGCGTGCTTAACACCGAGGGCGACACCGTGAGCATGACCTTCTGCCTCAGAAGCTCCGTAAAGCTTGAAAAGGAAGGACTTATAAAGCTTGTCTCCGATGTTATCGTTGACTGCGGCGGCACTGCTGACTGTGGTTCCGAGTACCCCGCTTGGGAATATCGCAAGGACTCTCCGCTGCGTGATGCGGTCGTCAACGCCTTTTCCGCTCAGTATGGCAGAGCGCCCGTGATAAACGTTATCCATGCCGGACTTGAGTGCGGTCTGTTTTCGTCTAAGATAGACGGGCTTGACTGCGTGTCCATAGGACCCGACATCCACGATATTCACACCGTCAACGAAAAGCTTGACATAGCTTCCACCGCAAGGACTTGGACCTTGCTTCTGAACATCTTAAAGGATCTGTAAGCCTAATAGCAAAAGAAAGCACCGCCGAAGCGTGTTCGCCGGAGTGTTAAACAAAATAGCATTCGGTTGACACCTACAAGCGGCAAAAAAGCAGCAGCCACATGGAATTGTTCCGTGTGGCTGCTGTCTTTTGCTTTTAGGTCTGGACTTTTTAGGTTTTCTCTGGCTTGTTTGTTGTAACAAACGCAAGGAGGAAAACTCAATGACAATCGAAAAAGCAAACAAGGACTTCAACCAGATCATTGAGCAGAACGGCCTCATCAACACCGGCGCCAAAACACCTACTGGCTGCGAGGTATACTGCCGTGAATGGAATCGCAAGGTACAGGTGGCGTGGTACGGCGAGAGCGCCGACACACTCGCAATCAAAATCTGGATCAGCTATGGTATCCCTATGGTGTGGGTGATCCGCAACGGACGGATCGACGATCGGATCAGGGACTACAGCAGCCCGAAGCGGGCTATGAACGCCATCGCGGAAATTGTTCGGTGCGCTGGATTTAAAATGAAATAAACGGCGTCCAGAGATATCTACGATCCTGATACCCCTGCGTTCATAAAGACTATGGTGGATTACATCGTGGTGCACAGGGACAAGACGGAGCTATACATCTCAATGCGGTGCGGCGATAAAAAAGAATGCAAAAAAAGGCACATAATCCAAAGACTATGTGCCCTGACGCTTTTGAAGGAATTCTTATCCCTTCTTTCCAACATCCCATATGGATGCGATCTTCCGAGCAGCCGCGACTACTATGGTGATAGCAGTACAGATCTTCTCGAGAACAGTCAGGGCGGTTTCGAGCTTTTCTCTCATAGCACTACCTCCTTTCTGGAACTCTACGTTCCCGGGATAAAACTGGTAGCACTATTCCGCCTAGCGTCAAATTGATTATATCATATACTTCCATTCGTATCAACTACAAACCGTATGTATCAAACAATGATTACTGTCTTGAAATCCATTCGCATTCTGGTATATAATATATACACTTAATCGCAGATATCGACAGGTTTTTTATTGCAAATTTGCTAAGATTGGAGACATGCCTCAATGGGGATCATTCATCAAGAAGCTCAAAATGCTTTTTTTAACAATCACAAGGGAAATGCCGATATAGTGAAGATTTTTTTAAACGGGTTTGATATATCGTTTGCAACAGAAAGACACATTTCAAACACTATGGTATATGCCTATATCTTGAAGCCAGAGGATTATATGAAAGAGTCATTTGGCTTTGAAAAGGAAGTTTTGCTTATATATTCACCGTATGATCATATGGAGGCTCGTGCAATCCAAGCTATTGATGAGCTATATAGGCAATATCCATTTGCCGGTCGCGTAGATGCATTAAATTGCTTCTTTTTATCAGATGATATTGATGTTGAGAATTGGATAAAGGCTTCGGCCAGTAGCGAAATTGTTCGGATTATTGTTCCGTTTTCCACAAAAGAAGTAACAGAGAACAAAAACGATCCATGGTATGTTCGCAACAAATTGAAAAAGTATTTTTTTGGATTAGATTTGTTTGGATATACCCTGCCTTTAACCGACGATACTTATTTCTTCGGGAGGCAACAAATTGTTGCGCGTTATATTGATTCAATAAAA